>OMZF01000096.1 GCA_900315465.1 uncultured Eubacteriales bacterium | reverse complement strand
TACTTTTCCGCAAACAGGACAAGTCCATGTGTCACTTCTCTGTTCAAGAGGTGTTACCTGAACATCGAGTTTCTTTTTGCCGAATATATCTTTCTTTTCTGTTATTGTTTCAACACGCTCTGATTTAGGTGCTACAGGAGCAACCGGAACGGGAGCCGGAGGAGGTGCTACAGGAGCAACCGGAACTGGAGCCGGAGGGGGTGCTGCAGGAGCAACCGGAACGGGAGCCGGAGGAGGTGCTATGGGAGCAGCCGGTATATCCGGAACTGATATTTTCGGCGGTGTTCCTTCCGACATCTTCATTGCTTCCTTAACAGCTTCCTGAAGGTCGTCTTTGACCGGTGTCTGTTCTGACAGATCGGGAACAGAAATTTTCGGAGGTGTACCCTCTGACATTTTCATTGCTGCCTGAACAGCTGCATGAAGGTCGTTATTTTCCGGTGCATCGGGAACTTCGTCAAACGGACGTGCAACTATTTTTCCTTCTTCAAAGAAATAATCAGCTGCTGTTCTTCCGACACTTATACTGCCGATGAAATCTTTGCATTTTAAATGTTCGGGGTGGTTCTGGTAGTATTTCAATGCTGCACTGTTTTTGAAAGCAGCATAAAGCACTACATCGTAATCTGAGCCGGTGTTAAAATTATAACCCATTTCCATGCTGACAAGACCTTCAACTTTACCTACAAGAGAGGTAAGCATATCGATCATCTGATCAATATTCTGCTGTTTACGGTCATCATCACGGATTTTCCACAGGACTATATGTTTGACCATGTTGATTTGCCTCCTATTTTATTGAATTGTTAAAATACACAATAATGGGTATTTTATAAATTGATTTATATTCATTTTATCACAGTAAAGTAATTTTATCAATAATAATTTACGAAATAAAATAATTTTTTTATAATAAAGGGCAAAAAATAAAAATATTTATGTTCCTGCTTATAAATCTTTGAAGAAATGTATATAATAATGCAGGAAAAAGATTTTCATAAACAGGAATATATAGTCGAACGAAGGGAACAATAATATGGAAACTATAATAGAATTATGGAGGTTATGGGTAATGTCAAAAAATACAAGTGCGATGTTCAAGGGAATAGGCACAGGAATGGCGGCGGGCATAATGGTAGGGCTTGTAAGTTCCGCACTGCTTAAGGATAACAAAAAAACCAAGTCAATGACTTCAAGGGCTATGAATGCCATAGAGGATGCCCTCGACAAAATGCAGACGATATTCAATTGATGATCAGCAATGTGCAATTATTGTTAAATAATGACTGCTGCGGCTTTTTGACAGCCCCGGCAGTCATTTTCAAAGTTACTGATTGAAATATTGAAAAGTATGTGTTATAATCGTAATATCCTGATCAAGAAAGGAACAAGGAAATGGATATAAATAATGCTTTTGAAATAATTGCAGGAAAATTTGAAAATACTGTTTCAGCCAAAGGGTATAAAAGAGAACCGGTGGCACAGTCTGACACGGAAAAAACTGCTCTTTTTGTGGGGGATATTGCATATAGTATAATGTATACATATTCCGATAAGAGGATGGTGCTTCGTTCCTGTGGGGTGAGTGGCGGAGAACCTGACAACAGCTGGAAGATAATCGCAACATGGCTTTTTGATCCCGAGACAGACGGTTCAAAGGAAGCCGAAAGTATAGGCGATGATTTTTCGGAAACAGTTAAAACTCCGAAACAGGTCGCAGCTGCACAAAAACAAAAGAAAAAGAAAAAGGACAGCGATGGAAGTGTTGATCCGCTTTTCCTCGCTAACAGAATGGTGGCATACTTCCCTGAGCTTAAAGATGAAATTGCATACGAAATGGCACATTACGAGGAATTCAGAGGTATTACTTTCGCAGAAGAAAAAATTGTGCCGAAATTCAGCAAAATGGTAAATAATGCATCAGCAGATAAATTGGGTAAGATTTCTGAAATGCTTGCATCGCTTTATAATTCAGGAGATCTGGATACAAAGGGAATAATAACTTATGATCTGCTTAATTCCGTTGAAAGTGACGAAAAATTTGAAAAGCTTATTGGTGCATTTTCCGATACGGATAAAAAAGTTGCAAAGGCAGCAAGAAAACTCAGAGGAAAAAATATAAAAGCCGAAAAGCCTAAAAAGACACATAACTATATTGCAGATGATCTTAACAGTGCAAGGTAAAAAAATGTAAAAAATACTTGACAAACTCACTTGGGGTATGGTATAGTAGTAGTACCTCAAGTGAGGTTTATTTTTTTGTGCCTTTTTTGAGGGAGGCTAAATTATTCCGAAATACCGGGAGGTGCCGAACATGAGAGTAAAAATAACACTAGCCTGCACAGAGTGCAAACAACGCAACTACAACACAATGAAAAACAAGAAAAACGATCCCGACAGACTCGAGATGAACAAGTACTGCAGATTTTGTAAAAAACATACTCTGCACAAGGAAACAAAGTGATTGAACGGAGGTTGAAAAATGGCTAAGAAAAAAGAGCCCGAGAAAAAGCCGAATATCTTTAAGAGAATCGGTAAAAGTATCTCGAAATTTTTCCGTGATATCAAAAGCGAGATCAATAAGATCGTATGGCCAACGCCGAAGAATACGTTTAAGAACACGGGTATTGTACTGGTGGCAATGATAATTGTCGGAGTAGTAATAACCGCTCTTGACGCAGGACTTCATTTTCTGCTTGGTTTCTTGATGCATGTTGCGTAAGAATTCTGTATACGGAGGAGATACTATGTCAAACGAGCTGACAGCAGATGTATTTGACAGCGAAACAGCTGCAGAATCTGATAAAGCTGCTGCAATTGCAAAATGGTATATCGTACACACATATTCCGGATACGAGAATAAGGTACTCACAACACTTAAACAAAAAGTAGAGAACATAGGACTGCAGGATCAGTTCAAGGATATTGTCATCCCCGTTGAAAAAGTCCGTGAGATCGTTAAAAAACGTGTAAAGGACAAAGACGGCAAGTACAAAAAGGATGAAGACGGTGAATATATCGAGGAAGATACCGAGGTGATCACCGAATACAAGCTCTTTCCGAGTTATGTTTTCATCAAGATGATAATGACCGATGACAATCAGAATATTGTCAGGTCTGTGCGTGGATGCACGGGCTTTGTAGGACTGAATTCTATGAATGCTACCGAAAAGATAGCAGAAGTAACAGTTCATAATTCTCCTCCGGGTTTATCTGATGAAGAAGTCAGAGAGCTGGGACTTGAAGCAGACACAGAGGAAATTGATGTAGGCTTCAGATCAAAATTCAAAGAGGGGGATACGGTTCGTGTTATCGGAGCGTATTGTCCGTTTGAAGATCCGGTGTGCGTCGTCGAATCAGTTGACGAGGCAAACAACAGCGTAACCGTCATAGGAAATATGTTCGGACGCAAAATATCCGCAGAGCTTCCTGCAACAGATGTTGAGGCAGTGGACTGAGGATGAAAAGTGTTAATAGCGGGAAACCGTTATTATAGAGGGATTCATTCCCTCGTGGGAGGAAGCGAAAATATTAATCGCTCCGACATTTACCACGAATTTTGGAGGTGCAATTTAAAATGGCTCAAAAGGTAACAGGCTTGATTAAGCTTCAGATACCTGCCGGAAAAGCTACTCCGGCACCACCGGTTGGCCCTGCATTAGGTCAGCACGGTGTAAACATCAGTGCGTTCACAAAGGAATTCAACGAGCGTACAAAGAAGGACGCAGGTCTTATTATTCCTGTTGTTATCACAGTATATGCAGACCGTTCGTTCACATTCGTAACAAAGACTCCTCCCGCAGCCGTTCTTATCAAGAAGGCGTGCGGCATCGAAACAGCTTCAGGTGAACCGAACAAGAAGAAGGTTGCCAAGATCACAAAGGAGCAGGTAAGACAGATCGCAGAAACAAAAATGCCTGATCTTAATGCTGCAACAATCGAAGCAGCTTGCTCAATGATCGCAGGTACAGCCCGCTCAATGGGTATCGAAGTAGT
>OMZF01000089.1 GCA_900315465.1 uncultured Eubacteriales bacterium | reverse complement strand
TTGGAGTGTCATATCAAACATGAGTAGATTTATTATCAAAAATGGACACAGTGAACAAGGAATGGAACATAAAAGTTGTTTTTATAAGTTTTCAGTAACGGTATACTGACAGGTATTTCAGGCGGTGCGGCTTTATATGCGGCACTTAAAATTTCACGCCGCCCTGAAAATTCAGGTAAAAATATTGTTGTTATACTTCCCGACACAGGTGAAAGATATCTTTCTTCTGAATTATATAAATAAAATTGTTTTGACCCTGCTTTGTTTCAAAGCGGGGTCTTGTTGGTGACAAATACAGGAGGACTAAAAAATGAACAGAAAAAATATTATCATGGCTGCTATGATGAAGAAAAAGCCTGATTTAGTTATTAAAAATGCAAAAATAGTAAATGTGTTTACTTCGGAAATAATAAGCGGTGATATAGCCGTACAGGATGGTGTTATCGTAGGTATAGGAGAATACAGCGGTGAAAAGGAAATCGACATAGGGGGAAAATATGCTGTACCGGGATTTATAAATTCACACGTTCATGTTGAATCGTCTATGGTTACGCCCGAAGTTTATGCTATGGAGGAACTGAAAAAAGGTACAACCACAATTATTACAGACCCTCACGAAATAGTAAATGTAGGAGGCACAGTAGCTTTAAAAGAAATAATCAAAGCTGCCGAAAGATCTCCGATAAATTATTATGTAATGCTGCCGTCATGTGTTCCGTGTACACCGTATGAACATTCCGGAGCTGTGCTGGAGGCTGAGGATCTTATACCTTTCAGAGATCATCCGAATGTACTCGGACTTGGTGAAATGATGAACAGTGTGGGAGTGCTTGCAGCGGACAGTAAGATAATAGATAAGCTTGAAGGCTTTTCGGGCAAGGTAATTGACGGACATTTTCCTATGGGTACAGGAAAGGCACTTAATGCTTATGTCAGTGCAGGAGTTGACACCGACCACGAAAGCATAAGTTTTGAAGAGGCAAGAGAAAAACTCCGCACAGGAATGGCTGTACTTATAAGACAGGGTTCGGCAAGCAGAAATCTTGAGGATATAGTAAAAGGTATAGTAAGAGAGGGTACGGATATATCAAATCTTGCATTCTGTACGGATGACAAGCACCTTGCAGATATAAGACGTGAGGGAACAATAAGTCAGAATATCCGTATGAGTATCGCACTCGGAATGAAGCCGGTCGATGCTATAAAAATTGCAACCATAAATGCCGCAAGAATATACGGACTTAAAAATATCGGAGCGATAGCCTGCGGATATAAAGCAGATATTGTTATAACAGATGATATTGAAAAAATGAATATTCTGTCTGTGTATAAGGACGGAATACCTGTTGAAGAAATCACTCCTCCAAAAAGAATTTATAACAATGCACTTATTGATGATGTACATAGTGCTTATATTTCGGATGATGATTTTATTATCCCGGAAAGAGATGTATACAGCGTTATCGGTATTGTAAACAAGCAGATCATAACTCAGAATCTTTCATATACCGCTGAGGAAATAAAAAAAGGACTTGATGACGGTACTATCAGAAAAATTGCTGTTGTTGAACGTCACCATAAAACAGGTAATCATGCAGCGGCATATATAAAGGGTTACGGTCTTAAACATGGTGCAATCGGCTCTACTGTTGCACATGACAGTCATAATATAGTGGTAGTAGGTGATAATGACAGTGACATGGCTGCGGTGGTGGATCAGCTAAAAAAAATAGGCGGAGGATATGTCATAATTCAGGATAATAAGGTTATAGGTGAACTTCCTTTACGTCTTGGCGGTCTTATGAGTCTGAAAACTGCCGATGCTTTTATACCCGAACTTTCATCAGTTATAGAAAAGGCTTATGAAATGGGTGTCAACAGTGAAATTGACCCGTTCATCACACTTTCATTTATGGCTTTGCCCGTTATTCCTGAACTGAGAATTACAGACTGCGGTCTGTTCGATGTAAATAAGTTTGCATTTACTGATTAGTGTGGAGTTTGGAATTTGGAGTGTGGAGTTTGGCTGTCCGGCTTTACTTTGCTATTCCAAAAACTGGCATTACTAACTTTTTAACCCCTCTGGCAGCGGCTCGCTGCCCGCCGGCACGGCGGCGGAGGGGTCAAGAAATACTTTTGTA
>OMZF01000088.1 GCA_900315465.1 uncultured Eubacteriales bacterium | reverse complement strand
GTCCAGTGGACACCGCTGCGAAGCAGCAGCACCGACCGAGCCGGCAGGCGAGACAGGTGCCGAGCGTAAGCGAGGCGGAGGGGTTTTAAAAGATTCTTCGCTTTGCTCAGAATGACAGGTACACTTCGATTCTTAGAATGATTATGCTTTTTTGAAAATTGATTTCCTTGTCTTTATCAGAGTATCTGACGGAGAATAAGCAGGCAGGTAACCCCCGGAATACCAAGCACTGCTGAAATTGAAAGTGTGAGCGGACTTAAAGGTATGAATACACCTGTATAAATTGATGTAAAATCTACACAGCCGAGTGCAGCAAGTCCGGGAACAAGGGAAACAAATGCACTCCTTAAAGGGTGTACAGAACCCATTATAAAATGAATTATTGTAAGAGTTATAATAACAACAGCACAGATAAGTATTATAAGCCGGTTTTCCATAAAAAATCCTCCGTATTCACACCAAAAACATTTTTATACATCGTATGAATACGGAGGGTAAATTATTCTTATTTTAAAAACTTAATGATATTTGAAACATCTGTTTCTCTCTTTTGTAAAGTATAAATACTGTTGTTTCCGTTGAACATATATGCAATGGTACACACCGCAAAGAAAAACGGCATATATTTATAACCGAAAACCTCCGCCCCTATGAACATGGGAGCAATAAGAGTATTTGTTGCCGCACCGAATACCGCACAATATCCTAATGCCGCAAAAATAAGTACCGGCATTCCGAAAAGTCCTGCAAGTACCGCTCCGAGTGATGCACCTATCGCAAAAAGCGGGGTAACTTCTCCCCCTTGAAAGCCTACAGAAAGAGTTACAACTGTAAAAATAAATTTCAGGGCAAAATCCCAGTAATATATCTCCCCTCCGCTGAAAGCAGCGGAAATTATATTCGTTCCAAGACCGCTGTATCTTCCCTTATAAAGAATAAGAGAAAATACGCTTACAGCAATTCCTCCTACAGCAATACGAAGATAAGGATTTTTTATATACTTTTTAAAAAGCTTCTTTGCTGTTTTCTGTGCAAGTGCAAAGCCTCCGCCTATAAGACCGAAACATATTGCCGCTATACAAAACGGTAAAAGTGTTTCCTGAGAGATATGAAAATCTATATCTGAGGAAACAGTGAATTTTTCAAGTCCTAAAAATGACGAAACATGATATGAAGTATAGGACGCTATGAGTGTAGGCAAAAGTGCAGATATTTCAAGTTTTCCGGCTGAAAGCACCTCTGCTGCGAAAAATACAGCCGCTATCGGTGTTTGAAAAAGTCCGCTGAAGCCTGCCGCCATACCTGTGACTGTGAGTATCTTTGCCGAATTCTTATTACTTAGTCTTATTCTCTGTGAAACAAAACTTCCCAGAGTACCTCCTATCTGTACCGCAACACCTTCTCTTCCGGCACTTCCGCCGAATAAATGTGTTATCCATGTACTTATGGTTACAAAAGGTATAAGACGCAGTTTTATTGTTTTAGCCTTGCTTTGTGCCCTTTCAAATATCAGGTTCATTCCCTGAGATACTTCTTTTCCGAAACGGTCATACATGAAATATATCAAAAGCCCTGCTAAAGCAAGAAACGGTATGAATATCAGCGGATAGGCAGTTCTTATATCCGTCACTTTCAGCAGGACTATGCCGAAAAATGCATCTGCCGCACCCGTCATTATACCGATAAGCACCGCACATACACAAAATATCACAGAATCAAGAAGTGTTTGCCAAAGCGTCGGCTCTTTTTTCGTATTTTCCGGAGGTTTCATATTAATTATGATAGTTTTATTATTTCCGTTTTTCAAGACTTATTGTTCCTTTGATCATTTTCCGGTTCATCATGGGCATCAGATATTTTATAGCAGAGTATCATAAGACTGTCATTAAGATGAACATTCTCCACTATAATATCATCGTAACGTACTGAAAGGTCATAATGACTGAAATTCCAGAAATTTCTTATTCCTAACTTATAAAGTCTGTCTGCAATCGAGGCAACTGCATATTTCGGAACACAGAAAATCGCTACATCTGCGGCATTATCCTTGCAGAAATCTTCAAGGTCATCAAGATCAGTCACTGCTATATCCCTTATCACACTTCCGACCTTTGACTTATCGTTATCGAATATCCCCACAAGTTTAAAGCCTCTTTTTTCAAAAGACATATGTGTGGCAACTGCTTTTCCTAAATTTCCCGCACCTATCAGTATTGTACGGTAACTATGGTCAAGTCCCAGAATATGACCTATTTCATTATAAAGTCCTTCTACGGAATAGCCGTAGCCCTGCTGTCCGAATCCTCCGAAACAGTTAAGATCCTGTCTTATCTGTGACGCTGTAAGCCCCATTTTTGCAGACAGTTCCTTTGAGGATATTCGTGTTATCCCGTTATCCATAAGCTCTCCAAGAAAACGATAATATCTCGGCAGGCGTTTTATTACGGGAGCTGATATGTTCTCATACTTATGCATACAGAAATTCACCGACCTCTACTTTGTTAATTTTTTGTCATTGTCTATAGTTTAACAGCTTTTTCTGTATTTGTAAAGTATAAAGATGTAATTATCATGTCATAAACATGATTTTTATAGCATTTGTATTATATGTGCAGATTGGGGTGATTTTTTTGGATAATATTATAGTGTCCTTTGACTTATAAAGTATCCCGGTACCACTACAAACGCAAAAAATATCAGACTTATAGCAGTAAATATCAAAATGAATTTTTTCCCGTTTTTCGGATATTCTCTGACATATATGCGATAATTTATAACCGATGCAAGTGACCCGATAAGACTGCAAAGCCCTGCTGTATCAAGTCCGTATATCAAAGCACCCTTATTAATTGCAAACGGATATAAAACTATTCCTGCCGGTACATTTGAAATTACCTGACTGAGAAGTATTCCCCACAGATATTCATTTTCTGCCACAGCACCGCTTAAAAATGATGCTATGCCTTCATTATGTGCGACTGACGAGGAAAAAATGAAAAAACACAAAAAGGTAAGCAAAAGAACATAATCCGTCTTTACAAGAAGTTTTCTGTCAATTATCAGAACGGATACTATCACTATTGCAACAGAAAACATCCAGTAACCAGTTCTTGTGACTATTGTTGCAAGCACTAATATGAATACTGCAAGATATGCAATTCGTTTAGGTCTGTCCTTTTTATCCCAGACCCCCGCATAATCTGTGTCAGAAATACTTGTTTGCTCCTTTATATCCTTTCTGTACAAAAATACAACAAAGCACACAAGCAATACACCGGAAATAAGCCATATCGGGAGCATATAACCTATGAACTGAGGAGCGGTAACTCCCGATTTTCCGAATACAAACAAATTCTGGGGGCTGCCGAAAGGAGTAAGGAGCGAACCTCTTACAGCGGCAATATTCTCCATTGTTATAACAGGGAGGATATATTTTTCCTTATCCCCTGCCCTGAATAATATTATCGTAAGCGGCACAAATATTATAAGCGAAATATCATTCGTTACAAACATCGAGGAAAAGAAAACTGAAAATACTAAAAACAGTGAAAGTGTCACCATTAAATGCATTTTCCCTGCAAGAAGCAAAAGTGGTCGGAATATATTTTCCTTTTTGAACCCCTCCAGAACTGTAAGCATCATAAAAAGTATTCCGAGTGTTCGCCAATCTATATATGAAAACAATTCAGCTGACGGAGGGGTTATGAAAAAGGATATTACTGCCGCTAAAACGGATACTGTGAGCATAAGCTCTTTTTTAAGAAATTCTTTTATTTTTGACATTGTTGTTTCCTGTTCAGATCAAAGCCTTTCCCTGTGAAGACGGAATTCAACAGAACGGCGAAGATATTCAAGATACTCTTCATCACGGCACATAGCCTTACCGGGTGTGTCAGAAAGCTTTGCAACAGGTCTGCCGTTTACATACTGAAGCTTTATTACGATATTCAATGCTTCAACATTCGTATCATTCGAGCAGAATGTACCTATTCCGAAAGACACCTTTGTCTTGTCCTTGAAATAATCGAAAAGAGCCTGAGCTCTGTCAAAATCAAGGCTGTCACTAAAGAGCAGAAGTTTCGTTTTTGGGTCAACACCATAGCTTTCGTAATGGTTTATCATCTTTTCTCCCCATTCATACGGATCTCCGCTGTCATGACGCACACCTGTATAGTTATTTACCATAGAACGGTTGAAATCCATTAAAAACAGATCTGTTGTAACTGTATCTGTAAGAGCTGTACCATTATCTCCCTGATATTCGTCATACCAGTCACGCATAGCATAATGATTTGTGTATGCAAGAGGAATCTTATCTATTCCCTGATACATCTGTACATATTCATGTGCATACGTTCCGATGGGAGTAAGATCATATTTCATGGCAAGATATACATTTGATGTACCTACACAGCTTTTTGTTTCCTGTGCAAGTCTTCTCACAACAACATCTTCCCACTCTCTTGAAAGTCTTCTGCGGCAGCCGAATTCTGCAAAGCGGAATGTATATGTTCCATCATTAAGTGCCTTTATTTTCTTATCAAGTCTTTCCTCGGCAGATTTTAACAGTTCATCATAGTTATACTGCATACGGAAATATACTTCGTTCACTATCTCAAGCAGATATATCTCAAACTGCATAGCCGAAAACAGCGGGCCGTTTACCTCTATCGAAAGTTCTCCTTCATCACTGCGGCTGACGGTTACATAATCTCTTATCGGATGCCATAATCTCAGAAACTCTACATAGTCATTCTTGATGAAACGTATGGAACGCAGATAATCAAGCTCTTCTTTTGTAAATTTCAGTGTGCAGAGGTGATCTATCTGAGCTTTTATTTCCTCTGCCATTTCTTCGGTGAATACCACACCTTTATTGCGACATTTGAAAAAATACTGTCCGCTGAGGTCTGTATGCTTATGGAATATTACCTGATCCATATTGAATTTGTAAAGGTCTGTATCAAGCAAAGATACAACAATAGGTTCTAATTTCATTTCAATTCACTTCCTCTTTTCTGTTTATAACATTTATCTGACAGCTTGCCATTGTGTCCAAAGCACTTTCATGCAGCTTTGGAGTAACACCTGCACAGCATTTTGCATCCACTGTTATTTCAACTTCGGGATAAAATGCTTTCAGCAAAAGTGCATTGCTTACAACACATATATCAGTGCAAAGTCCTATCATTTCAACCGTAAATTCTTCTTCTCCGGATGCATTGCCTATCATTTCGGGAAGATCAACCGAGCCGAATGTATTCTTTTCTATCTGGCAATAATTCTTGTTTTTTAAAGCATCTGCGATATTCTTATCAAGTGTCCAGCCGTCTGTACCGCTTATACAATGCGGTACTGGAAGTTTTTTACCCTCTGAGGTATTCAGATAATCCTCTTTATGTGTATCAAGTGTAACGAAAATTTCCCCGTCAAAGCTTTTTATTTTTTCCACTGCGAAAGGAACAATTTCCTGTGCCTCTTTACTTCCGAGAGCACCATCAACAAAATCCTTCTGCATATCTACCACAACCAAAAATTTTTTCATAGCTTACTCTCTCCTTTGATTTCATTCCGAACAATATCTGTTCGGTCTATAATGATAATATCATATTGTTACTAACAAGTCAAGTCTTTTTTTAATTTTTCCGGTTTATATTTTAAAGATCCTTCGCTTCGCTCAGGATGACAGTGTACGGCTTTATTATGCTATTTCATAAAGTTGGTTGCCTGTCATTCTTAGGAACGAAGCCTACCTGT
>OMZF01000015.1 GCA_900315465.1 uncultured Eubacteriales bacterium | reverse complement strand
TGGAATGCCTTTTACAACAAAAATATTAAGGGAATCATTATTCCGGCGGGAGTGCAGGTTATAGACAAAGGTGCATTTATGTACTGCCGACAGCTGGAGGAGATTTTTGTACCGTCCACCGTTTGCAGCATAGGCGAAAATGCGTTTGCATTCTGTGAAAACCTTGAAAGTATCTCTCTGCCTGACGGAATTTCAGGAATGGGAGAAGCCGCTTTTTCCTACTGTACCAAACTGAAAGAATTTACTTTTCCTTCAGGTATAGATTATGTTCCCGATCGTGTACTTGAATTCAATGATTCACTTACGGAAATAAATATGCATAACGGGATAAAGGAAGTAAACAATTATGCATTCTGGCATTGTAAATCAATCGAAACAATAAACTTTCCGCAAAGTGTAAAGACTATCGGCGAATCGGCAATTGCCTGCTGCGATAATCTGAAAAATGTTACTCTCCCGTCCAATCTCAAAGTAATATCAAGTTGTCTTGCCGCAGAATGTCCGTCACTGGAGCATTTTAATATTCCCGAAACCGTTGAGAAAATAGAAGGTCATGCCTTTTACCGCTGTCCGGCTCTGAAAAATCTGAAAATACCGGCAGCAACAAAAGAAATAGGGGATTATTCGGTAGGCTATGACGAAGGTGTTCCGGACTGGACAAAGAAGCTTGTAGACGGCTTTGTACTCAGCGGAAGCGGAAATTCTGCTGCACACATTTATGCGGACAATAATGATATTCCGTTTGATATTGTACAGGATTGTCCTTATGATTATGAGACAAGCGAAAATAATGTTATCATAACCGGATATCATGGAGAGCCGAAAAATATAATCATACCAATGTGCATAGGCGGAAAAACTGTAACTGAAATAGCTCCCAGGGCTTTTGAAAATAGTGATATAACCGGCGTTTATATCCGCAGCAATGTAAAAACAATAGGAGAATTTGCGTTTAGCAGATCTACATTACTGAAAAGTGTTTATCTCTGTGACGGCATTCAGACCATAGATGCATGTGCCTTCGAAGGTTGTACATCTCTTGAAAATGTAAGGCTGCCCGAAGATATGACTCAGTGGAATGAATATAACAGCGGCGGTCAGTTCTGGGACTGCACATCACTTGAGAGTATTGTTCTGCCGAAAAATATTACTGGAATAGGTCCGTTTACTTTCAGCGGATGTACGTCATTGAGGGATATAGTTTTCCCGGAGAAGCTTGAACAAATCGGCAGCAACGCATTTGCCGGAACCGCATGGCTTAACGATCAGCCTGATGGCGGAGTATATATCGGAAGTATATTGTGTACATTCAAGGATAATTATTCTCAGATAAAGGAATTAAATGTCCGTGAAGGTACAAGATCCATTGCCGTTACAGCATTTATGAATATGGTAGATCTCCGCTCGCTGACACTCCCACAGGGACTTGAGGGCATAGACCTGATGGCATTCCTGAACTGTAATAATCTTAGATCCATAACGATTCCCGAAACGGTTACTTATATCGGAGACAACGCATTCGGATATTATTTTAATGAGGAAACAGGAAATATAGAAAAATACAAGGATATTTATATCTGTGGCAAACCCGGTACAGCAGCCGAAAAATACGCAAGGGAAAACGGTATTACTTTTATTGAAACAGGAACTCTGATAAACGAATCGACAATAAGCTCAGAAACTGCAAAAGTAAATGATACAGTAAATATCACTGCAAAAGCAATCGGAGGAACAGCCCCCTATACATACGCATTTATGTATAAGCTCAATACTGCAACAAGCTGGAAAGTGATCGGCACAAAATTTGGCACAGAAAGCACAGCTACATTCAAACCCACACAGGCAGGAACTTATGATGTGCTTATAAGTGTTAAGGACAGTACAGGAAAATCAGTTGCAAAGAAATTTGCTCTTACAGTAACTGCACCTGTTGTCTATGCAAGCAAATCTACAATAAACGCAACGGATGTCACCTGCGGAACAAAAATAATCCTCACAGGTGCGGCAGAAGGAGGCACTGAGCCGTATTACTACACATATCAGTATCAGAAACCGGGCAAAACTTCATGGATAACACTCGGTGAGAAATACGGCACAGCAGAATCTGCAAACTTCACACCAAAGGTAGCCGGAACATATAAAGCCCGTGTACTTGTAAAAGACAGTAAGGGTACTGTAAAATCTTCTGTATTCACTGTCAATGTTACAGGCGAGCTGCTTGTGAATAAGTCAACAATAAGTGCTGCTGAGGTTACAACCGGAACAAAGGTAACAATCACAACAGCTACAACCGGAGGTACAGAGCCTTTCTACTACACCTATGAGTATAAAGCACCCTCTGCAAGCAAATGGACAACAATAGGCAAGCGTAATTCTGCAAATACTACCGCATCATTCACTCCGACTTCAACTGGAACTTATGAAGCAAGAGTATATATCAAAGATGCAGGCGGATTTGTAACAGTTAAGAATTTCAAAGTTACAGTTAAATAATCAAACAAAAACGGCTGATGTATCAATGTGATACATCAGCTGTTTTTTGTGTTATTATAAACATGAATATATAAGCCTTACTTATTAAGAGCTGCAATAATATCCGGGAGTGCTGCATCTACTTTATCATTGTCAAGCTGACAAGTGCCGGCGTTTTTGTGACCTCCACCGCCATATTCAAGGCAGAGTTCTCCTATATCTACTTCTGAAACCTTGTTTACAATAGATTTACCTATCATAACTGCTGTATTCTGCTTTTTGAATCCCCATGCAACATGAACTGATATCTGACACTGGGGATATAAAGCATATATCATAAAACGGTTTCCGGCATGAATTACCTCTTCATTACGGAGATCAAGAACTATTACCTTATCATGTATCTGTGCAAGCCTGTGAAGCTGCTCTTTGAAAAGCTCTGTCTGTGCAAAATACAGATCGACACGTTCTTTTACATCGGGAAGTTCAAGTATTTCATCTATGGTATGATCCATACAGAAGCCTATAAGCTGCATCATGAGTTCATAGTTTGATATACGGAAATTGCGGAATCTTCCAAGACCTGTGCGAGGATCCATAAGATAGTGAAGAAGTACCCATCCTTTCGGATTAAGTATCTCATCAACCGTAAAATCAGCACTGTCTCCCTTATCAACGGCAGCCATCAGTTCTTCTGTGATTCCGGGCAGCTTTTCTTTTCCGCCGTAATAATTATATACAACTCTCGCTGCACTTCGTGCATCTGGTTCTATAATAAGTTCACTGCCGGTTTCAATAGATTTGAGCCTGTCAACTTCGGATTCATGGTGATCGAAAGCAAGTCCTACTCTTGGATCAAAGGGCAGGTTTGTTGTTATATCATTTTTTGACAGTTCAATTTTACCATCCTGTACATCTTTCGGGTGTACGAATTTAATATCATCTATGATATCAAGTTCACGCAGTATCATGGCACACACAAGTCCATCAAAATCACTTCTCGTTACCAAACGTTTTTTCTATTGTTAAACCTCCCGATCATTTAATTTTTATGTACAATAAAGACAGTTTTTATTTTTTTACTGTTCTCATATTATACATTTTGATCTATTATTTTGTATTATAACATATTCACTATTTTTATGCAATACCGGAAGATTATAATAGTTGATGATCAAATCGTTAACATTATATACAAAGGGCTGTCACACAAGCGTAAATTAAACGCAGTGCGACAGCCCTGTTTGTTAAGCCCAAGGATCTTGTGAAGCAGGTTTGCGTATGCCGACGATAAGGAACTGATCCCAGAGATACCATTTATCTCCTTTGCTGCGGAGAACAATCTGACGTGGATTATCTGCTCCGCCCGAATTGATATTGAGTTTTGCATAACCTTCGTTGCTGAAAGTATACGGATCGGCAAAAATCGTTATCTGATACGGTTCATCCGGACGATAGTCATTTGATGGAACTGCACCGGCAAAATAAGAGAAAGGTACATACTGCTGATCAAGAAATCTGTCTTTTAAAAAGCTTTTATCATAGTTGCTGAGGGGACCTTTTGGCCCTCTGAGAAAGTTAAGCATTTCTTCTCCGTTTTGTTTATCAACGGCATAAACGCAAAGTGAGCATACAGCGAGTGCCGCTGTCATATAGGGGGAAGTGAGAGCTGATTCCGGCAGTGCCTGAAGCTGAGCCAAAGTTTCCGGCAGTGCAGCGAAAGTAAAAGTCTGTTTTGTTTCGTTTGCAGTAACTGCCTGCTGCGAGAGATTTTGCTGAAGTTTGTCAAATAATCCCATATTCGTGCCTCCTTAAAATAAACTGATTACTTTAAATATAATAATATATTTTTTACATTAATGCAAGGAATTTTACTGAATTTGTATTTTTTGATTATATATAGGATTTTGCGATAAAAAATAACACAACAGTAACAGTGGATTTATTATTATTGTCATATATGAATTTTGATTTAAAAAGTTGATTTGCGGGAGTGATATTTATTTTATGAAAGACGAAAAAACAGATACTTTCTTTCCAAGCAGTCAGTTATGCTCATATTGTGGTTATCTTAATCCCGAAACAAAGAATCTGTCTGTTCGGGAGTGGGTATGTCCAAAATGTCAAACTATCCATGATAGAGATGTCAATTCTGCAAAGAATATTCTTTCGGAAGGATTAAGGCTTTTAGCCTGATAAATAACGAGTAGGGACGGTTCAGCCCGAATTTACGCCTGTGGAGTTAGT
>OMZF01000149.1 GCA_900315465.1 uncultured Eubacteriales bacterium | reverse complement strand
TTTTTCCGGGACGTTACCATCCAAGTATGTTCGGCACTATCGGGCTTAACTTCTGTGTTCGGCATGGGAACAGGTGGACCCCCGACGTCATCGACACCAACTATCAAATTTTTATCGCTTTTGACGACTCCTAAATTTTAACACACATAAATATAAAAATCAAGTATAATAAATATACAAATTGTATAATATTTTAAAATAATACAATATTTACCCATTACGCTCCTATATGCATATTATGTTAGAGAATATGCTTTTGCCTATGGGGTGGTTGATTTGAATATATGGGCAGCAATGATTTTAGCTCTGGCTTTAAGTATAGATGCATTCGGTATAGGTTTTTCATGTTCACTTAGAGGTATACGAAACCCTTTTGTGTGTAAGCTGATAGTGTGCGGTGTATCTGTTCTGATAACTGCTGCCGCAACTTTTGCAGGTTCTTTTGCTATGGAAATATTGCCTGAGGGTGCGGGTAATGTGATAGGCTCAGTTTTGCTTATACTATTAGGAATATATATTTTTTTCGGAAATATATTCAAAAACAGTAAAAGCTCAGAAAAGGAAAATACGGCAGTATCAAAAACAGCGGATATACTTCTGACCCCCGAATCGTGTGATATGGACAGATCTTCCGATGTGGATATAAAAGAAGCTTTTTATACAGGTGTTGCACTTTCGGCAGATTCATTTTCGGCAGGCTTGGGTGCAGGAATGTCGGGGAATGCGGAGCTTATACCTATATTTTGCGGTATATTTCAGTTTGTTTTTCTATGGCTGGGTGAGTTTTGCGGTATTTTTATTAAGAAAAAACTTCCTGAAGGAAAAATAAGACTGACGCTGCTGTCATCCGTTATACTGATAGTGTTGGGAATAGTCAGACTCGTGATGTAAATTATATTACGAATAGTATAACTTTTCGTAATATTCCGTAATGTTGACATAAGTATTTGAAAAATAAAAATGGCTTGTTTTGGCTGATTTTTAAGGTTATTGCACAAAACATTCTGCAAATTGTTGTGGATAGATGTATAAATTATACTTTGTGTATTTTGACGTATTTTATCGGAAATAAGCACTTTTGTTCATTAAAATGCCGCATTGGCATTGAAAAACTGCTATTTTGAAGTTGTAAAATATGTTTATTTTAATCGTTGCTTAAATGGGTAAAATGCACAATATAATTTTGTGAGAAATCAATAAAAAAGTATGTTGAAAATGAATTAAATATAAAAAACGGTAAAATATGGTTGACAAAATGCATAAATTAGTTGCAAAATGATTATTGATACAACCAAAAATAACAATATGCCATTGAAATGACTTTCGGGGTATGTTATCATTATTACAGTGGTTGAATAACGCCTAATTTCGGGTAATACCGTGTTAGCAGTCGGCGTTTTCGACCGTCTGGCACGATCGTGCACGAAATATTTTTCAGAAAGAGGGATCATTACAATGGTTACAAAAACCAAGAGAGCTTTGGCTCTCATTCTCACAGGTATGATGGCAGCTACAGCTCTTGCAGGCTGCGGTCAGACATCACCTAATGTTACACCTTCAGCATCAACACCGGCTGCAAGCGGCAGTACAAGCACTTCAGACGGAGAGTCACAGCAGGGTGCTTCTGATGTTGCTGTAACAGACATCGAAGATGCAGGTACTATCGAAACTCTTAAATCAGCTATGGCTGATGAAGCTTCCGCAAACGGCGGTACAATCAAGCTTGAAGTATGGTGTTCAAGTGATGACGGCAAGTTTGAAAAGACACTTGTTAAGAGCTTCAAGGAGAAGTACAATGACAGCAGATATAAGTTTGATATATCTGTAAAGACTTCTTACGGTGAAGATAAAGCCGGCAGTAAGATCATGGAGTCTCCGAAGGACGGTGCAGACGTATTCAACTTCGCAGACGACCAGCTTTCAACTCTTGTACAGGGCAAGGCTATCGCAGAAATCGGTCAGCTTTTCCAGGGCAATGTTAAGGCTAACAATACTGAGGACTCAGTTGCTGTATGCTCAATTGACGGTACTGCTTATGCTTTCCCGAAGACATCAGATAACGGTTACTTCATGTATTATGATAAGAGAGTGTTCAAGACAGAAGAAGATGTTGCAGAGCTCGATAAGATGATCGAAACAGCTAATGCAGCAGGCAAGAACGTATTTATCTCTCTTGGTAACGGTTGGTACAATGCAGGCTTCTATTTCGCAGCAGGCTGTACTATTTCTTATGACAGTGCTACAAAGAAGCAGACAGCTTCTTTCAATACTCCTGAAGGACTTAACGCAGCTAAGGCAATGTGTCATGTTTCACAGAAGGTTGGTTCAGGCTTCATGGGAAGTGCTGGTCAGTCAGGTGAAAACGCAACCGTACAGCAGGGCTTCAGTGATGGCACAATGGCAGCAGCAGTTATCGGTACATGGATGGGTCCGGCTATCAAGAAGGCTATCGGTGAAGAAAATGTCGGTGCTGCTAAGCTTCCTACAGCTCTTATCGGTGATCAGCAGGTACAGCTCCACTCCTTCGGCGGCTATAAGATCGTTGGTGTAAACGCATTTACAAAGTTCCCAATCGCAGCTCAGACTCTTGCATATTACCTTACAAATGCAGATTCACAGAAGGCTCGTTATGCTGAAAGAGGTCTTATCCCGACCAACAAAGCAGCTGTTGAAAGCGATGAAATCAAGAACGATCCGGCTCTGAAGGCTATCAACGATCAGAAGCCTTATGCACATGCACAGGGACAGTCTGTAAGCAGTAAGTTCTGGTCTGCTAACGTAGGCGGTTTCGGTGGTGATATTGTTACAGCAAAAGGTAACATGAGTGATGCTGATCTTCAGAAGGGTCTCCAGGATCTCGTAACTCAGATCGAAAGTGAGTAATCACGCTACGATTTTGTGAGGACAAAAAATAATCACTGAAATGTTTGCTTGAATTATCAAAAGATCGGTATGAGCAGCTTGTGAAATAAAAACGGGCTGCTCATATTCAAGTCTTTGTTATCAGCAAAAAATAAACAGGCAAAGGAGATGTATATGAATGGATTATCTTGACTACGTCCAGATGACAACAGGTCAGAAGATCGGCTACAAAATATCCTCCTTCTTCGGAGGAATAATTCCTGCCATTGGTACCCTTTTCAGAATCATCGGGGCATTCTTTAAATCCCTTTTCTCGCTTATAGGAAACGGTTTTAAAGGATATGGTTACAGATTTGCAAACGGTGATGCAGGCACAAAGCTTTCATACATAATCATGGGTGCAGGCAGCCTTATGCACAGACAGGTAGGAAAGGGACTTCTTTTCCTTGCAGCTGAAGTTGCATATTTTATGTTCATGGCTAACTTTGGTATGACATATCTTACAAAGATATATAGTACAAATGTAACTATGAGCGATTATCCGAATATGATTTTCAATGGTGTTATCGGTAGTGAAGCTCCTATAAAGGAAAAGGATATGCTCACCGGTGTACCGAAGATCGTTAATGTTGACACAGTTGATGACTCCAACAGAATTCTTCTGTTCTTCATTCTTACAGTTCTTGTATCTATTGCGTTCTTTGCAATTTATATCACAAACACAAAGAGTGCGTATGCAAGCTATGAAGTGCTTAAAGAAGGCAAGAAGCCGATTGGTACAATAGATGAACTTAAAATGTTCCTCGACGAAAGATTCCATGTAACTCTTCTCGCTATTCCGGTTGTTCTTCTTCTCCTCTTCACAGTTCTTCCTATTCTCTTTACAATATGTATAGCATTTACTAATTATGACATTGATCACCAGCCTCCCGGAAATCTTTATTGGTGGGTAGGTTTTGCAAACTTCGCAGATGTATTCTATTCCAACCCGATGAAATCCGAAACATTCGGAAAAATCCTCGTATGGACACTCGTCTGGGCTGTATTCGCAACCTTTACAAACTACATTTTCGGTATTATCCTTGCTCTCCTTATCAATAAAAAGGAAATCAAGTTTAAAGGCTTCTGGAGAACAATGTTCGTTATCACAGCAGCTGTTCCTCAGTTCGTAACCCTTCTTATCATGAGACTTCTCCTTGGTGAGACAACAGGTCTTAATGTACTCTGGGGTACAAGCTATCCTTTCCTTACAGATGCTAACTGGGCAAGAGTAACAGTTATCGTTGTTAATATGTGGGTTGGTATTCCTTATACAATGCTTATTTCTTCAGGTCTTCTTATGAATATTCCCGAGGATCTTTATGAATCAGCTCGTATCGACGGTGCTAATGCTTTCCAGCAGTTCACCAAAATTACATTCCCCTACATATTCTTCGTAACTACTCCTTACCTTATTACAACATTCGTTGGTAATATCAACAACTTCAACGTTATCTTCTTCCTTACCGGCGGCGGTCCGAGCCCGGCTTCTTACTACAAAGCAGGTCAGACAGACCTTCTTGTAACATGGCTGTATAAACTTACAGTTAATACTTCGGACTTCAACCTTGCGGCTGTAATCGGTATCTTCGTATTCGTAATATGTGCGTGCGGCTCACTGATTACCTTTAATATGTCCAAGGCATCAAAGAATGAGGAGGAATTCTCATGACAAAAATGACAGCTCAATCTTCAAACAGTAAGCAGGCGAGCTATGCAGCTCAAAGAAAGCTTACAAATACTGTTATCTATATCATTCTTTCAGTCATGGTTGTTATCTGGATCTTCCCGATATTCTGGCTTGTAATCCAGTCTCTCCGTGGTGAAGAGGGTATATCCACATCATACTTCTTCCCGAAGCAGTGGACTCTGGACAACTATGTAAGACTTTTCGTTGAATATGACGAGAACGGTGTAGCTCTTCCTATGGACGAAATGACTTATCCCTATGGTCAGTGGATACTCAATACATTTATTGTTGCGATTGTTTCTTGTGTAATTTCTACCTTGATTATACTCATGGTTTCCTACACATTCTCAAGACTTCGTTTTAAGAGTCGTAAAACTTTCCTTAACCTCGGTCTTATCCTCGGTATGTTCCCCGGCTTCATGTCAATGGCTGCTACATACAACATCATGGAGATCTTCGGTCTGAAACAGTCTCTTGTAGGTCTTATGATAGTATATTCCGCAGGTGCAGGTCTCGGATATCAGGTATCAAAAGGCTTCTTCGATACGATTCCTCGTTCACTCGATGAAGCTGCAAAAATCGATGGTGCTACAAGAAACCAGATCTTCTGGCAGATAATCCTTCCGCTTTCAAAGCCTATCATCGTATATACCGCACTCACAACATTCATTGGCCCGTGGGGCGACTATATCTTCGTAAGCTACTTCATGAAAGCTAATCAGTCTAACTTTACAGTTGCACTTGGTCTTTATTCAATGCTCGATCCTGAGCATATTACAGAATACTTCACAACATTCTGTGCAGGTGCAGTTCTTATCGCTATCCCGATAACAATTCTCTTCATTATCATGCAGAGATATTATGTTGCTGGTGTAACCGGCGGTGCTGTAAAGGGTTAATCCCCAAAAATTCAAAGCAGGGACGCTTTTCGCATCCCTGCTTTATTTATAATATTAATTATGAAAGGAAATTCCATATGAACTATAAAAAGCTGACATCCGTCATTTTAGCAGCAGGTATATTATGTACAGGGGTTTTTTGCGGCTGTACGGGCGGAACAACTAATACGGTGTCAAATTCCGGTGCATCTGCGGTATCAACAGTACAGTCGGGTGCTTCGTCAGATACACTTTCTCTTCCTGAAGACGGAGGTTTCAAAACAGTAAGCTATGAACTGTCAAAGGATAAGTACAGGACTTTTTATGAAATATTCCCGTATTCATTTTACGATTCAAACGGTGATGGTATAGGAGATCTGAAAGGTATAACTTCAAAGCTGGATTATCTTAATGACGGCGATACAAAAACTACCGATGATCTTGGCATTGAGGGCATATGGCTTATGCCGATAATGCCGTCTCCGTCATATCATAAATATAATGTAAAGGATTATTGTGAAATTGATCCTTCCTACGGTACAATGGATGATTTCAAGGAACTTCTCAGTGAGGCACATAAGAGAAATATTAATGTAATAATTGACCTTGTTCTCAATCATACGTCAAAACAACATGAATGGTATAAAAATGCCATAAAAGAACTAAAAGAGGGCAAAACTGACGGTTATGCACAGTATTATCATTTTGAAAGAAATAATAAATCATCAGGTTGGAGACCGACAGGGGTAGAGGATTGGTATTATGAATGTAATTTCGATTCTGATATGCCTGACCTTAATCTTAAAAGTGAAGCTCTGAGAAAAGAATTACAGGACGTTGTAAAATTCTGGCTTGATATGGGACTTGACGGTTTCAGACTTGATGCTGTACTCTGGTTTGAAAGCACCGGCAATAATGATTCAATAGAAGATCTTAAGTGGCTGTATGATTATGCAAAATCCGTTAAGGAAGATGTATATATGGTAGGTGAGTGCTGGTCGGACAGTGTTACTGTATCAAACTACTATAAATCAGGTGTTGACAGCTTCTTTGATTTTGCCGAAGAAGGCTCCACAGGCAGAGTAAGTACAGCTGTAAGAGACGAAAACGCTTTAGAGTATGTAAAGGGTATCGCAAACTATAAAAAGCTGATAGAGGAAAAAAATCCTGATGCAATAAACACTCCGTTCATATCCAATCATGATACGGGCAGAAGTGCAGGTTTCTTTATGACTGATACCGCAAGAAGAATGGCAGCATCTCTTTATATTCTTATACCGGGCGATTCCTTCATTTATTACGGAGAGGAAATAGCCATGACAGGCTCTTCAACCGACCCTGACAAACGTGCCGGAATGTATTGGTCATCAACGGACAAGACAGGATATGTCGAAAAGATACCCGGTCAGACACAGAATAATTTACCCGAAAAAGCAGTTGATGAACAGCTTAAAGATGACAATTCTCTTCTGAATTTCTATAAAAGAGTAATTGCTCTTAAAAATCAGAATCCTGAAATTGAAAACGGTACTTTGACTGTTGTTGATGTGGGAAGTAAGGCGGCAGCAGGCTATATATGTGACGCAAACGGTTCAAAGGTACTTGTTATGTTCAATGCAGGTTCAAAATCTGCCAAGGTCACAGTCCCCGAAGATGTGTTCAAGATAAACGAAGTAAGGGGCTATCTGCTTGCCGATGCAGGAGATAATCAGAGTCCGGCTGCCGGAGCTGATAAGATAAATGCTATTCTGGGCGGTGGAACAGCAAAGGAAGAAAGCAAGTCTGAGGAAGATAATATCAAAGAATTTTCTGTTTCAGGACAGGAAATTACAATGCCCCCATTCAGCACTATCGTTCTCAAATAATACAAAAAATTTGCGGTGGCTGCGGTCACCGCAATTATTTTTATAAAAAATCAAAATTTTCCTTGCATTTTGAAAAACAGTATGATATAATTATAGGGCAGTCTGATAAAGACTATATGCGCTGGTAGCTCAGTCGGATAGAGTAACTGGCTACGAACCAGTAGGTCGGGGGTTCGAGCCCCTCCCAGCGCGGAAACGGCGTGCCGCCGGGGTCGGATCGCGTATCCGCTCCCGGCGGTCGCTATTTTTTTCGAGAGTTTGAGTCTCGTCCCGCGTATGTAGAAATATCTTTTTCAGTACCTTTAGAAAATGCCCCTCGTCTTAGGGCAGTTGTCCTTAACGGACAATTAAATCATCCATTATTCCCGAAAGGTTCAGCCTTTCGGGAATTCGCTTTTTATGTTTGTAT
>OMZF01000093.1 GCA_900315465.1 uncultured Eubacteriales bacterium | reverse complement strand
TTTCGTAAACCATATTTTCAACTCCAACATTTTTTCTTAATTATAACACATCTGTTTGGTTTTATCAACTTTTTTGCGACACTACCGAAAAAGCAGATGAAGCAATGTACAAATCAAAGCAAAGCGGTAAAAAAACACATACATTTTACGCAACATAGCAAAAAACGTCGGTGAAGTTGATTTTCATCGACGTTTTTTATTATAATTTTTATCAGTGTTTATTATGCTTTTTCATTATTATATCGACAGCCTTATTATTGTTCTTTATTTTTATTTCTCTGCCATCATTCATATGTTCTCCGTCTATCGCCCAATCGAGAGGAACATCCGAAGTTATTGTTATGTCGGATGCATGGAAAAGTATGATATTGTCATGCTTATATGACTTGTTCATCATTGACAGCCATGTTGCCACAGCATTAAGAAGGCTTTTAGGTCTTTTGATAAGCAATACTTCAAATTTCCCGTCATCAAAATCCACCATATCATTGTTGAATTTAAAAATACCTGCAACTGAACGGGAATTAGCAACTGCACCGAATATATAATCTCCTTCACAGCTTCTGTCATCCGTAACTACCTTGACATGATATGATTTTATTTTTGACATATATTTTACTGCATGAAAGGCATAGGCAAGTCTTCCGAATACATTCTTTGCTTTCTGCGGTGTTGCATATGATACTTCGGTAAATGCTCCGAATGATGCTATATATACAAAATATTCATCATTAAAGCTGCCTATATCAAAACTGTAAGGCACACCGGTTGCAATTATTTTTGCCGCCTTATCCACATCGGTAGCAAGTCCGAGACTTCTTGCAAGATCATTCGTTGTACCCATAGGTATACATCCGAGCGGTTTATCAAGTCCGGAATTCATTATACCTGTTATAGCTTCGCTTATTGTTCCGTCTCCTCCGCATACACCAATTATATCATAGTCCTTTCCATGCTCACTGACAAGATAATCCGCCTTGTAATCAGGAGATGTGAAATATGCGGCAACCTCTACATTATTCTTTGCAAACATATCTGCGATCTTTCCTGCGAAGATATTATGCTTAGTTCTGCCTGAATGGGGATTTACTATCATCATAAGCTTTACACGCTTTTTTTCACGTTTTTTTCTTCCCAAAGCTTATTCATCACCTTTCTGTCAGGTTTGAGTATCTTCAGATAAGTTCAGATGCAAGTCTGCCGAGAATTTTTATACCTTTCTCCAACTGTTCATCTGTCGGTGTGGAAAAGTTTATTCTGAAAGCACGGCTTTGTTCTTCTTCATTTGTAAGGAATGCATTTCCCGGTACAACACATACTTTGTTAAGTACAGCCTGTTTGCAGAATTCGCCCATAGAAATACGGGAGTTTTCCGGCAGACTGCACCATATGAAAAGTCCCCCCTGTATTTTTTCATATGTTATACCGTTAGGCACAAGGTAAGTGTCAAGAAGTTCCATACAGAAATCAGCTTTTTTTCTGTATATCTCACGAAGTTTCCTGAGATGTGCTTCATAATCATATTCGTTCATAAATCTGTATGCTACCATCTGAGCCCATGAATTTGTATGAACATCTTCTCCCTGCTTACACACTATCATTTTCTGCAGAACCGTTTTCGGCCCTATCGCAAACCCTATTCGCATACCGGGCGACAGTACCTTTGAAAATGAACCGGCATACATCACTATTCCGTCTGTATCAAGCGATTTGATACAGGGTACATCTTCCCCGCTTATTCTTAGTTCTCCGTAAGGGTTATCCTCGAGTATCATAACGCTGTATTTTTTGGCAAGTTCATATATAGCCTTACGCTTTTCAAAACTTGTTGTAATACCCGATGGATTCTGAAAATTAGCTATTATATATATAAAACGCACATTTTTTTCATTTTTAAGAGCATTTTCAAGTGCCTCGATATTCATTCCGTCAGATTCAACAGGAATACCACAAAGGCGGCAGTTATACGAACGGAATGAATTAAGCGAACCTATAAAACTTGGTGCTTCACATATTACAGTATCACCTTCGTTGCAGACTGTCTTGGTAAACAGATCCATCACCTGCTGTGCCCCTGATGTAATAAGTATATCATCGTCATCACTGCCGACACTATATTTACTCTGCATATAATCCCATACTTTTTTTCTGAGTAGAGGATAACCCTCCGTAACACTATACTGTAATGCAGCTACAGGTTCAGTCGCCAATATATCTGCTGATATTTTTTCTATCTCCTTAACAGGAAAAGCCTCAGGTGCGGGATTTCCTGCCGAAAGTGATACAACAGACGGATCAGCCGCATATTTGAATATTTCTCTTATTGCTGATGGTTTTAATGTTTTTACTTTTTCTGAAATCACATATTCCATTTTTTACCATTCCTTTCATATTTAATTGCTGACTGTCACAATGAAACCGCTGTAATTATCACCTGAAATTGAATATTCCTTATCCTGCGGTACAGGTATCTCGGTTTCATAATCGTTACTTTCAGCAACATAATATATCAGCCATTCATTACCTTCATCATCTTTTATATAAAGAGGTGAATTGCTTGTATATTTCTGAAGGAAATCAAGATATTCCTCCAGAACCATATTATTCTTTGTCATATATATGCTGTGCGGTACTCCAACATATCTGAAATGCCATGGTTCATACATAAACCCTGTTATTTCATCCTTACCCTCGACATAGCGGATAATAAAGCCGTAATCAGAACAGTTTTCATTTATCCATGAATATATGCCGTCACCATAATAATTTATTCCGGCATCGCCTTCTCTGTTCAGATCAAGGTCAAATGTATATCCTGTCTGATGCTCGCTGTATCCCGGAGGTGCTACCGATTTTTCAGCTTCTTCCTTTCCTTTTTTATCTATTTCCTCAAAGTAAAGGTGAGCCTGAGTATTATAATCTCTGTAGCCGCAGGCTACCATGACATCATTTTCTCCGTATATCGCTTCAAATGTGTCCATCATATCATTAAGCTTTAATGTTACATCAGGAGCTAATGATACATTATTATCAACAAGAACATACGAGCCAGATTTTGTATCCGCCATCGGCTCTGCGTTTTCTCCGTCATAACGGCATGAAAGCTCTTTGTTTACAAGGATAAGCTCTCCTCTGTGCAGATCATCTGTAGTTTTCAGTACCGTAGTCATATTCCCGAGCATTGCGGCGGTATCCATACTTTCTTCGCTTTCCTCTGTATTGCTGCTTTCTTCTTTGCTTTCTTCTTTGCTATTTTCATCCGATGATTCTGATTTACTGACTTGTTCAGTTTCTGATACTTCTTTTGTAACCGATGATGTTGAAGTCTGACTTGTTTCGTCCATGTTTACGGATATAACTGACTTTGAATAGCTGCAAAGATACATTATCGTAAATGCTATGCAGGTCACAGCTAATATCGTTCCGGTCACAAGCACCTGCTGAGAAAACGGTACAGGCTTATTTTCATCTATTATATATAATCCGAAAAATTTTCGGAGGAAATTCTTTATTTTATCAAATATCTTATTCATTCTTATGTTCCTTTTTTATGCCCTATTCCGTAAAAAACAAATCTCTGTCAACAAAAAGAAATAAGCGGCAGCTGCAAACAGATGTGCAGCTGCCACAGATTTTTAATTTTTAAATCTCGTCTGATTTCTTCTTTCTTGCAGCAACTATGCCAAGTGCAGATGCAGCAGCAAGTGCCATCAAAACAGCGAGAGGTGTGGTATCCGATGTATTTACAACACCAGGATTACTGTTATTATTACTGTTGTCGGGTGTATTATTTGTATTGTCGGGAGTTTTTACAGTATTATCAGGAGTGTTGTTTGCATTATCGGGAGTATTGTCGTTGTTATCCGGAGTGTTGTTGTCACCTGTGTTATCACCGGTATTATCGCCTGTGTTATCACCAGTGTTGTCACCGGTATTATCCCCAGTGTTATCACCGGTATTATCGCCTGTGTTATCACCAGTGTTATCACCGGTATTATCTCCTGTATTGTCACCAGTGTTGTCACCGGTATTATCTCCTGTGTTGTCTCCGGTATTATCATCGAAAGTCTGAACAACTTCAAGCTCTGCACCGCCGTTATAGTAACCTACATCTGTGTAATTTAAAAGGAAACCATTCTGTGCAGGGAACTGCTTGCCGTTACCGTTATTGAATATAACCATGATATTCTTACAATCTTCAAACTTATCAGGCAGCTCGTAGGTAAGGAGATTATCGCCTGCATCAGTCATAGGCTCACCGGGCCATTTTGCATTATCTATAACAGTACCCTTAAAGGTGTTCTCGTCATAAATATATACAAACACTTTATCCCAGTTTTCTTCATCATTATTGAAGATAACGCCGCCCTTTGAAAGCTTGGGAAGTTCTTTTACAACATTCTTTGTGTAAACATATTCTGCTGTGCACTCTTCACCTGATTCATTAGTTCCCTTAAGTGTCAGTGTAACAGATGAACCGCCTTCGACACCCTCACCTATGGTAATTACATCACCATCTGAGAAACTATGTTCTGTATCTTCTGAATCAATTTTGTATGTTGCACTTGTTGTACCAAATGCTTTAAGAGTAACTTCAAGAGTATCATCAAATGTTGTACCTGTTTCAGGTGAAGCTTCAACTCTGAAATTGAACTTTGAATCATAAACAACTGCAATACCGCTGCTGCCTACCTGACCAGTAATAGAATCCTCTGTAACTGTAAAGGTATTGCCGGATACTTCATCAACATAAGTACCTGCCGGAACACTTGACTGAATATTCTCAACAGTTACTTCTTTGTTTTCTCCGCTTCCGAGTACCAGAACAGCACCGACACCCTCACGGGTAACAACTGCTACATTATCTGTAACACCGTAAAAATCACTTGCATCTCCTGCTGCATTATGGAAATGGTTTACAGCTGCTATCTCGGCGGATGTGAAGTGCATACTTCCCTTTTTGCCTGCCATCATCTGATCAGGAACAGAATTAAAGGGTCTTGAAAGATACAAAGCCGTAGAATCTGCACGAGCAGCGGCAACAGCATATGCTCTGTCTATTATATTCTGCTCAACGCCGTTGGAATCCTTGCCTTCTTCGTTAGCATATGTATCATGGCTTTCACCCCAATATACGAGCTTATCAGCACTGATACCCTTTGTTGTCCAGTTGCCTTCCATTGTCGGAGCTTTTCCGCTTCTGAAAGAACTCATAAGTGTGTTGCCATATACGTTATCTGTAACATTTATATATCTGGTATACTCTGCCATAAGTGTTTTAGAAGCATCTCCGCTTACAGGGCCGTCAAGTATCTCACCGTAATGGTAAAGACCGTTATCTGTTACTCCGCTCCAGAAATCGCAATCCTCACTCGGCAGACCTATATGCTTTGCTGCATCCCAGCGGATACCGTCAACACCTATATCTGCAAGTTCTTTTACATAATCCGAAGCAGCCTGAATAACTGTTTCATTCTCTGAATTAAGGTCACCATATTTTCCGAGATTATCATGGGTGATACTCTGTCTTGAAGAATAGGAAATACTATCCCTGCCGTTATGCCAATAAGCATCTTCATCAAACGGCTTATCAAGCTGATCTCTGTTGTTGCCTGCAAGGTGGTTTGCAACTACGTCAACAATTATGTTGATACCATATTCTTCAGCTGCATCACAAAGCTCTTTAAGTTCATCTTTTGTACCAAGATCACTTGTCTTTACTGTAAAGCCGAGCGGCTGATAGAGCCAGTACCATACACCTGAATTAGGCCCGCCCTGTGCAGGTGAGGTTTGAATTGATGTAAAACCTGCTTTTGCGATATTAGGCAGTTCTGCCTTTATATCACTGTACTTCCAGTCGAAACAATGAAGTATCGTACCTTCCTGAATTGAATCAGCAAGACCGTAGGACTCCACTTCATCGTTATTTACTGCCGATACAGCCATAGTACCGACCATAGATGCTGTCAGTGCCGCAGTAAGTGCAAGTGCAAGCATTCTTCTGCGAAATTTTCTGTTATCCACTGTTTATCACACTCCTGTAAAAATTTGCGACCTGTATAAACACATAATTTACAAAGTCACCTATACACATATCATTCTATCATTTTTATATCAGTTTTTCAATCAAAATATCATATTTTTTATGTTTCAGACAAGAAATCTAAGTGTTTTTGTTTTTATCACTAATTATATTCTCATTTAATTGTTTATATTGCATACATAAGAAAAATTATTTCATTTGTCGAAATATCCAATATTAATCTGACATACATCCAAATAATGACTAAAGCTATGAAAAATCTGCTTTATAATATAAAAAAGTAATTTTTTTCGTGACATAAGAGATTATAAATGTTATAATCAGGTCAGCAAAAACTATATTATTATTTTGAACGGAGGAATTTTTATGGGAATCAAAAACCCGGCAGTCACCATTCTGCGTGTAGTAGGTATCATCTTCATCATTGTAGCAGTGATCAACATTGTCGTTGGTGGTATCATGTTTTTTGTCTCAAAATCATATGATGACAAATACAAAGATGCTTACGAAATTACAGCAACAGTCGAAAAAGTAGTGTATTCAAGCTCCAAAAACAGCAGTTCAAATTCATCCGAAATTTACGTTGATTATGAACTCGAAGGAAAATCTTATCATCATGTAAAACTTGTGATGACCATTAACGCAAATGATTATACCGAGGGCGACACAATGACCATTTACGTTCCGAAGGATGACCCGAAAGCAGCAAGTATGTCAAATACAGCTGTTGTATTCTATATTATTTTCGGTGTATTCGGCGGTATCGGTGTATTCTTTCTGATAATATCCATTGTTCTTCTTATTGTAGCAGGCAAGATAAAAAAGAAAGCAAAAACACAGCCTTTCGCATATCCACCGGCTAATTTCTGATAATTATAAGGCATCCGATAAAAAAGCGTAATGTTCTTGGCGGGGAAATAAAACTGCATATGATACAAAGGACAACACCACCGTTCAAAAAATAAAGATGGTGGTGTTGTTCTATGCTCAATTACAATATATCATAATAAAAACCAGAACCTCATCTGAAATAAAAAGCGAACCCATTCAAATAGAATGAGTCCGCTTTTGCTGGTTATATTGTCTGTTTATTTTTTTACATTGAATGCATCCATTCCCGCATATTTTGCAGCAGCTCCCAACTGTTCCTCGATTCTCAAGAGCTGATTGTACTTTGCAACTCTTTCACTTCTGCTTGGTGCACCTGTTTTGATCTGACAGGTGTTAAGTGCCACAGCAAGGTCAGCTATAGTTGTATCGGCTGTTTCGCCGGAGCGATGTGAGGAAATAGCGGTATAGCCTGCCTTATGTGCCATCTTTATTGCCTCAAGGGTCTCAGAAACTGTACCGATCTGATTGAGCTTGATAAGAATGGAGTTAGCACAGCCGTTTTTAATGCCCTTGGAAAGTCTTTCGGTATTTGTTACAAACAAATCATCGCCAACAAGCTGTACCTTCTTTCCAAGACGCTCGGTCAGACGCTGCCAGCCCTCCCAGTCCTCTTCATCAAGTGCATCCTCGATAGATATGATCGGATATTTGTCCACCAAAGACTCCCAATGATCTATCAGCTCGTCTGTGGTGAAGTCCCTGCCGGATTTCGGCTGGTGATAGAAACCCTTACCCTTTTCGCTCTTCCATTCGGATGAAGCGGCATCCATTGCAATCATAAAGTCTTTTCCCGGCTCATAGCCTGCATCCTTGACAGCTTCAAGGATTGTTTCGATAGTTTCTTCATCGGAGGAAAGATCAGGTGCAAAGCCTCCCTCATCGCCTACGGATGTTGCAAGTCCTCTGCTTTTCAGGATCTTAGCAAGCGAATGAAATACCTCAGTGCACCAGCGGAGAGCTTCGCTGAAAGAAGGTGCTCCCACAGGCATTATCATAAACTCCTGTGTATCAACTGTATTCGTTGCATGAGCACCGCCGTTGAGGATGTTCATCATTGGTACGGGCAGAGTCGTTCCCTGTATACCGCCAAGGAATTTGTAAAGCGGTATATCCAGCGAAGCTGCCGCCGCTCTTGCTGCTGCTATTGAAACTGCAAGAATAGCGTTGGCACCAAGCTTGCTTTTGTCCTTTGTGCCATCAAGCTCAAGCATTATCTTATCCACAGCATACACATCTGTCACATCAACACCTACAAGAGCAGGGGCTATGATGCTGTTGACATTATTAACCGCCTTCTGAACGCCCTTGCCGCCGTAACGGGTCTTGTCACCGTCACGAAGCTCCAGAGCCTCAAATTCGCCCGTAGAAGCACCGCTTGGTGAGGTACCTCTTGCTACGGTACCGTCTGCAAGTGTTATTTCAGCTTCAACAGTGGGGTTTCCTCTTGAATCAATGATCTGTCTGGCAAATACTTTTTCGATTTCTGAGTACATTATGATCTTCCTCTCTGATATTATTTATTCAAACGGTCTGTCGACACATTGGCAGTACAAAAAAGCTGTATCTTACCCAAGCTGACCAAAAAAAGCAACAATCAGCTTGGGAGACACAAATGATTTACACAATAGTTAGGCTAATCTAACTATATGTAATTATATATCTCTAACTGACTTTTGTCAAGCATTTTATTTATTATTTTATTTTTTTCCTTCTTATATACGTTTAAGATCACTTTCCATAAAAAAAGGGCTTTCATATTAATCTGCTGAAATCCCTTTTTTGTTCTGATATTATTTTATGAAACAGATGTCTGATTCTTCTTAACAATTCTGCAAAGTTTTATGGTTTTGTTTTCATTGTAACTTATAGGATCGGTAATAATAATGCAAGTATTCTTTCCTTCAGTTTTTATCTCCTTAATATCTGCCAACCAACTGAACCCCTCATTGTTTTCATCACGTATTACATTTATCAATGCATTATTTTTTATCTCAAAATAACCCTTTTTGTATAAAAAGTTTCCGTCCGTCTGACAATTAACAACAATTCTGTAAGTACCATCAAGAGAAAATTCAAATATATAATCTGCCAACTTACCGCATTTAGCACAATTACATTCATCTGTTTTCCATACTGCCGGAGAACCATCCTCTCCGGCTGAACTCAACAGCACTGCCTCTATGCTTTCGTTTTTGATAGTGCTCCTCAGACAAGCTAATATTTTCCCTTTATTATGCTGTGAAAAAACAGCTTTCACCGTATCGCCCATACATTCTATTTTCAGTTCCATCGTCTGATCCGTAATTAAAATATCATATTTGTTAATACCATATTTTTCAGCAGCTTCAATCAGATCTGTCTGAATACCGTAAATTTCTTCGACAAGCTCATACTCGGAATCTTCCGTATATACTAATCTTTTATCCTTCACAACATCTTCAAATAATGCATATTTAAAATTATCATAGCAGTATTCACTTACCGAAAAAACCATTTCTGTGATACCTGTACCATGAACAGCGTAAAATCTCAGCTTATCATTATCTGAAGGATGAAAATAATATAATGTTTGTACGCCTGATATTGATGTCATTGCGTTATTTAGTGTAGGTATTCTTAATCGGGAAATTTCTTTTTGTTCCTTCCCTTCATATACAAAGTTGGTATTATAGCGTTCATAGAGTATTTCCTGAATTCTTGATACTTCTCTTGATTCATCGTTATGAAATAATATTAAGAATATTCCGGCTGCAAAGACCAGAACCATAATAACTGAACTGACCAATACCTTCTTTTTCATACGAACACCTGATCATTTCTTTTTCTTCCTGCCTCCGATAACCACAAGCAGGATAATAACTATAAGTGATACCCCTACTATTCCGCCTATGACAATATATTTAACTATATCATCGCCGGTAAGCTGTGTACTATGACCACTTTCGTCGTCCTCACCACCGACTTCTCCGCCTTGCTGTCCTCCATGATCATCAGGCAGAATATCTCCACTGTTTTCACCGGAAGTATCTTTGATCCCTCCGTCAGCAATGGGTATGTTTATTACGGTAAGTTCCATAGGTTTGCCGCTTGCACGAACATAAATACCACCTGAAATTTTCAATTCAGCATGAGTATCAAGATCAAAAACTTTGGGTTCTGAATCAAGCACATATCCTTCAGGGGCTTTTTCTTCTATAAAACGATAAGTACCGTATGCCATACCCGAAACAGCTATCTGACCGTTTTCATCTGTTGTTCTGTCAAAACTTTTTTTCCAATAATAAAGACCGCCTTCATCTTCACCATATTCATATTCAGGTTTCTGAGCCTTTGTTACATCTGTATAATATATCTTTCTCCACAAAGAAAATTCCGCTCCCGGAAGTCTGTCATTATCATGGTTAAGCTTTGTAAGTATCAATGCGGCGGGATGAAAGTCATCTTCAGGTGTTGTTACCTTCGGACGTACAGTAACATCATAAATTATATCATTTTCGGCTGTACGCTGAGGTATGCTTGCCACCACAGGCTGTATCGTTACAACATCAAACCCGTCTGTCTGATATAAAAGATAAACTTTATCTTTCGGAAGATCGTAATAATTTATCTCACCATCAAAATCCACTATTCCGGCTGTACCTTCTATAGAATTTTCCTTTGCATACGAAGCAGCTGTTTCTGCAAGAGCCAGAAGTTGATTTGAAGTTTCAACACCCTCAAAGCTTATGCCTGACGGAGAAAATTCATCATTCGGCTGGAAACTGCCGTTTTTAAGTTCACCTATTTCCAGCAGCTCCATTCCCACACCTTCAAAAGCAGGCTCCAAAAGAAGTCTGAGACTTCCGCTTTCTGCAGTGTCATCCTGAGCAGCACCAAATGGTACTGTCACAGCAGCACTTACAGCTATAAGAAGACATAATGTCAGAATAAATGCCGACATCCGTTTCAAAGTTTTTTTCATTATATATCAAGCCTCCCTATCAGCTTAAAAATCTGATATTGCTTTATTGACTTTCTTTTTTACCTTTCTTCATGTGAAACACCGGTACAAACAAAATAAGAATTATCACAAATACTGTAATACACATGACCGTAAGAGCCGAATACCATACTATAGTCCTGAACGGAACACGGGTATCCTCCTCTTTATGTACAACAGGCCACGGCTGTGTATGCTCCATATCCTGAGTTTTATAGGGCACTCTCGTACCACGGACAAGCAGTCTGTGACTGTTTATACCGTATGGAGTACAGGTGACAAGGGTGATATAATCCTCACCCTCAACTATCTGAGTATACTGAGTTTCATAAGGAAGTACCGTCACTATTTGATCTATTTTATAAGCCAGAACCTTATCAAGTGCATGGATATAAAAATAATCCCCTGTTTTCAGTTGGTCAAGGTCGGTAAAGAGATTTGCCGACGGAAGACCCGTATGTCCTGCAAGTACACTGTGAGTAGATATTCCTCCTACAGGAAGTGATGACCCCTCCATATGACCTATACCCTTCTGCAACACTTCATCATCCATACCGTGATATATGGGAAGGTATACATTTATTTTGGGTATTTCTATATAAGCAATACTTTCCGCTACGGCAAGAAGGGTTTCATAATCAATGGATTCAAGTTTTTTCTTATCACTTTTTGCAAGAGCAGAATTATAATCATCTGCCTGCTTTTGTATTTTCAAAATAGCTTCATTACCTATATTCTGAATTACACGGTCATAATTTGCGATCTCTGTGTGGGCGGTATATTCCCCGTACCAGTTACTGACTATAGGGTACATAAATATTCCTACACCTATAAGCAAAAGCAAAAATATACCCACAAGAGGCAATCGCCTTTTAATCTGTTTTTTGAGTGACATCCTGTCCCTCCGATTCATCTGTCGGCTTTTTCTTTATTGACGAAATAAGCCAGATAAGAGCAAATATATAGAGCAGCACCGATACAATAGCTATTGCTATTACCACTGTGATCTGATGCGTTATCTCTTTAGCAAGTTCTGTATCGGCAGGCTTATCCGCTGATACAGAAGTAGCTGCTGTTTCTTCTTTTTTGGGGGCTTCATAGGGTATTCTTGTTCCCCTTACAAGAAGTCTTTTATCATTCACACCGTATGGTGTACAGGTAAGCAAAGTAACATAATCCTTATCCTTTACTATTGCTAAGTCCGTCACGACATCGGGATATACAACTGTTATCTTGTCTATCTTATAGGCAAGCACCCTGTCAAGAACATGGATATAGAATATATCTCCGTTAACCACCTGATCAAGCTTAGTGAACATTTCCGCAGTAGGCAGACCCGTATGTCCTGATATAACAGAATGTGTGGATTTACCTCCCACCGGCAGAGATGTGTTTTCTATATAACCGCAGCCCTTTTGCAGCACCTCGTTTGAAGTACCGTAATAAACAGGCAGATATACACTTATACACGGAATATCAACATAGCACATAAGACCTTTATCATCACAAAGACATTTTTCAAGTCCGTCATGGTACATATGTTTATAAACATCTGCATTATACTTATCAGCTTTTGCAAATATTGACTTAATATCTGTATCGTCCATTTTTTCGACTACTTTATCATATTCTGCGATAGTAGTGCGTGAATTGACAAGAGAATATACATTTGATGCCATAGGATACAGTATCGCAATGACCCCTGCAAAATACATAAAGCCTATTGCTGCAAAAAACAGGATATTCCTTATTGTGATATTTTTCAACTATTATTCCTCAAACCTTTTTCTTTTTAAGAAGTACGATATATCCGGCACCTGCAAGGATAATTCCGCATATACCGAACGCTGTAAACAAATAAGTACCTGCTCCGCCTGTACCGGGAAGATTAACAGGCTCTACTTTTGTATCAGTAACCTTAATATCGGCATTACCGTTATTATTATGAATCATTTTAACACCTGAAGCAGATACACCTTCGCTGAATTCAAATTTACTGAACTCAACGTCTGAGTCATTGCCTTTAGCTGATACAGTAAAGGTATATTCCCCTACAGCAGAATAACCAGCGGGCGGCGTTCCTTCTGTAAGTTTGTATGTACCCGGAGCAAGATAACCGAAATCAAACACTCCGTCTGTTGTTTTAACAGCACCGTCTGTTATGACATCATTAGTTACATTTCCTGTGGGAGCAGTAGTCCTTTCAAGTGTAAAATCTACATCCGTCTGATGTGTAGCAGGAGCATCCGAGCCGAACTTTTCAAGACCTATCTTTCCTACATATGTAACAACTGATGTATGCTGTTCAGCTATTCCCTGACCTGTTGTATAGTCATTTGGATATTTCACCTGAACACGGTTTACATTACCTGTTGTATAATCATAATCATTATTATTTGTAACAGTGGTTGTTATATTACTGTTAACAGAGGCACTGTCGCTGTAAACTGTATTATTATTTGTAAGTGTACCTTTAAAGGTAACTTCAACCTTTCTGTCCTGATTAAAGAACTCAGCTGTAGGAGTCATTCCGTTATTCTGTAATATCCAATCTTCTGAGAATGTTACAGTAAAACCGTCAGTAACCGAACCTTTTTTATTTTCAGTTATAGTAACCTTGCCATTAGTATTTTTACCAACACCATTTTCTATAACTTTTAGTTTCTTTATGCCTTCTACACTGTCACTTCCGTCCCCGATACCGTAAACCACAACATTAACAGTGTTAATATCTACAGCTATACTGTCATCAGGGTCATCAATAATTTCAAATGGCTGTGAAAGTGATGTTACATCCGGCGAATATTTTGGAGTGCGTGTAGTTATCTTATACTCCACCGTACTTCCGTCAGATGCAATCGAAGTATGATTTGTAGCTGATATTGCACCGGAATCAACTTCCGTTCCGCTTTTATCTTTCTTAACTGATTGTATAGTCTTGTCAAGAGGTATAAGATTTGCTTTAGGAACAATATAAGCCGTTTTATTTGCCGAAACGTCATAAGTTTCGAGAGTAGGCTGTATCTCTACTCCCGTACAATCCGTAACAATAAGATACCAGCCTATATTTGAATCAAGACTTGTATCAGAACCGTTCGGAGTTTCATCATAATTCGGGAGAGTAATTGGATTAAATCCGCTTTCCTCACCTGTTTCAGGATCTTTAACATTTGCTGTAGTTCCGGTTACAGGCGACAGACCGGCTGAAGATACTCTTGATTTAAGTACATCAGTGAGAGCCTTTATAAGCTCGGTTGTTTTGAGTGCAGACGCTTCAACCTGCCACTTCTTTTTAACAAGAGTACCTGTGCTGTTACTTTCTGCCTGAGCTTTGGACAAATCAGCATCAGGATGAAGTGCATCCCTGTAAGACTCTGTAATTTTGAATACAACCTCTGCCTCAACAGTCCCCGTTGAATTTGTTATCTCTATCTTGGGCGGATTTGCCGCAAAATCTCCGAGCCACACCCACGTTCCGTCGGGGTGACAGGTCGCTATCTGATAAACAGTGACATCTGCCTTCTGATAAAGTCCGTTTGCACCTCTGACGGCATGGACATTTATTGTATTTGCGGAAGTGGCATCAGCGTATGACGCACCCGAAACTGCCAATGATCCGAACGGCATCAGCATAAGAACCGGCAGTACACACGCCGTCATCCGTTTTATAAATGATTTTCTCAAAGGTCACACCTCTTTCAACCGTCAATGGTATTCATATACTAAAATTTTCTTCCCTCTCTTTAGGAGAATATCATAAAGTCAATATTGTCGTCCCGAACGTCTTACTGTCATACCGAACGAAGTGCCGGAGTGTCTCCCGTGTCGATCAAACGCTACAAAGCTGCCCGAATGTCATCCCGAGCGTAAGCGAGGGATCTTTTGAATAAGACAGTTATTCCGGAAAGATTCTTCGCTTCGCTCAGAATGACAGATACGCTTTGTTTTTCAGAACAATAGCTTATTGCTCTTTCAGGAAACTGTATTTTATTTTCGGCTTTCCAAAATCCCCGATATTATCGGGAACTTTGGAAAACCTGCTCTCCATATTTCAGGAGAGCAGATATTTGTTTTTAAGGAGTAAAGAAACTATGAATTATTCTTTGATCTTTCTCTTCTTCATGTATACAACAAAGAGTGCACCTGCAAGGAGAACTACTGCTGCACCGCCAACTGTGAAGAGAACTGTACCCATTCCACCTGTGCCGGGGAGAACCTGTCCCTTATAGTTCTTGATACTTGTTTCATTAGAAGTACCTTTTGTACCATCACCAAATGCATAGTTGAATGTAACAGTAGAAGATGTATAAGAATCACCAGTTGTTTCATCAGTAATTACAACCTTAACCGGATCAGCTTTCTTATAATCTGTAGGTGCTTTTGTTTCTACTATCCAATATGTACCTGCTTTAAGACCACTGAAGCTAAACTTTGCATCTGTTACGTCAGCTACACCTGTAATATAATTCTCACCACTGGGAACTCCGTTTGAATCTTTCTGAAGTGCAAATTCTGCACCTGTAAGAGTGTTACCATTTTCATTCTGCTTATTTACATTAACAAGAGTACAGAAGATATCAACTTCGTCTTTTTCTTCCTTTGGTTTATCTTCGTCATACTTAGGCTCTTCACCTTCGGGTTTCTCAGGTGTAGGAGGAGTACCGGGAGTATATGAACCTTTAGCGGTATCATAGTTGTTACTATATGAAAGATATGCATTGTTCTCGTTGGGATCTGTTCCTGTGTCAGGATTACCCAAAAGTTCACCGTTAAACTCAACAAGTACAGCAGCTTCTGGATTTTTAATAACATAAGCATTATCAAATGTAATCTTAAAACCTGCACTTGTTCCGGCAGCTGTATTCGCATCAACTTTTTCTATCTTAAATGTCTCACCAACAGCAGCAGTATTAACAGTATCTGTTGATGTAACCGTTGTTCCAGCTACTTTTACTGTGATTCCGCTGAAATCATCGAGGCCCTTAAGTTCAATTGTATCTTCTGGCTTATCAGTAATAATAAACGAAGTCATTCCATCAGGACCACTTTCAGAAGTTGTACCATCACCTACAACCTTTACAGAATCAGGATTATATTTCGGGAAAGAAGTTTCAATCTTAAATCCGATAATATCGCCTACCTGAGCAAGTGCAGCATCATTATCTCCGCCATCCTTGTCTTTCTTCATTACATTCGTAGCATTTGCAACACTTGTTATCTGCTTGTCAAAAGTTACATCGCTGTATTTCACAGAATTAATTGCTTTTGTTGCATCAGCACTATCATCAGTTACAGAAAGAAGAATTGCAGCAGATTCGCCTGTTGTATTTGCAAGTACTATATAATAACCGGGAGCGAGTGCCTTTGTTTCACCAGCAGCAGCAATTGTTGTTGCGGTTGCAGTTGTTGGTATTTTTTTGAGAATAGCTCCTGCAAGCTTCTGAGCCTCAGATGAATTACTTGTAACATTGTTAAGTGTTTTAGCTTCTGTATCAAGTATTCCTGCCTTTGCTTTTACAGCACCTGTTGTAGCGTCTACTTCCAATACAGCAGCATAAGCTGTATTGATTGTATACTTCAAAACCCCGTTTTCTACAGTAGCACTTGCAACCTGATAAACTTTAAGACCGCTCTGACTTGCAGGGAAAGTTATTGTTACATTATCTCCCAAAGCCGCATTACTTGTAATTGCTGTCATAGCACCCATAGAGAGGAGCATTGACATTGAAAGAACAGCTATACCTGCTCTTTTAAAGGACTTTTTCATAAAAAAACCTCCAATATAATTGAATAATAATTTGTTCCGGAGAGTTGAGCCTAATACTGCGTATGCACTCTCCGTCACACATAACGCAATATTTTATGCCTGCATTTTTGGATTACCAAATTGAGTTTGTTTACTTCATATACCTCCCTTTCTTTATGATGTATCCATCTTCGATTTTCTTTTTGTATATCATAAGTGCAGCACCTGCAAGGGTGATTGCTGTGATACCGAAAACTATTATCTTCCCTGTACCCTCAGCACCGGCTTTAGGGATGCTGGCAGGAATATCAAAGGTGTTTGTCAGATACAGATTTGCTGTGTTTACAGCTTCACTATATTTGCCATTTGTGGTGTTATCATCATATGTAACAAGACAATGCTGTGTATAATTTCCTCCTGTTGCCAGAAGAAGTGCTGTACCGTTCTGTGCATATTCGAGAACCCTGTATATATACAGATTGTCGTCATTTACTACATTGTTCTTATACTTTACAAGGTTTTCCTTTGTATACTGCCAAAGATAATCTGCTTCATTCATTTCCTGTGTTGTGTTATCACCGTCATGTATTCCATCCTGTCCGCTCGGATGAACGAGAGTAATATTCTCAACATCCTCCCAACCTTCATCAGCAGGAAGTTTACGCTGTAAGAGAAGTTTCAGTTCTTCATTCTTTACATTACCCTTGCCGTCAAGACCTTCGTCGGAGTTTACCCAGCGTTTCTCAATAACAAGACTTACTCTTGCATAACTTGCATCTATCTTGTTTTTAGCAACTACATCAATAGTACCGCTTGCATTACTGTCAACAGTAACTACTCCTCCGGAAATTGCATTATTATCACTATCCACAAAACTCGGTGCAGCATATCCTGATGCTGAAACCTCTGTAATAGTACATTTCGTTCCTACAGGTATACCCTTGATTACAGCTGTATCATTTTTGCTGATAGTGAACTCTCCATTTGCTGTGAGGAAAGTCTGTTTAGCATTTATTTCTATAGATACTTTACTATAATCTCCGCTGCTTCCTATATCTACAGAATCAACACCGAATATATCATTAAATTCTACTTTAAAAGTAAATTCCTTCTCGGAATCGCCCGACTCAAACTGCTTTGTTACCTTTATGTCTTTTACCTTTACGGCATTTATGAAGGTTTCAGTGAGCTGAACGGAAGCCTCTCCGTTACCAAGACTTGCCTGGTTTGTTGAATTCTTATTGCGGAAATTATAAATTGTGCTGTAGCCGCTGCTGTCATCTGTAGTCCAGTTGCTGTGTGGGGAATTTGCTGAACCCGTACTTCCTTCAATTATATCATTGTAGTTTTCATCGCTCAAAAGGTTTCCTTCAATATCTACCGCACTTACCGTAGTTGTATAGTAGTCGGAAACATCTCTTGTTTCCGAGTCTGAATAACCAAGATTGTGATATGAATATGTCAAATCCTCTGCTTTAGTAGCTGCAGTAGCAGTATTTAAAACTCCATCATGTTTATATAAATCTTCACTCTGCACCACTTGAAGCTGTGTATTCTTACCCGTTTCATCTGTACGATATTTAGTAAACTGATTTTTGAATATTGCTTCCTGACCATACAGAAGGTTAATTTCACCACTACTGGTTGTAATACCTGTCAAATCAACTGTTTGATCTTTAAACTGGTCATTCCAACCAAACGAAACCATATTAACCGGAGTCCAAGTTGCACCAGAGCCTGATACCGAATTATGAAGCTGCATATTTGCCGGAGTAGCAGGGGTATCGTCACCTTCCTGATGTTTATAATCCTTACTTGACGAATTGGTAACATTGCTTACATTGCTACTTTGACTACTCTTTGCATACTTTTTACTTAAAGTATATTGATTCCATTTTTGATTATCTCCGTACGAATAAACATATTCATATCTATAGTCATAAGATCCCGAACTACTATAATTACTATCATCATTTTTTCTACAAATCTGAATTTTTTTTGCATTTTTCGCTTGTGTTGCCGGTATTTCAGCCACATATACTGGATAATCACTGGAATTATAAGAAACAGTCTCGTACAAACTCATACTTATTCGATTACTATAATTATCGCTACTATCAACAGTTTTTAAATCAAATCCACTACTAATGAAATTGTTATAATTATCAGGCTGACCTGTTCCGTCACTACTATTTTCTGCCCTTGGTATAAAATATACATAGTAATAATTCGGATCGGATGCTGTGATGCCATCATGACCTGTATAAGAAGCCAACTTGGTTTGTGGAGTACCATAAGCTTCTGTATTTTTACGATACACATCCGTTGTAGCATTCAATGCATATGTTGGAAAATAATAAGGATTAGCAGAACCACCTTCATTATATTTACTCTTCAAAGTGTAGTGGAATACATCCTTATCCGCAGCAGCTTTTGTGTAAGAAAGCAATCCGGGGTTTACATCATCAAATACAGTTTGTTCTCTTATCGTGAGCTTGCTTTCGTTCTGTACAACCTCTTGTCCTTTCGGAACAAAGTTGAAAGAAATTTTGAGATTAGACTCAAACATTCCTCGCTCCATATAAAAAACTGTCAGAACATGTTCTTTATCCGCACCGTAATCAAAAGTAGTAAGACCTCTATTAGCAAAAGACTGACTCTGTCTACTTGAATCAGTTGCATCTGCCCTCTGATTCTTTTTCTTTCCATTTGATTCGGTAAGGTAGTCCGAACTGAAAACTGTTGGGTTAACTTCTTTGCTGCCGTTGCGATCGGTTATGTAAACTTCTTGCGATCTAAAATTTATACTGCCTGTAGCTCTTGCATGGTCACCGCCAAGGTCAAGAAGCAACTTTCCGTCAACAAATACCCACACATCATCATCACCGCTGAATTCAAATACAGTATCTATATCTGTTTTGTTATTATCTTTATCAACAACGTAACCATCTTCACCTACTGTAAACGGTATATCAACACGCATACCAAAACCATAATTTATCTCACTTCTGTCCCAACCCTCTATAGCCGAACCATTGAAAGGATAGAAACCTCTTTCACCGCTTGTTATACCGTTATCGCTTCGATAGTTCTTTGAAGCAGTGCTTTGTACTTCAAAATTTCCTGTAGCTTTGTTATAGTATCGGTTTTTACCTTCTAATGAATCGTACTTATACATATAGTATTTGTTATTAACCAGATTCTTATCAAAAGGGAAACCGTTGCCCACTTCAAATTTCTCGGCAAGACCGTCTGAATCAGAAATAAACGTATCATCAAACTGCGGCAGTGCAAAACCATTATTATTTTGAGTAAGTGTTCCGTAATTTTTTGCACTCAAATCGAAATCTTTTAATGAAGCATCAACCAAATTCTGAACAGGGGTATAACCGTCATATGATTTAGGTGCGTTATTGGCATATACACAGAAATTGTTATATTCATCATAATAACGCTTCTTTGTACGGTCAGTACCTGCCTGTATGGTATACTGCTGTTCTTCGCCTTTCCAACAATCGCTTGAACTACCCCAGAAATTACCGAAATAAAGTGCAGGAATACTGCCTGATTTACCACCATAGTAATCCGAAATCTTTCTGTTCAGCAGTTCATATGGTACCTGAGAACCGTTCTGCCAGCGGTTTCCGCCTATATTCCCGTCCCAGCCGGACTGAGTTACTTTATATGTGTACGAAGGCTGCACCTCTGTATCATACTTGTAGTCATAAAGCGTAGCAGGTGCATAAAAATAATCAGCTGCATCCGCTTCAATCACAATATCCGGAAATCCCACCGCTGCCGCTGCTGCAACCACAGCCAACGAGCATACAAATGCGGTACCGGCTCTGAGTTTTTTAGTTATAGCCGTTTTCATCCGATTCCCTACCCCTTTCTTTATCGAAAATTTTGTATAATTTTTATGATTATTTACCGAAAAGAAATAAAATTATATAAAATTTAAACTTATGGACTAATAATATCACCTTTTATTGTCGATGTCAACATTTTTTCTGTCGAATTCTCGTGTTTTTTTCATATTAAGTACATTTACTTGTTATTCCACTTCTTTACTTTTACAAAGAAAAATAGTACAATATAGAAGTAGTATTATGATAATGTTATTATTAAGGACGTGATAATATATGAAATTTTCAAAATTCCTGCACTTTGCCGCTGTTTTAATATGCTTATCCTGTGTTATGCTGCTTTGTGCCTGTTCCTCACCCGAGAAGGAAAAAACCGATATTCGTACATCTCTTTCAATTTCATCATCTTTTTCGGGTACACGAACTGTAATTGTTTCATATCCTAATTCGGTAGCAGCTCCCGGCTCGGATTTTGCCGACAACCTTGAAAGGATAATATATTCCAACTGTCCTTCGTCAATGACATATACCTGTGACACCAATTCGGGTAAAGTGGTATATACATTCACTCTGGCGTTTTCATCGTTCTCGGATTATAATTCAAAGCTTACCGATCTGCTCGGTGACAAACCTTCCGTTGCTTTTGCAAATCCCAATACAGCACTTACGACGGGTTGGCGTATAGAAGAAGGATTTCAGAGCAGTCAGCTTCTTTCATGGATAGAAAACGCTGCCCATGCCGAACAGATATACTATCTTGATAATCCCACTTCGGAAAGCTCGACATCTGTTGTATTCAATAATGAATCAGTCTCCACTGTTCCAACTATATCTGTAAATAAACTTACGGGCTATCCCATACGCAGCATAAAAATAAATACCGTAAACAAAAACTCACTTTATGACAGAACAATAACATTTAAAATAGATACTGCCACTTTTGACGCACTCGGTAATAAAATATCCGACTATTTCAAATCCGTTACAGACTCCTCGGCTTCTACTGACTGGATGATCGAGAACAAGGTATACACATACACAGTAAAATTTACCGATATTACCATCAAACAGCTCGAAGGCTACACTAACCGCCTTATGTATTCGGTTTACGGAGATGCGGAATATATAGATAAGGATACCGGCAGCACTCCGCTTGCATATCAGAATTCATTTACCGAAACACTGGATTTTTCAAATTATGTAAGCAACAATAATTCTAACGTACCTGTAGAATATACATACTCTGTTCTCGGCACATCCGAACTTGATGCCTGCCGTCTGTATATCGATTCGGAATGGGTACCTGCCGAAAAACTTACTACAGATAATAATTCAGGCAAAAAAGTTGGTATTACCGAAAGTCTGCCGCTGATGATACTTAAAATAAATGACGGAAAACAATATAATCCGAAAAATATTGATATATGCCTCACTCCGATGGATAACGAACAAATGCAGAAAGAATATTCATTCTGCTACGAAATATCCTCAAACGGCTATGAAGCATCAAACTATACTGCTGAATACTTCAGAAATTCAGGTATTCAGGCAACAGAAACAGCAAATGACAGCTATGCAATATGCACTATAACATTCACAGGAAGTCCTGCTTCACTTAATTCAAAGATAACCGATATTTTCGGAGATGATAACCTTATTACCATATCGTCATATGTCCCGTTCATGACCTTGCGTACAACAAAACATATAGAAGATAAAATAGATCTTTCATCTCTGCTTGTTGGAAAAAATATAAATACTCCTGTCACCTATACCCTCAAAGCCCGTGACGGAGAATCAGCAAGATCACTCACAATCAAAACCTCCGATGAAGAAGAACCCGAAAACATTGAGAAAAAAGACGGTTGTTTCACCACTTTGACAAAGGGCTCAAAGGCATTTTTAACGAGCGAAATATCCACTCCGAATGTTTCGGATATAATTTTATTCTGCACTTTGTCGGTGATAATAATACTTATTGCAATAGCCATGATATTCTTCTTAAAGAACAAAAAAATACCTGCACCGGCTCTCAAAAGCGGTGCAAACGGAAATCCAACTATTGCAAAACCAAAAACTCCACCTGCACTCCCCGAAAAAAAGACTTTACTTAAAAAGGAAGGAAAAAAACATGAAGACTAAATTATGTATATTTGACCTTGACGGCACACTGGTAAATTCCCTCTATGACCTTGCTGATGCCATGAACTACTCACTCAAAAAAAACGGTCTGCCCACACATGAACGTGACAAATACCGCTACATGGTGGGAAACGGGATAACTGTGCTTGCAGACAGAGCTATGGTCGTTCCTGATAACACAGATCCCGCTCTCAAAGAAAAAGTCCTTGCCGATTTCAATAGCTATTACCGTCCGCACTGCATGGATTGTACACGCCCATATAACGGCATACCCGAACTTCTTGATGAACTGGATAAAATGGGTATAGCATACAGTGTCCTGTCAAATAAGCCTGACCATTTTACTAATCTTATTGTTTCAACACTTTTTAAAGGCCGGAAATTTGCTGTTATAAGAGGTACTCGTGAGGGATGCCCGAGAAAACCCGAACCCGATGCAGCACTTGAAATCATAAAAGAGGTAGGGGTGAATTCCGAAGAGGTACTGTATATAGGCGACACAAATGTTGACATGAAAACTGCTGAAAATGCCGGTCTTAAAAAGATAGGAGTAAGCTGGGGATTCCGTCCTGTCAGTGAGCTTATCGAAGCCAAAGCCGATTATATTGTTGACACCCCCTCCGATATTCTACAGATCATATCTCAAAAAAAATAAAAAGAATCCGCTTTAAATCGGACACAAAAAGTCAGATAAAGTGTAAAAAGATAATTTATGTAAAGCGACTAAGAAAAATCTTGGTCGCTTTTATTATGCAATTTATAATTGCACCCTTGCTGACTAATAACTCTTGCTTTTTGGAGATGATTGTCATATAATATGGTAGTTAGTAATAAACAGTCGAAATTAAGCCGATAGAAAGGATATGCTGATATGGATAATAAGATCGTTTCTTTTTTTGATTCTGTAAAGGGTAAAACCGTTGCTTTCTGCGGAATAGGAGGAAGTAATCTTCCGCTTATACGTCTTTTTAAGAAATACGGTGCAAATGTACTTGCCTGTGACCGCCGTGAAAAAGATGCATTGGGAGAGAATGCCGATAAGGCAGAGGAATATGGTGCAACTCTTCGTCTTGGCGATGACTACCTCAAAAATCTCGGTGCGGATATAATATTCCGTACACCCGGTATGAAATTCTATATGCCCGAACTTGTCGAGGCAAGAAATAACGGTGCTGTTGTTACAAGCGAAATGGAAGTGTTTTTCGATCTTTGTCCATGTAAGATAATAGCTGTTACGGGCAGTGACGGAAAAACTACCACTACTTCGGTAATAGCCGAAATGCTTAAAGCACAGGGATATAATGTAAGGCTCGGAGGAAATATAGGTAAACCTCTCCTTCCCGAAATCGAAGAAGTTCAGCCTGACGATATAGCTGTTGTAGAGCTTTCAAGCTTCCAGCTTATTTCAATGCGTAAAAGCCCTGATATAGCCGTTGTTACCAATCTTGCACCAAATCATCTTGATATCCATAAGGATATGCAGGAATATATTGATTCAAAGAAAAATATTATCCTTCATCAGAATGCTTTCGGAAAAGCCGTACTTAATTTCGATAATGATATAGCATACTCGTTCTTATCAGATGTAAGAGGAAGTGCATATCTTTTCTCCAGAAAAAACAGCGTTTCAAATGGTGCTTGTCTTAATGACAAGGGTGAAATTGTAATGAATGAAAATGGCAAAGAAACTATTATAATGAAAGCTTCGGAAATAAAAATTCCGGGTCTCCATAATGTTGAAAATTATCTTGCCGCTATCTGTGCAGTATGGGGTATGGTGGATGCTCAGACTATCAGAAAGGTCGCAATGGAATTCGGCGGAGTTGAACATCGTGCTGAACTTGTACGTGAACTTGACGGAGTTAAGTATTATAATGATGCTATCGGAACAAGCCCCACAAGAACTGTAAAAGGTATGCTGTCATTGTTTGAACAAAAAATAATCCTTATAGCCGGAGGATATGACAAAAAGATACCTTATGATGATATGGGTAAGGTTGTACCGTCAACTGTAAAGGTGCTTATTCTTTTCGGTGCTACGGCAGATAAAATAGAAGCCGCAACCAAAAATGCCCCCGATTACACAGAAGGTAATCCGAAAATAATAAGAGTTTCAAATATGGAAGAGGCTGTAGCCGCTGCAAGAGAAAATGCTGTTGAGGGTGATATTGTTGCAATGTCACCGGCAAGTGCAAGCTTTGATATGTATAAGAATTTTGCGGAAAAGGGTATTCATTTCAAAAAAATCGTAAATGAACTCAAATAAGAAAGGACAGTCAGAATGGAAACTGTTGAAATACTCAGACAGCTTTGCGAAGATAAAGGTGTTTCGGGCAATGAATATGAAATGACAGATGTAATAAAAAAACTTCTGCCGGAAGGCATAAATGTCTATACAACGGAAAACGGCAATATCATTGCCAATCTCGGAAATGATGATGATAAGCCGCTTATAATGCTTGATGCACATATCGACAGGATAGGACTTATAGTGACATACATTGACGAAAGAGGATTTATAAAAGCAGAGCCGGTCGGGGGAATTGATCTTCGTTCCCTGCCCGGCAGTGCTGTTACAATACAGGGTAGTGAAGAAATTATGGGAGTGATTTGTTCTATCCCCCCGCATCTTTCAAAGGATGATAATGGAATTACCCGTGACAAAATATGGATAGATACAGGACTTTCCGCTGAAGAAGTAAATGAAATCGTTTCTTTGGGCGACAGGGTACTTCTTAAAAGTCATTTCCGTACTCTTTTGGAAAATAAATTTGCTGTATCGGGACTTGATAACCGTGCAGGATGTGCTGTGCTTATAAAATGTGCTGAAATGCTGAGTTCGGAAAAACTTCCATGCAGAGTATCATTCGTCTTTTCTTCTCAGGAAGAAACAAACGAAAGTGGAGGAAGAACTGCCGCATTTTTGCTTGATCCTGATGAAGCAATAGCCGTTGATGTAGGCTTTGCAAAACAGGATGGAGTACCCTCAGATAAAAGCGGTGCAATGGGCTGTGGTGCGATAATAACTATTGCTCCCGTTCTTTCAAGAAAAATTACTGATAAGCTAAAAAGTATAGCTCGTGAGCTTGATATAAAATGCGATTATGAAACAGACGGAGGAACTACAGGAACAAATGCTGATGCAATATCAGCAAGTCGTGGTGGTGTGCCTTGCGGTCTTATTTCTGTACCAGAAAAAAATATGCACACACAAACCGAAACATTGTGTATTGACGATATAGAAAAGACAGCTTCGATACTTGCCGAATATGTTAAGAGGGGAGGTATTTCCTGTGCTTGATTGGGAACTTTTAGAAAAGCTTTGTACTGCCGGAGGAATTTCCGGAGACGAGGGTGACATACGAGATATTATAATAAAGGAAATAACTCCCTTTGCAGACAGCATAAAAACAGATGCTCTCGGTAATTTGATCGTATTCAAAAGCGGTAAACAGAGGGCAGAAAGAAAACTTATGATCTCAGCACATATGGATGAAGTTGGTTTTATCGTTACTGATATAAGGGATGATGGTCAGCTGAAATTTGAATGTGTCGGCGGAATAAATGATAGTGCTGTATTTGCAAAACAGGTATTTGTCGGCAAAAATAAAATATCGGGAGTTGTGAGCAGCAGACCTGTACATCTGCTTAAATCAGATGAAAAGGGTAAAAATCCGCCTGTAAATTCCCTCACGATAGATATAGGTGCTTCATCAAAAGAGCAGGCTGAAAAATATGTCGAAATAGGTGACAGCGTTATATTTGACAGCTTTTATGATAAAAACGATGAACGTATAATAAGTAAGGCTATAGATGATCGTTTCGGGTGTCTTATACTTATTGAGCTTATAAAAAGTGATCTGCCGTATGATATGAATTTTGTATTCTGCGTTCAGGAGGAAATAGGTCTCAGAGGTGCAAGGGTTGCAGCATATACGGTAGATCCCGACAGTGCAATAGTAATAGAGGCTACTACAGCAGGAGATATGCCGGGTGCCCAGGGAGAAAAAAGAGTTTGTCAGATAGGTAAAGGTGCGGTTGTTTCCTTCATGGACAGATCAACAATATATGACCGTGAATATTACCATACAGCAATGAACCTCGGCAAAGAACTTAATATTCCCGTTCAGACAAAAACTATGATAGCCGGAGGAAATGATGCAGGAATAATACATATGTCAAGGGGTGGAGTACGTACAATAGCTGTTTCTGTACCCTGCAGATACCTTCATGCATCGGAAAGCCTTATCTCCGTTCAGGATGCTGAAAACCTATTTACACTTGTAAAAGCACTTTCCGAAAAAATAGCAGCAGAAAAATGATAAGCTATATTACAAATATAAATGATAATATCCGCATATTTTGCGAAAGAGGTGATATATGCGGATGCAGGGCATTATGTCTTATTGAAAGCTACGGGGCATATGGGAATATAATTGATTTCTGGGTACAGTATATTGATGACAGGATAGTTTCCGTTATAGTAAAATACGGTGCTGATATGACAGTGGTAACGTCTGACGATACTGATAAAAATGAATTAAGGGATTTTATATATGCCACGGGTGCAAAAAGTATCGTTTTTGACAGACCTTTTTATAATGCAGAAATTGTCGGGAAGGTAATGGAATTAAAAGAACCTGCCGAAAATAAGATTCCTGACGGATGCCGTATTGAAAAGGATGTACCGCTTAATGAAGCATACGATCTTATAAAAAAATGCAAAGGAAAAGGTTTTGTATGCCCGTCATACGAGGATTTTATTCTTGATACATCCCACAAGCTAAGACATAAAAGAGCAGTATGCTGCGGATTATACAATAATAAAAACACACTTTGCTCCTTTGCCATGACTTCGGCAATGACAGACAAAACCGCAGTTATAGGAGCAGTATGTACATCTCCCGAATACCGCAGACAAGGTTTCGGTGGTGCAGTAGTTTCTTCTCTTGTCCGAATGCTTGGTGACAGAAGAATACTTCTTGCAAGAACACCAAATGAAAATGAATCCTTCTACAATCAACTCGGATTTATTCAATCAGTGATCAGCGGCTGTTCTGATTTGTTTTGTTATTCTTGATTCACAGTACAAAAAATTTTGCAGGATAAATTGGCAGCAGAGACACTCTGACTTGATTATTTTTGTAATATAGGTTAGAATATAAAAGACGGGTGAAATGTCCGAATAAATTAAATGGGGGAAATAATATGTCAAATCCAATAGTAACAATTACCATGCGTAACGGTGACGTTATCAAAGCAGAACTTTATCCCGAAATTGCACCTAATACGGTGAACAATTTCATAAGCCTTATAAATAAGGGATTTTATAATGGTCTGGTATTCCACAGAGTAATACGCAACTTCATGCTTCAGGGCGGTTGTCCGGACGGTAACGGTATGGGAGGTCCCGGTTACAGCATAAAAGGAGAATTTTCTCAGAACGGTTTTAAAAATGACCTCAAGCATACAGAAGGTGTGCTGTCAATGGCTCGTTCAATGATGCCGAATTCCGCAGGTTCACAGTTCTTTATCATGCATAAAGCCGCACCTCACCTTGACGGTCAGTATGCTGCTTTCGGCAAGGTGATCGAGGGTATGGATGTTGTAAACAAAATTGCAGCAGAACAGACAAATTCAAATGACCGCCCGATCATTCCTCAGGTAATGGCAAGCGTTACTGTGGATACATTCGGAACAGTTTATCCCGAACCGCAGAAATTATAATAATATGATAAAGATAGCAGCGGCTTTTGATAAGGATAATAATTGTATAACTGAAAGTTTTCTCTCTGCAAAGTGTTTCAAGATATACGATATAGAAAACGGAAATGTTGTCTGCTCAGAGATAGTCGGCACTATGCAGGGAGATCTTGAACAGACTGTAGGACTTCTTGGTATGCTTGATGCTGACGGAGTTATATGCGGACAGCTGGGAGAAGCAGAGGAAACTCTTCTTGTGGAAGAAGGAATAGAGTTATATTCGGGGTATTATGGCGACCCTGATGATGCTCTCGATTTCATAATAGGAAAGGAATAATAAAATGGCTAAATTTTTATTTACTTCAGAATCGGTTACAGAGGGACATCCCGATAAAGTATGCGATCAGATCTCTGACGCAATACTTGATAATATTCTTGCAGCCGACCCCGATGCCCATGTAGCCTGTGAAGTAACAGCTACAACAGGTATGATTCATGTAATGGGTGAGATAACAACGGAATGTTATGCTGATATAGACAAAATAACCCGTACAGTTATCAATGAAATAGGCTATGACCGTCCCGAATGCGGTTTCAACGGAAATACCTGTGCAGTAATTTCATCAATAGATTCTCAGTCACCCGATATTTCAATGGGTGTAAATTCTTCCTACGAATACAGAGAGGGTGAGGAAGACGCACTCAATCTTACAGGTGCAGGAGATCAGGGTATAATGTTCGGATTTGCCTGCAATGAAACACCCGAACTGATGCCGCTGCCTATATCACTTGCACAAAAACTTGCAAAGCGTCTTGCAGATGTACGCAAGGATAACACACTTTCATATCTCAGACCTGACGGAAAAACTCAGGTAACTGTTGAATATGATAACGGAAAGCCTGTTCGTGTTGATACAGTGCTTATTTCTACTCAGCACGCAGAAGATGTAAGTATAGAAACAATTCGTGCTGACCTTGTAAAGTATGTTATCGAGCCGGTAGTACCTGCCGAGCTTATGGATGATAAAACCAGAATACTTGTAAATCCGACAGGACGTTTTGTTCTGGGCGGACCTGCTGCCGATACAGGTCTTACAGGAAGAAAAATAATCGTTGATACATACGGCGGATATTCAAGACACGGCGGCGGAGCTTTCTCTGGCAAAGATCCGACAAAGGTTGACAGAAGTGCTGCTTATGCTGCAAGATGGGCTGCTAAAAATGTTGTAGCCGCAGGACTTGCTGATAAGTGCGAGATACAGCTTTCGTATGCCATAGGTGTAGCAAAGCCCGTTTCGATAATGGTTGATTCCTTTGGCACAGGTAAAGTAAGCGATGAAAAGCTTTCAGAGGCTGTATCCCATGTATTTGACCTCAGACCTGCTGCAATAATCAGAGCCCTTGAGCTTAAAAAGCCTCAGTACCGTCAGCTTGCCGCATACGGACATATGGGGCGTGAGGATTTGGATGTAAAATGGGAAAAGACCAACCGCACTAATGAACTTAAAAAATATCTCGGTATAAAATAATAACAAAACGGCTGCTTTGCGAAGAAATCCGCTCGGCAGCCGTTTGTATTATTATTCAATTGTCGTCATTCCAAAAGCTTTTTTGGAATATAAGTTTTCAGATAACAAGAATGATCGCTTCACTTAATCTGTTACCGGTATACTTTTCATCCTGTCAGGGTTTGCAGGGAGTTTTACGTCGATTGTTTTGTGAACTACCCATTGGCTAAAGCCAATGGGCTTCCTGCTTCATCGTCCTCGTAACCTACTAACTCCACAGGCGTAAATTCGGGCT
>OMZF01000086.1 GCA_900315465.1 uncultured Eubacteriales bacterium | reverse complement strand
CTCATATAGTTATTATATCACAAAGCTACGCTTTGTGCAACCTTAACCCACCGTCTAAAGCCGGTGGGTTAAGGTTGCCATTTTTTCAAATAATCAGAGTCTCATAAGAAGAAGTGTCTGAGGCTGCATATAAATATATCCATCCTCTGTTTTATATCCTCCTATTTCAAATTCGGCAGTACCTTTGAATGCAAAAGGTGCAGACTGTTCCTTTTCTGTAGGATTTACTGCTATGATAAATTTTCCACGCTTGAAAATAAACGGATATTTATTCTTTACTGCATAAATAACTTCAAAATTATCATCAGCCTGAAGGTCTTCATTTGCGTGACGTATTTCTATAACCTTACGAAGTGTATTAAGTATAGAATCCGGATCTTTTTCTGCCTTTTCAACTGTGGGTGCATCATCAGCTGTATCAACAGGCAGATAAAGCTTATCAGCAGGTGCTGACGAAAAACCACAGTTTGCCGAACTGTCCCACTGCATAGGAGTTCTTGTACCTGTTCTGGAGAATCCTCCCTCTTTGCTTGTAAGTCCTTCCATGAAACGCATTCCTATTTCATCACCGTAATAAAGGAACGGTACACCCGGCATCATAAATATAAATGAATATGCTATTCTTGCTTCTTCGGGAGTAAACATTTTCGTCATTCTCGGTGTATCATGGTTACAGGTGATAATACTTATATATCCCTTCCCCTTTGTTCCCTCAAGGTCATCAAGATATTCATCTATGAAAGCACTTATATCGCCTTTTCCGTTTTTACCGAATACAGCTTTACATTCACCCGTCTTATTATCTTTATGACGGAACAGATGACGATAGCCGTTTGTATCATGATCAAGGTAAAAATCACAATGGAATCCTGCTCCGATTGCAACCTTGGGATTGCACCATTCCGAAACAATAGCTGCCTGCGGATATTCCTTGTCAAGCATCTTTCTGATATTTTTCCATATCTTGCACGTTTCGGGCTTTTCTCCGTCTTCGTTCTTTACAAGTGAATCCGCCATATCTACACGGAAACCGTCACATCCCATATCAAGCCAGAAACGCATTACGTCTTTCATAGCCTCAACTGTTGCAACACAATCAGGATCGGAGGGAGATTTCTGCCATTCGGGATGTGTTATTTTATTAAACCCATAATTAAGTGCAGGCTGTGAGCTGAAAAAGTTTACCATATAGTTGCCGTCTCTTTCGGCTATGCCGCACATCATACGATACTGAGGCGGTGCATCCCATACACTTTTTGTCCATACATAACGTCCGCTGAATTCATTTTCTTCGGCTTTTTTACTTTTAACAAACCATTCATTCGTATCTGACGTATGCCCCGGAACAAGGTCAAGAAGTATCTTTATACCTTTTTCATGTGCCGTTTCAAAAAGATGTTTCAGATCTTCATTTGTTCCGTATCTTTCGGCTACCTTGTAATAATCCCTTACATCATATCCCGCATCCATGAACGGTGAATCAAATACTGGATTGAGCCAGATAGCATTACATCCGAGACTTTTTACATAATCAAGCTTTGATTCGATACCCTTTATATCGCCTATACCGTCACCGTTGGTATCACAATATGTCTGGGGATAAATTTCATAAAATACAGCGTCTTTTAACCAATTTGGCATAAAAAAACCTCCATGTCAGTTTATTTTTTTATAATTATACCACAAAGAAACACTGTATTCAACCACAAAAATTTCTTTTTCGCTCAATCAAGCCAATTTACTTCCGTTACATAAAATACTTCACATGAATGATTTCCTGTATCATTTCTCGTAGTGCTTGAATGCCAGTGATATGTTTTTCCTCCGTCACCGTTGCCGTCAAGATTTACAAGATAACCTTTCAGCCTTACATGATCTCCTCTCCTGATAGACCATACTTTCATTTCAATATCTCCGTTTGCCGCAATAATATGATTATTTGAGGAATGCTGTGAAATACCCTTTATTCCTCCAACATTGTCAAGTTCCTTTCTTGAATCGACCATATAGCTGTACCAGCGTCCGCCCTGATCCCAGTGAAAATCAATGTATTCGTTATACTCGGCAACTGCACCCCATGCAAGTGCTAAATCTTTATGCGAAAGCTGATCTTCTACCGAAAAACCGTAATAATCCTTTGTATGTACTACCAATGCTTCTATATCATAACTGTATAAAAATGTAGTATTGAATCTGTAGCCCCCTGCTTCAAGTATTACACTTCCCTCTGCCGGCTCCTGTATCGGATCATCTATATCCCTTATTGCACGTCTTGTTCCGTTTCTGTACCAGAAAAAAATTATTACCCCTATCAATACAGACACTATCACTATTACGCATATCGTACTTACAGTTTTTTTCTTAGTCATTGTAATTCCCCTTTCAGCCAAGACTAAGTGGTGTTTCAATATATGAAACAACCTTTCTGTCAAAATCGGGATATTTCCATGATACATTTTTACCAAGCAATTTATTGAGTGCTATCGACGGGATATTTATTCCTGTTGCCTCCACAGAATACATAAGTCCTCCAGACATTCTCGGATTTATCTCCAATAAAAACATTTTATCTCCCTGCATACGAAATTGTATATTCATAGGCATATCAAAATCAAGCAGTTCCATTATTTTTTCACATTCTGCCATGACTGATTTATCAAATCTTATCTCAGAATATCGTCCGCCTGTCTTATAGCGTGGGATTATAATATTGCCGCTTTCGGTTTTCAGACAATCTGCACTTATCTCTACTCCGCTGAGATACGGCATTATAAGTACAGGAACAGAAAAATCATAATTCCTCAGAACTTTTATTGCTGTTTCAAAGGTCACTTTCATTCCGGGTGCTTCAAAAAGCCCTCTTGATGTTTCCAGTTTGTCATCTATAACTCTGAAACTCCTTGCACCTTCGTCAATGACCAATTTATAACAAAGTCTTATATCATCACTTTTCAGTTCATTGTAAAAATCAATAAATTCGTCAATGTTATGTGCTGTCCTCACAACAGGTATACAATCTATTCCATTTGAAACGAAAAAGTCATACGTCTTTATTTTATCGTCAACTATTTCCATTAATTCCTTGTTTTTATTTGCAAATAGCTTTACTCCCTCAGCCTCAAATTTTTCCTGATATTTCACCACATCTGTCAGGTAATTCCTCGGAACGAAAACATCTATTTTCTTTTCTCTGCAAAACTTAACACAGTTATCTACATATTCTTCTGCTGTTTTGCCCTGCGGCTCTGTATAGTTTTCATCCGTTTTTAAAAAGTATACTGCGTTGCTGTTTCTGTTTGTGCCTATGAATGTCAGATCTTCTATACTGTCCTTTTTCATAAACTCTATCAGATAATATGCCGTACTGAACCAATGATTAAACCATATTCTCATAAATAAGCCTCCAACAATTATTTCTTCTATTATTTTACAAATATCCCCACTTTATGTCAACATAAAAATACAGCCGCCGCATTATCTGCGACAGCTGTTCAAAGGTCATTATGAAACTGTTACTTTAAATATTTTTGATGTTACAAAGCCGCTTGCATCTTTTATAAGCGATTTTACTTCATATTCGCCTGCTTCCTTTAATGTGACAGTTGACTTTGTATTTGTTGAATTTCTCTTGCCTATAGTAGTCCACTTTGTATCTCCTGATTTCTTATACTCGTATGTATAATAGAACGGAGTTGTTCCACCGTTTGTCTTTGCTGTGACAGTTACTGAACCGTTTACATTTATTCCCCATGCACTTATTACAGACTTGTTTTCAAGAATCTGTCCTGTAATTGTAATTGTAAATGCACTTGACTGAATCTTGCCATTAGCATCTTTTACAAGAACACGTGCCTTATATGTTCCTGCTGTCTTAGGTGTGAAATTAGCGGACGGTTCTGTGCCGTATTTCTCGCCAAGTGTTATCCATGATGACTTATCGGGTTTCTGATACTGATATGTGTAGAGGTAAGGTGATGCTCCTCCCTCTGCTGCACCTGTAAGTATTATCTTTGTTCCGCAGGTTGCATTTTCAGTATTTATCGTAGATTTGCTTACAAGTACAGACGGGTCTGTGACTGTTACGATGAATTTCTTTGCTGCGGTCTTTCCTGTGGCATCTTTTATGCTTGCAAGAATTTCATACGTACCGCCCTTTGTGGCTGTGAATTTTTCTACAGCAGATGTACCATATTTTGTGCCTATTACTTTCCAGCTTGTTGTACCTGAAAGTCTGCTCATAAATGCATATTTGTAAGGTGCTGTTCCTCCTTCTGCTGAACAGTTTACATTTACAGATTCACCAACAGTTATTGAAGATTTATCCAATGTTGAAGTGTTTTTAAGCTGTGCGGATACTGTAAAGTTAGTGTGAAGCGGAACAACTGTGCCTGAACTGTCTGTTACTATAATACAAAGGTCATACATTCCTGCTGTTTCAGGTGTGATAACTACTTTATTATTTACAACTTCTGCGGATATGAATTCATCAGTTTCTACTCTCTTATATGAAGCAGTATATGTGTAATTCCCCTGTCCGCCCTTTGCAGAACAATTTACTGTTATCTTCTCACCTATATAGATTCCGTCATTCTCCATTGTTGAAGTGTTTACAAGTTCAGGTATGTCTTCTCCACAGGTAACTGTTACTTTATTTGTACCCGGATTATATTCTATATCTACCTTATCTCCTGCTGAAAGACCTGAAATTGTTACGCTCTTGCCTCTTGAACTGTGTTCTTCCAGAGTAACAACTTCACTTTTGCCGCCCTCAAATGCCAGTTTGACACTTTCTGACAGTGTATAATATTTTCCTGATGTCTTATTATACAGACTGAAACTAAATGATTTATTGCTCGTTGCTTCAAAGCTTGCTCTGTAAATACCATCGCTGCCACATTCAAAGAAGCTGTCTATATCACTCCAGTCATGATCGTCTGTTACATAATAAAGGAGTGCAAGCTTATCTTTTCCAGTCGGGTCGTATTCAAAATTCTTTACTGTGTATTTGCCGTTATCTGTACCTCCGATATAAAAACCATTATACTGATACTTTGAAAGGGCAATATCAACTGTCTGTTTTGAATTGCTGCCGACATCGAATATAAGATTTTCATATTCGCCTGCATTATTGAATTTAACAGCATATACATCCTTGTTATCAGAATTTACACCGACTTTGCTCAGTTTTACACCCGGCCATTCTGCATTTTTACTTGAACCTGTCCATGCATATGCATAAACACTGCTCCAGTCATAATTGTTTACAAAATAATATGTGTCATATAATGAATAATAAGTATCCCCTGTGTATTTGGAAAGCTCTTTTATAAGTTCTTCAAATTCATCAATGACGCTTTGCAGTATAAATACTTCATTCTTATGTTTATAATAAAGTTTTTTCAGTGCCTGATAGCTGTCATATGATGCATATTTATAGCTGCTTGAAAGAATTGATGCAACCTTTGTAAGTTCTGCAGTAGAATCTACAAGCTGAGATTCAACATAAGGTTTGGTTTCTTCGGGATTTACAGGACTGAATTTATCACGTGAACCTTCCATGATATAGCTGTACTGCGGATATATCTTCTCATCTGTGATATTTGCACCGTAGAACACTATCTCGTTTTCATATACTTCTACATAATATCCCTGTGAATTGAAGCCTTTTCCTCCATTTCTCTCAAGTCCTGTATCTGAGGAATCAGGCATTGTTGAACCTGCAAGTGACGGGGTATGTATCATATTTGCAGCAGTTCCGTTTTCATCAGAATAGTTATAATCCATTACAAAATCTTGATGTGTGTGACCTGAAAGGAATACTATATTCGGATATTTTTTTAGCAGTGCTTTGAATTTCTTTGTTGAACTGTCATCAGGATTGAGCATTCCGCTATAGTAAGGCTTACTCATTCTGTCACCTGCACCAAAACCTTCTATAGGTGAATGCTGAACAAGGAATATATTTTTATTCTGATAATTATCTTCTATTATCTTTGTTGCCCATGCAATCTGTTCATCTGAGAATTCATCAGCCTTATTGGGAGCTTTATTCATTTCAAGCGACATGAAAAGGAAAATATCTCCTGTTTTTTCTTCTTCCATATAGAAATAGGATTTTCCGCTTTGTGAACCGTCTGTACCTGAGCCCTTTATAAAGGATTTAAGTCCGCTTTCTACTCCCTGACGCAAATCATGATTTCCGTCAGATTCCCATATCGGATTTACATAATCACTCTTGCTGAGTATCTTTGCGTATGCATCCCACTCTTTATCAGGCCCGGAGTCGTTTGTAACACAGTCACCTGATACAATAATATAATCTACATTCTTACCTGTGCTGTAATTCAATGCTTGTTTAAAATTCTTTTCCGCATCTACATACCAAAGGCTGCCTTTATCAATATGAATATCAGAATATGTACTGAATGAATACAGAAGCTCCCCGCTGTAAGAGTTAAATCGTTTATCAGGCTTAATATCGCATACAGAATATGCATCTGATGTATACAGTGAATCTGTTGTTGTAGCTATAAGTCTTGTTGCCTTTGCAGGAATAACTGTATGATAACCCATACTTACACTCTTTGTTTCACCAGATTTCATTTTTAATTCCGCTATAGGATAGAAACCATCAAGTGCTTTGTTTTCATCTGCCCAATAGATCTTATATGTTGCATCGTTATCAGCTGTAAGCTTTATTGTACCCTGTGCATATCCGCTTTTTGAAGACGAATTTCCGTTGTACTCATATGTAAGATTGCCATCGAAAACAGGATAAGCTGTTCTTGTGCCGAGTATTGAATAGTTGCTCTTTGAATATGCCTGTCCGTCGGGATTCTGATGGATAATCAATACATCAATATAGTAATCCGGTTCCGGTACAACTGCACTGGTTTGACAAAGTATTGCATAATCAGTACCTGAACTTGTCGTCTGTTTGCCAAGATACGCAATAGGAACGATACTTGCACCGCACATACCTTCAAATATACTGTCAAACGTATCCTTTACCTCGTCCGGCAATTCACACTTTGAAAGATCAGTTATTACCTCCATGCCTCCGTTTACAGGATACTCCGGCAATTCATAATAATTATCCTTTGCATAATCGTTAAGATCGAAATCATCAACACTCGAGATAATGGAGTCACTTTCCAGATCATCATAAACAATGACTTTTTTAAGAACATCTTCTCCTCCCGGCACAGATAAACGGCAGATAAATGCATAATTCATTCCTGCCACTACCTGCTGACCATAGCAGGCAAGAGGTGTAAGCTTTCCTCCGCTGTAACTCATAGACGCTCTTTCAAATGCTTCCAATGCATATGAAGGTATTGAATCTGATTCCGTTCCGACACTTACGTTCCATGATGCGTTTGCGGATACTGCTGCTGATACCGGTATATATGAAAGCGTTGCCGATGGCATTATCACCGCTGCCGAAACCAATGCTGCAAGTATTCTTGCAATGTTTCTTGATTTCATACTGAACATATCCTTTCATTATTATTTTCTCAGTTTAAATAATACAAAAATTATTCAACTACCTATATTTTACATACGTTTTAGTTATATGTCAACAAATCGTAGTTTATAAAGTGACAATATTATAATCACTTTTTTCTGTTTTTTATTATTTTTAACTAAACGCATTTCCCAAAAATGTTTTATATACTTTACAGAAAAATAACGAAAACGGGAAATTACAAATCACTTGCGTTTTCCCGTTTTTGTCATACTGAAATACTACATTAAATATCCTCAAGATCCGCTGCCGGAATATCGTTTTCTATATTATCCCTTGCAAGATCATTATATTCTTCAGGATATGCTGTTGATATTGGCTTTTCGCATTGATAAGAGTGTTTGTGAAGTTCTTTTTGTTCATTCACCTTATCATGTTTTTTCTTTCCCTGTTTTGACATATTATCACCCCTGTTTATTATGGACAGATATTTTTTCTTTATGCATATTTTATAACACCGCAGGCGATTTTTTCTCCTGCATCACCTGAAGGCTGTGTACGGAAATCATCCGTACCTCCATGAATTACAACCGTTTTACCTATAATTTCCCGTAAACAAAAACGGTTTGTCAGAAATTCCATATATGCCTCTCCCGAACTTGAAATCAAAGGAGGCATATCCCCCATATGTTCGGGATGGGGATTATTCTCCATATCATAATGCCCTCCCGTTTTCGGAAAACCTTCACCCTCACAGCTTCCGCCTTCGTGTATATGAAAACCGTAAAACATAGCTTTTGTATCTGGCAGGTGTGAAATTTTCGCCCTTACTATTACACCTTTTCTTGTCTGAAAGAAGAATACCTGTCCGCAAATCAGAGGAAATTTCTCTCCTCCCTTTAATAACGCCATTGCCTCAACTCGTCTGCTCTGTATCATTTCTGCATACCTCCCTGAAAATACTATGCTTATTTTTATCCGTTTATACATTTGTCACAATACAGAATACAACACTCAAAAAACGTACATAATATAAAAAACGGAGGTATCATATGGAAATTCTGAAAGTAATTATCGCTTCACTGCTATCTGCACTTTTACTTTTCATAATTGCAAAAATGATAGGACACAAACAAATTTCTCAACTCGAATTATTCGATTATATAACCGGAATAACTCTCGGTTCTATTGGTGCGGAATTTGCTACCACACTTGATAAACCGTGGTGGAAACCTGTTATCGCCATGATAGTATTCGGTGCTGTGACCGTCACACTCAGCTTTATCACACGAAAATTCCCACAAACACGAAAATACATCAACGGCACACCCACTATCATTATGAACGACGGTAAACTATATCGTGAAAATATGAAAAAAGCTAAGATCGAACTCAGCGAATTTCTTCTTCTTTGCCGTCAGGAAGGATATTTTAATATCAATGATATTTCTACCGCTGTATATGAATATAACGGTAAGCTTACTATTCTCCCCGTAAGTTCAAAACGTCCTGTTCAGCCTGAGGATCTGGGGATTTCTCCCGAAAAAGAGGAAATCTATACCGAGCTTATTATGGACGGCAGAATTATGAAAGAAAACCTCAAAAGAATAGCTCTTGACGAGATCTGGCTCAAAAAACAGCTCAAATCACAAAACATCGGAAATCCCAATGATGTTTTTTTAGCCTTATGCAACAGCAACAATGAACTGTTTGTTTACAAATCAAAATAGATCTCAAAGAATGCTTATTTATACTATTTGCACTTTATATTTTCTGAACCAGTAGTCCAACTGTATTATATATGCCATTATCTGAGGTGCTTTCATAAGCTGTCCGTACCACGGGGATGATATTTTATCAGGCTCTCGTGCTATTGATTCTACTCCCTCAAAATTCAGAATATCATACAGAGGGGAATTTGTATCCCTGCATATCTCTCTTACCTTATTGCAGCAAAGCTCAAAATACAGCGGATTATGAGTCTTGGGATAGGGGCTTTTTTTGCGGTCTATTATTTCATCAGGCAGAAGTCCTCTGAATGCCGCACGCACTATCCCCTTTTCCCTGCCGTTTAATGCCTTTATGCTCCATGGCATATTAAAGGCATAGTCAACTATCCTGTAATCACAGAACGGCACTCGCACTTCAAGACCGTTATACATAGACATACGGTCTTTCCTTTCAAGCAGATTCTGCATAAACCAATAGTAATTGAGAGAAAACATTTCCCTCATTCTCGCTTCAAGAGGTGAATCTGTCTTTAATTTTTCGGTATTATTGCAGGTATCGGAGTATTTCTGATATACATATTCCTCGCCTTTTGGAAGTAATCCCTCTTTTAATATTGTTCTTCTTATGTCAAGCGAGCGTGACCATGGGAACGTATTTTCAAAAAGTATTTCTCTGTTATGATACCACGGATAGCCTCCGAAAAGTTCATCTGCACATTCTCCCGATAATCCTACTTTGAAATCTTCTCTTATCTTTCTGCAAAATAAAAGCAATGATGAATCTACATCCGCCATTCCCGGAAAATCTCTTGCTGAAGTCGATTCTGTAAGGGATGCAAACAGGTCGTAATTATCTATGGTTACATTATGATGTTTTGAATCGATAGCCTGCTGGATTATACCTATAAATTCACTGTCAGGATCGGGCTGAAAAAGACTTTTCTGAAAGTATTTCGCATTATCAGTATAATCCACCGAATAGGTGTCTATCCTGCCCATTCCGTTTCTCTTATAATACTGTGATGCTACATAGGATATTATACTCGAATCCAATCCTCCCGACAAAAAACAGAACAGCGGTACATCCGATACTAACTGTCTTTCAATGGAATCCGTCAGAAGTTCCCTTACCCTTTTTATGCTGTCCTCCGGAGAATCTGTATGTTCATGTGCTTTGAGAAAAAAGTATCTTGTACGCTGAAGTTTTTTCCCGTCATATAGTGCATATTCTCCCGGCAAAAGTTCTTTTATACCGCAAAATATACCGTTACCCTGTGTACGCCCCGGCCCTAATAAAAATAATTCACATAGTCCTTCTTCATTTATCTTTGACGGTACAAGGGGATTTTTAAGCAGTGTCTTTATCTCACTTGCAAATATAAATCCTTCATTATACTGATAAAAGAACAGCGGTTTTACTCCGATACGATCCCTCGCTATCATCAATGTTCCTTTGCTTTCATCCCATATTCCGAATGCAAATATACCGTTGAGTTTGTATACACAATCCTTCCCCCAGCATACATAAGAACACAGTACGACTTCCGTATCACTGTGTGTACTGAATTTATATCCCTTACCTTTCAGTTCCTCCCTCAGTTCATCCGTATTATATAATTCTCCGTTATATACTATGGTACAATATCCGTTTTTTGTTTTGGCTGTCATGGGCTGTTTCCCGTTTTCAGGATCAATTATGGCAAGCCTTCTGTGTATAAGTGCTGCGGGACTTTTTATCATCATTCCGCTTTCATCCGGCCCTCGCCTTTTCATACTTTCAGACATATCTCCCAGCACATTTGTCATTTCTTTCATATCCTGCTGACTGTCATACCATCCTGCTATTCCGCACATATAACATCACCTCAGATATATTCTATGCAGATTTTCCTATAATGTTTCTGCAAAGTTCTCTTTTTCTCAAAGATAACAAAAATACTGCACACATTACTACAAGTGCTGTACTTCCTACTATTCCTACAGATGATACCTGTGCATCAGTATTTCCGAAAACTCTGAACACCTCTCCCACAGGTACAAAAAAACTGCATAATATTTTTGCCGCAAATCCTGATATTATACAGTTTATCACCCTGAATATAAGATATTTCCCGAATGAAAACGGTATACCTTTCAGCATAAGCAATATCTGAAAATGTACACACATTCCTCCGAATCCTACTGCCACAGAATACCACCATAGCGGCAATCCTGTTTCTCTTACTGCAACCGTGCCGCTTGTGACCTCGGTCAGTATAGGGATAAAAGTTCTCAGTTCCCTTATATTTATAAATCTGCTTATATCAAACGAATTCTGATATACACATATAAGCATTGAAAAAAAACATATCAGTGCAGTCATTGATATAATAGAATTTGCTCCATCCTCTGCCGAGGATATGAATGCCTCAAGAAGTCCCTGTGAATGACTGTTTTCTTTTTTGATATTATCTGTTTTTTCTTTATCCCTTATCCTGCTGTAAATACCCGATATAATGCCTATAAGAACACCCGATATTATCTGACTTAAATATAACATAACACCTGCCTGAGTATTATGCAGTATTATTGTTCCTATACCAGTTATCATAAATGACGGCCCCGAACATACACAAAAATTCATCATCCTTTGTGCCTGACCTGATTTTATAACACCCTGTTCATACAGAACAGACACACATTTCGCCCCTATCGGAAATCCTCCTATAAAACTTAATATAAGAGCTGATGTACATTCTTTCGGCAGAAAAAATATCTTTTCCGTAAATACGGAGAAAATACTCTCCACAGGTTTTAAAGCCTTCGTCCTTACTATAAACGATGATAAAATCATGAATGGAAATAATGATGGTACAATTATTTCAGCACTGTTTTTCAGTCCCTTCATTATCCCCCCGGAACATTCGGCCGGAAATATTATCAATATCGCTAAAAGAATTATTACAAGTAAAAATGAACCCATACTCCTCTTTATCTCAGGCAAAGCCATAGTATCACCCCCTTAATTTATATGAATGAAGTCATTTTTTTATTATTTCTGTCATAAAATCATATTAACTGAAAGAGGTGATAGCATGAAGGAGCGTTTGAAGAAAATTTTTACTGTTGAAAATGGTTTTATCAATAAATCCCCATGCTTTACTATGGAATTATCAGATAATCGTGAGGTAATATTTGAAGGATGTAAAGGGGTAGTTGAATATACTGATACTTCTGTCAAACTCAACACCGGTTCTGCAATAATAGCTTTCAGCGGCAGAGGACTTTATATCCGCAAAATGACAGATTCCGATGTTATGATAGGTGGATTTATTCTTTCCATTGAATTTATTATGTGAGGGAAAATATGTTTATAGTACAGTTATTCAGATGGATATTCGGCTATGCAGATTTTTATATAAAATGCAGATTTCCCGAAAGATACCTGAATCTTTCATTTAAAAACGGTCTGCATATCTGGAATATAAAGGGAGAAAAGGAAGCACTTTACGGATGTATCAAATCAAAAGAAATAAATGACGCTATAAACCTCGCACAAAAAGCCGGCATAGAATTGGGTATTACAAATGAACACGGTCTTCCTTTTTTATGCCGCAAATACCGCAAACGTGCCGGACTTTTTGCAGGACTTATATTCGGTGTCGCTTTATCATGTATACTTTCGGGTTTTATATGGAATATAAAAATAAACGCCCCTGACGGTATGAACGAATATGAGATAAGAAACGAACTAAGACAGCTCGGATTTTCAGAAGGAACATATTATACATTTGATTCGGTTGTAGATATAAGACACAAGCTTATGGTAATGGATAATCGCATAAGCTGGATGAGTATTAATATATTCGGTACAAATGCTGTTGTCGAACTGAGTGACAGATTTTACCCGTCAGAAGAAGATAAAAGCAATAAAGCAGGTAATATCATTTCAACTGCTGACGGGACTGTAACTCAGATAAGTGTAAAAGACGGTACAGCTTTAGTTAAACCCGGTGACGGTATAAAAAAAGGACAATTACTTGTCAGCGGTGTGATAGAATACAGCGACGGCTCAACAGAACTTACAGACAGCAACGGTCATATAACAGCAAAAACATCGGAAACCGTAAAATTCCGGCTCCCGATGAATTCGGTCAAAAATATTATAAGTGAAAATGAAGTGATCAAACGCAATATAAGCATTTTTGGTATAACAATTCCCCTTACATTATGCGGAGATCCCGACGGGGAAAATTTCAGAACGGATAAAAAATTAATTGTAGAACTTTTCGGTCAGGGACTTCCGATAATAATAAATGAAGAACGCTGGAAAGGATTGCAACAGGAAAAAGTCACTAATTCCGCTGAAAATGCAAAATTGATCCTGCAAAAACGGATGCAGTTATATGAATTTTTTCTCAGATTCAGCAATAATATAAAAATAGTAAACAGAAAAATCAGTTTTTCAGAGGATAAAAACGAATATGTTCTCAAAGTAATTTACGAACTTGAAGAAGAAATCGGTGAAAAAAAATATATACTTACAGACGGATCATAGGAGCTTATCAATATCAAAATCGGGAATAAATTCTTTTTTTGCCGAATCTAATTCCTGTGCATATCCGTCAAGCGAAAGCGAAGAAAGTGCATCTAAAACTTTTGAATATTCACGTTTTGTTATCGGGCGGTTTATTTCGGGAAATTTATCTGCATTTCCTACAGGAATATACTGCCCCATCAAGCTTATAAGTATTCTGTCACCATATCTTTCATCAAGATAACGCAAAACTTCTATTGAATTTTTTGTATTCTGTGGAAGTATAAGATGACGCACAACTGTTCCTTTTTTTATCATTCCGTCATCATCGAAAACAGGGGATCCCGTCTGACGTAGCATTTCATCAAGTGCCTTTGATGCATATTCAAAATAATTTGCCGCTCCCGAATATTTTAATGAAATATCACTTCTTATATATTTCATATCGGGCAGATATATATCGATAAGTCCGTCAAGCCTTTTTATCGTTTCCGCCTTTTCGTAACCTCCTGTATTATAGACTACCGGTATTTTTGGTCGGTATATTTCAAATGCTTTTATTATACTCTCAATATATGGAGTGGGACTTACAAGATTTATATTATGTACTCCCTCACTTTCAAGCATCCGAAAATATTCGGCAAGCTTTTCCACTGTTATGATTTTTCCATACCCTCCTGTGCTTATTTTCTGATTCTGACAGAATACACATGATAGCACACAATTTGAAAAAAATATCGTTCCCGAACCATTTTTTCCGCTTATGCAGGGTTCTTCCCACATATGAGGTGCTGTCCTTGCTATTTTCGGGAGTGTGCCTGCTCTGCAAAAACCTTTCCCTTCGTTTTCTTCACGTACAGCATTACAATTTCTCGGACAAAGGGAACAAATATATTTATCTTCCATCAATAAAACTCCTCGTATAAAAAGAACGCCGGCTGATTCCGACGTTCTCTTTTTTTATTCACACTTCAAAGCCTTGTTTTCAAGTCCGCAAAAACTTACAAGTTCTTCTATTTTACCGATAAGTTTTTCCGTCAGTTTCTTATCGTCATTTCCTTTAAAGCCTAACGCACTGCTAAGCTCAGAATATCTTGAACAGGACTCCTCACTCTCAGCTGCACTCAATCTGATTATATCAGCAAGATATTGTGCTGTACCGTCAACATTTATGATACTGCTTGTATTTGCATAAGCTATTGCTGCCATATTCAGAGCTTCTATAAGTTTTTCAAAGCTTTTCGATTCCTTTGCTCCCTTTTCAACAGCTTCGGGCATATACTGCATAATACCCTGCACTGCCTTTATAACAAATCCGTCAGTATATTCTGTTGCTGTCTGCGAATCAAGGGCATTTACCGCACGAACAAGAGCACTCAGTCCTGCTTTTACGATTTCTTCCTTTGTTCCGTCAAGCATAAAGTCAGCGTCAATTACTGCCATATCGGACATTATCTCATAATCTGCTATATATAGTTCCTCACCGTCTGCATAAAATACAGCATACGGCGAAACCTCAGAAGCATTACTATTTATATCTGCTATTGAAACAAGAAGTGCTTTTTCTCCAAGTTTCGGGAAATTCTTTTCTCTGTATGCAATATCACTGAAATCAGAACTTAATACACAAAGATCTGTTTCGGGATATTCGTATTTTACACGAACAAGCTTTGCTGTATCTGCTGCATAACCGCTGCCAAACGAAATGATTACATCAGGCTCAAATAATTTTACTGCCTTTGCCGCCTCTTCTATCAAAGAAATATCAGGAGCAGTATTTATATTGAAAAAACAAAAATGCTGTACTGATAATTCATCAAGTTTCTTTTCTATAACTGCCGTCACACCGTTTCTGTATAAAGACATATCAGATATGATAAAAGCTTTTTTAGCATTATACACGGCTTTAAGCTCGTCAAGAGCGAGTGACATACAGCCCTTTTTGAAATATATTTTTTCAGGTAATCTCAGACTGTTCATTTCCGTTAATCTCCTTATAAAAAAGCTGGGCTCTGCCCCTCAGGACAAAGCCCGCCATAATATTATCAGCGTCCGTAATATGCGTCAAGATACATCTGCTTTATCTCTGCAAAAAGAGGATACCTCGGGTTTGCACCTGTGCACTGGTCATCAAATGCCTTTTCTACCATATCATCAAGTGTTTCAAGGAAGTATTCTTCGCTTACTCCATATTCAGCGATACTCTTTTTAACACCGCACACTGTCTTGAGGTTTTCAATCTTTTCAATGAACAGATCAAGTGTTTCCTTATCATCTTTGCCGTAAACACCGCAGAAATGTGCACATTCCGCATATCTTTCAAGTGTGTGAGGATATGCATACTGTGAGAATGTACCCATCTTAGGCGGTACAGGCTCAGCATTGAAACGAAGTACATAGGAAATAAGGAGAGCATTTGCGATTCCGTGAGGAATATGGTGGAAAGCACCGAGTTTATGTGCCATAGAATGGCATACTCCGAGGAATGCATTTGCAAATGCCATACCTGCCATTGTGGAAGCATTAGCCATTTTCTCACGTGCTATAGGATCATTTGCACCGTTTTCATATGCTGAGGGCAGATACTCAAATACAGTCTTCATTGCCTGAAGTGCAAGACCGTCTGTATAAGGTGTAGCCATTATTGAAGCATAAGCCTCAAGTGCGTGTACGAGTGCATCTATACCAGAAGCACTTGTAAGTCCCTTAGGCTGATTCATCATATTATCTGCATCAATGATAGCCATATTCGGAAGAAGCTCATAATCAGCAAGAGGATATTTGATACCTGTCTTTTCGTCTGTAATAACTGCAAAAGGTGTAACTTCTGAACCTGTTCCTGATGATGTCGGGATAGCTATGAAATATGCCTTTTCTCCCATCTTCGGGAATGTGTATATTCTCTTGCGGATGTCCATGAAACGCATTGCCATATCCATGAAATCTGCATCCGGATGTTCGTACAGTACCCACATGATCTTACCTGCATCCATTGCAGAACCACCGCCAAGTGCGATTATTACATCAGGCTCGAAAAGACGCATCTGTTCTGCACCCTCAAGTGCTGATGCAAGTGTCGGGTCGGGCTGTACATTATAGAATGCAGTATGCTGGATTCCAAGTTCGTTAAGCTTATCTTCAATCGGCTTTACATAACCATTTTTGTAAAGGAAAGAGTCTGTTACGATAAATGCCTTTTTCTTGCCCATTACTGAGCCAAGCTCGTCAAGTGCTACAGGCATACAGCCTTTTTTGAAATATACCTTTTCAGGTGCTCTGAACCAAAGCATATTCTCTCTGCGTTCTGCTACCTGCTTGATATTCAAAAGATGTTTTACTCCTACATTTTCAGATACTGAATTTCCTCCCCATGAACCGCAGCCGAGTGTGAGTGAGGGAACGAGGGCAAAGTTATAAAGATCACCGATACCGCCTTGTGAAGACGGTGTATTGATAAGAATACGGCAGGTCTTCATAGCGTTATAATGTTTCTGAATTTTCTCTGTCTGTGCAGGATGGATATAAAGTGATGAAGTATGACCATATCCTCCGTCTGCTACAAGCTGTGCTGCCTTTTCGAGAGCTTCGTCAAATGTTTCTGCCTTATACATTGCAAGTACAGGAGAAAGTTTTTCATGTGCGAATTCTTCGCTTATATCAACAGATTCAACTTCACCGATAAGAATTTTTGTATTTTCCGGAACTTCAACCCCTGCAAGTGCAGCAATTGTGTGTGCCTTCTGACCAACTATCTTTGCATTAAGAGCACCGTTGATAATGATAGTCTTTCTTACTTTATCCAATTCTTCGCCCTGAAGGAAATAACATCCTCTGTATGCAAATTCTTTCTTTACTTCGTCATATATATCAGAAAGAACTGTAACACTCTGCTCGGATGCACAGATCATACCGTTATCAAAAGTTTTTGAATGAATGATAGAGTTTACAGCAACCTTAATATCTGCTGTGCTGTCGATGATTACAGGAGTATTACCTGCACCCACACCGAGAGCCGGCTTGCCTGACGAATATGCTGCCTTTACCATTCCCGGACCGCCTGTTGCAAGAATAGTATCGGAATTTCTCATAAGTTCATTTGTAAGCTCAAGTGACGGAACATCTATCCAGCCGATTATTCCCTCCGGTGCACCTGCTGCTACTGCTGCATCAAGAACTACCTTTGCTGCTGCGATAGTTGATTTCTTTGCACGGGGATGTGGGCTGATGATGATACCGTTTCTTGTCTTAAGGCATACAAGAGCTTTGAATATTGCTGTTGATGTGGGGTTTGTTGTGGGGATTACAGCACCGATAATTCCTATAGGCTCTGCTATCTTTCTGAGACCGAATGCACTGTCATATTCAATCTCTCCGCAAGTTTTTGTGTCCTTATATTTATTGTAGATATATTCTGCTGCGTAATGATTTTTGATAACCTTGTCCTCCGCAACACCCATACCTGTTTCCTCTACTGCCATTTTTGCAAGCGGGATACGGGCATTATCTGCGGCAATGGCTGCTGCTTTGAAAATTTTATCGACCTGCTCCTGTGAATAAGTCGCAAATTTTTTCTGTGCCTCTCTTACCTCGGCAAGCTTCGCATTGAAGCTGTCAAGATCCTGTACAAGAACTGCTTCAGCCTTATTTTCGACTTTATTTGTGTTATCCATTGTCGTTTCCTCCGTTTTATTGTTTTCTCGAAATACAACACTACTTCGATTACTATACCATTATAATCGATTGTTAAAAAGTTGTCAATATAATTTTACTTTTGAATATGTGCACAATGACCGACACTTGAACGATTTTTAACAAAAAACTCTTTTTGGTATTAGTAATAAAATTAGTTTTGCATATCAGCAAGGGAATATTTTTAAGCGTTATCACCATAGTTTATTACCGACTGCCGATAATAAGCACATATAAAGCCCTCACACTTAAAAACATTTTATTTAAACTGCTGATTTTATTATAATACAGTATCAGAGCCTATGTCAACATTACTGTGAGAAAAAATAAGCATTTATGCGAATTTTATCCCTGTTATTATTCCACCGATACTTCCTTGTAATCCTTTGGTATTTCAATAATATCAGTTACTTCTATTTTATCCGAAATTCTGTTGAATTCAAATGTTGTTGTGCCGTTTGCCGTATTTATTACCTGTGCAACGGGTATTCCGTTTGAATCAAAATAATATGTCATATAAACTTCTTTCAGTGACGGATCTACTGTACCTTCATCCGATGGTGTTACCTTGAATTTTTCAAATGTAACATCCGCACCGTTATATGTGGTTTTCCCTGTGTTCTCGAATACACAGTTATTTACAGAGCCTAAAAGTATCTTTGTGGTATATTCCGAACCGTAATCATCCGCAGTACCTTCATAAAGCTTTTTGGAATATGTCCTGTTGGTATGGTCTATTGTATACAGATAATTGTCTTTGAGTATCTCACAGCGTGAGCCTAAATCCGAAATCATATTCAGCCCTGCCACCATATTTACTCTGTCCTCAGCTATTATAAATGAATATCTTATAGTTTTAAGACCTGATGATGAACTGTCTGACGAAGATTGACTGCTTTCTACAGAAGACGCATCGTATTCAACTTTCATATTTACATCAATATAAAAATTATCACTCATCCACAATTCACCGAAACTTTTCATTACAAGTAATTCGGTTGCATTTACCGAATCTTCCTTGCTTTCCTGCGAACTTTGCGAAACAGATACATTGGAAGATTGTTCAGAATTACTTGTATCAGCTGTTTTATCCGAGCAGGCTGTAAATGATGCTGTAATTATTGCTGTTATCAAAAATACAAATATACGCTTTTTCATTATGTTATCCCTTCTTTCCTATAAAATATTACCACATTTTCACCCTTTACGTCAATACAAACACGACAAAGACCAGCACAGACGCAATTATTATGAACAAAAACAGACAGAGCATAAACACTGTCTGTAATTATTTATTATTTTGTATCACGGTTTATAAAACCAAGGCAACGTCTTCCATATAATTATCTTATTACGCAGACTTGCAGGAGTATCCATTGAAAACTCAATATAAGAATCATATTTTTTTGATTTGAGCAGTTTCTTTATTGACGAATATTTGAAACCTTCATCCAAGAGCTTATCCACACATCCCATAGCAACAGCCGGCAGTTCATTGTATTCCAATGTATTAAGAAGAACTTTATCGTCTTTATGCAGTTCTTTTGCTGCCGAAAAAACTTTTACCATAGCATCAAGTCTTTCAAAACAATTATTGCTTGCAGATATTGCATCATTTTTTTCAAGACCATTAAGATGATCTCTTTCAAGCTTTGTTTTTGAATATGCGACTTTAGGAGAATGAAGAAGAACATTATAAATGAATGCTTCCGCATAACCTAAAGTACATTCTTCGTAAAAACGGATACCGTTTCTCACTAAAAATTCTCTGTCAAACATTACTGCAGTAAAATCCATTACTATTGATGATTTTACAAGACTAACCAAAACATCTGTACCGCTGACATTATCGGAAACAAGTATACGATTCCCGTCCTTTGTTTCGGGTGCGGCAAAAATAAAATCTGCTTTTCTTTCTTCTGCAGCTGAAAAATAATCTGTGAAATAATCTTTATATAATCTCGAAGGATACACAAAAGTTATATATTTGCCGCTTGCTTTATATATCCCTGTGTTCAGAGCAGAACTTACTGTACTGCCTCCGCTTTGTATCACACAGCCTCTGATTCCGCTGTCTTTGATTACATTAAGTGCCTCAAGAACCCCTCCGTCAGAGGAATTCATGTCAATCACAATAAATTCAATATCTAAATTTTCGGTTTCTGCCGCAAGTTTTTTTATTATCGCAGCTATTTTAGATTTATTATTTTTTGAAGGAATAATTATCGAAAGATCTACATTTGCCATAATAATACAGCTCCAAATTGTTGATGATTTTATTATATCATATAAAGTTGAATTTATTGAGCAACAAAAACCGAGAAATTTAATATGATTTCCAGTAACAATTTAGTTACTTTTCACAATAATCAGCCGAGTCTTTCTTTTATTAATTCTGCTGTTTCTTTGGCAAGTGATTCTATTTTTGCCTTATCAAGTCCTTCAAGCATTACTCTTACAAGAGGTTCTGTACCGGACATTCTTACAAGTATTCTTCCGTCATCACCGAGCTGCTCCCTTACCTGCTCAACTTTTTCCTTTATAACATGATCTTTGTAATAATTTATCTTTCCTTCCGGAGTTACTCTCACATTTATAAGAATCTGAGGATAATGTGTCATAACTGTAGCAATACTTGAAAGCTTTGCTTTTCTGCGGTTTATAAGACTAAGAAGCTGAGCTGCTGTAAGCTGACCGTCTCCTGTGGTGGAATAATCAAGAAAAATAACATGACCTGACTGCTCTCCGCCGAAATTATATCCGTCACGGAGCATTGCCTCAAGAACATATCTGTCACCTACATCTGTAGCTACAAATTTAAGTCCGTTATCAGCACAGAAACGTCCGAATCCCATATTTGACATTACTGTTCCCACTGCTGTCTTTTTATGGAGCTTATTTCTTGATGCAAGATCCATTGCACATATTGCCATTATGAAATCTCCGTCAACAACATTTCCGTCTTCGTCAACTGCAAGACATCTGTCAGCATCTCCGTCAAATGCCACACCAAGATCAAGCTTATTATCAACAACATATTTCTGAAGATTTTCCATATGTGTAGAACCACAGTTATCATTGATATTTTTACCATCGGGTTTATCCGAAAGCATATGACAGTTTGCACCCAGACTTGTGAAAAGTTTTTCTGCTGTAGCTGAGGACGAACCGTTTGAACAGTCTATTGCAATATTCATTCCGTCAAGTCTGTACGGTACAGTGCTTATTATATGATCTATATAGTCTTTGATACCGTTTTCCGCAAATGTGACATTTCCCATTCCATCACCTGTAGGCTGAGGGTATGGCTTAGATTTGTCTATAACTATGGATTCTATCTCTGCTTCAAGTGCATCAGGAAGCTTATATCCGTCGCCTGAGAATATTTTTATTCCGTTATACTCAAAGGGATTATGTGATGCCGAAATCATTATACCTGCATCAGCTTCATATTTTTTGATAAGATATGCAACCGCAGGTGTAGGAACAACACCAAGAATAACTACATTCGCACCGATGGAACAAAGTCCTGCCGAAAGTGCCCCCTCAAGCATATCCGATGAAAGTCTTGTATCCTTGCCTATAATGATCTTAGGATGCTTTTTATCAGAATTATTTGTAAGAATCATTGCAGCGGCTCTGCCTATATCCATAGCAAGCTCTGCCGTAAGCTCTTTGTTTGCAATACCTCTTGCACCGTCTGTACCGAATAATCTGCCCATTTGAAAGTTCTCCTTTACTGCTTATTTTTTAAATAGCATAAATATGCAGTTCCTGATGCATTATCCGCCGAAAATGAAGGCTTTGCAAAACAGGCATCAAACTTACTGCCAAGCTCGTCCTTTATTATCTTATCGGACATTACACCTCCAGCAAAAATTACCGGAAGTTTTCCGTATTCATTAAGTAATAAACTGCACATTGCTGATATTGTCTTTTCAACATATGAAAGACAAAGTGCCGATATGTATTCTTTTGAACGACCTTCATCAAAGGCTTTTCTGCATATATTTTCTATACCCGAAAGACAGCAGTCATTGCCCTTTAAGGTTGCCCTTGCTTTTACTTTTTCAGTATTTTCAAAAGCCAGCTTTTCAAGTTCACATCCGCATGGAAACGATAGTCCGAGCATTACTCCCACACGGTCAATAAGCTGACCTGCATTAAGGTCAAGTGTTTTTGCCGCAAGAGTAGTTTTTATTATATTTTCATCGTCAGGTTCAACTATTACCGCTTCGGTAGTTCCTCCCGATACATGAAATGCAAGAAACCTCTGTCCGAAAAATTCCGTTTTATCCGCCGAATAAAGTGCCGCTGCTATATGACCGCTCTGATGCGAAAATGTATACAATGGAATTTTCAAAGCGGCAGACAATGATCTGGCTGCTCCCAGTCCTACAGTAAAACACGGCATATACGACCCCTCGGCATCTCTCGGTTTTGATGAAACACCAACAGCACTTATCTCTCCGCTGAAACTGTCAAAAACTTCCTCAAGTATCTGCGGCAGCTGCTGTACATGATGAAACACAGCATCACTCTGACGCAAACCACATTCGCCGTTTTTCACCGGCAAAAGCTTTTTCTTCATTATCATTTCATTCGTATCGCTGTTATAAACAGATGCGGATGTTGTATAATTGCTTGTATCTATACCTAAAAAATACGGCATGGCTTATTTATCCTCGTCAATACTCTTTACAGCAGCTCCGAGTACACCGTTTACGAATTTTGCATCGCCTTTTGTGGCATATTTCTTTGAAAGCTCTACAGCTTCATTTATTGCCACACTGACCGGTACAGTCTTTTCATACATCATCTCGTATACTGCTATACGAAGAACTGTCAGCGAAACCTTTGAAATTCTGTTCATCTTCCAGCCTTTGAGATTGCTTTCTATCACTGCATCAAGCTCTTCTCTTTTTTCTTCTACACCTTTTGCAAGTTTAAGTGCATATTTACCTGTTTCGATGTCTCTTGCTTCCTTTGCATCCTCAACAATTATATCAATGCTGTGTTCCTGAAATATCTGCTCGAACAAAAGAACAAACGCCTGTTCACGTTCTTCATGTCTTGTAACTTTTTTACCGTTTGAATTATCGTTCATGGCAAGCTTCCTTTCATTTTTACAACGTAAAAAACTTTTCCTATTATTTAAGAATAACTTTATGGAATACTTTTTTGCCTTTCTTTATAATGATATATCCGCTTTCTGCAAAATCATCCTTACTTATTTCGGCTTTTACATCATTAATCTTCTGGTCATTTACTGCTATACCGTTCTGCTGAACAAGTCTTCTTGCTTCTGCTTTTGACGGTGCTAATTTCACAAGATGGATAAGGTCGATAAGTCCTATTTTTCCTTCGGGCATATCCGCTTCTGTTATCTCACTTGACGGCATATTTTCGGAATCTGAGCCTGCACTGAAAATTGCTCTTGCTGCTTCAAGTGCCTTATCTGCTTCTTCCTGTCCGTGAACCAGCTTTGTAAGTTCAAATGCAAGTATTTCCTTTGCTTTGTTAAGTTCACTGCCTTCCCACTTTTCCATAGCTTCAATTTCTTCTATCGGAACAAATGTAAGCATCTTCAGGCATTTGATGACATCCTTATCATCAACATTTCTCCAATACTGGAAGAAATCATATGGTGTTGTTTTGGCAGCATCAAGCCATACAGCACCCTTTTCCGTTTTGCCCATTTTCTTTCCTTCCGAATTAAGAAGAAGATTGATAGTCATAGCGTAGGAATCCTTGCCGAGCTTACGTCTGATAAGCTCTGTACCTCCGAGCATATTGCTCCACTGGTCATCTCCGCCAAACTGGAGATTACAGCCGTAACGCTTGTAAAGTGAGAAAAAGTCATAGCTCTGCATTATCATGTAATTGAACTCAAGAAAACTCAGACCCTTTTCCATACGCTGCTTATAACATTCTGCCGTCAGCATACGGTTTACGCTGAAACACGCTCCTACTTCTCTAAGAAGTTCAACATAGTTGAGATCAAGCAGCCACTCTGCATTATTTACCATAAGTGCCTTGCCTTCGGAAAAATCAATAAAACGGCTCATCTGCTTTTTGAAACATTCACAGTTATGGTCAATGTCTTCCTTTGTCAGCATCTTACGCATATCTGTTTTGCCCGAAGGATCTCCTATCATTCCTGTTCCTCCGCCGATAAGTGCAATAGGCTTATTTCCTGCCATCTGCAGTCTTTTCATAAGGCAAAGTGCCATGAAGTGACCAACGTGGAGACTGTCTGCTGTCGGGTCAAAGCCGATATAAAATACCGCTTTTCCTGAATTGATCAGATCTCTTATTTTTTCCTCGTCTGTTGTCTGTGCTATCAGACCTCTTCTTTGAAGTTCTTCGTAAACTCCCATTTTCGTTCATCCTTTCGATTTTCGGGGAACAAAAAACGCCCCCTGTAATTTAAAAACAGAGGGCGATAATAACCGCTGTACCACCTCAATTTACCGTTACCTCACAATAACAGCCTTTACGGGTACACTTGATACCCTTGCCCCTTAACGCAGACAATACGGACAAGACTACTCGAGAAAAAACTTTCGCCCGTCAGCTCCAAGATGTATTTCAGATGACACCGACGGATATTTACACCTTCCATATCCTCTCTTTGCACGGCTCTTCATCTTACTTCTTCTTTTCACAGCCATTAGGTAAATTATAAATGGTTTTCATTTATTTGTCAACAGTTTATTTTTTGTTTATCTCACCATTATCGGAAATAATGATAATATCTCCCTGTTCTACTCCTTCCGGCATTTCTTCCATTGGTATGGCATAAAATTTTTCGTTTTTATCCTCACATATATAATATACACCGTCACAATTTTTTACTTTGAGCTGTTTCATTAAGATCACCTTTCAGATATTTTTTTTCATTTATCTTATCCCGTACAAATCCTATTGCCGAGAATATTATAAGAACACAAAGATTTACAAGCACAACACTTGCTCCGGCAGGTGTTGAATACTGATACGAGATCACCAGTCCCACAAAAAAACATACCACAGATACAACTGCTGAACTTATCATCACTGTTTTGAATCTTTTGCATATACGCATTGATGTTATTGCAGGAAATATTATAAGACTTGAGATAAGAAGTGTTCCCATAAGCTTCATACCAATAACTATCGTGAGTGCTGTCAGCAGTGCTATAAGCATATTATAAATTCCTGTTTTTGTGCCTGTTGCCTTTGCAAAGCTTTCATCAAACGTAACGGCAAATATTTTGTTATAAAACATTACAAACAATACCATTACTATCGCAAATACTATCCAGCATATAACTATATCGGAATTTGAAAGGGATAATATACTTCCGAAAAGGTAATTGTCTATATCGGTATTCACTCCCGAAAGTGAGGCAACTGTTATGCCTATCGCCAATGCTCCTGTTGAAATAAGTGCTATTGCGGCATCTCCTTTGATTTTACTGTTTTCGCTTATCCTCAGCAGAAAGAATGCGGACACAACTACTATTGGTATAGAAAATTCCAGCGGTGCAAAATTTGCTGCCGAACCTATCGCTAATGCTCCGAATCCTACATGAGAAAGTCCGTCTCCTATCATTGAGTACCTTTTAAGCACAAGGCTGACACCTAAAAGTGCCGCACAAAGAGATATAAGTATGCCTCCTGTCAATGCCCTCACCATAAAGCTATGCTGAAACATGGACATTATATCAAACATTTTCTTCACCTGCCGTTATCATATTATTTTCATTTTCGGAAAAGAAATATCTTCCCATAGGACTTTTAATATAATCAGAAGTCTTGCCGAAAAAGCTTTTATCAAAATTCAGATGAAGTATATGTGTGGCATATCGTACAGCAGAATTTATATCATGTGATACCATTATTATTGTGATATGTTCCTGTTTATTCAGTTCAAGTATAAGTCGGTACATTTCCTCCGTTACTATCGGGTCAAGTCCTGTAACAGGTTCATCAAGCAGTAATAATTTTTTCCCCGAACATAACGCCCTCGCAAGCAAAACTCTTTGCTGCTGTCCGCCGGAAAGGTCACGGTAACTCCTTTTGATAAGATCATCTATACCAAGACGGTGTATATTATCACGGGCAATTTTTTTATCCTCTTTTGAATAAAAAGGTCGAAAGCCCAGACTGCTCAGTCTCCCCGACAGCACTACTTCAAAAACACTTGCAGGAAAGTCCTTTTGTGCAGGTGTCTGCTGAGGAAGATAACCTATTTCCTTTGATTTAAGACCATTGCATTTTATTATTTTACCCTCAGCAGGCTGTTTAAGTCCCAAAAGACCTTTTGTGAGGGTACTTTTTCCTGATCCGTTCTCACCTACAATACAAAGATAATCTCCGCTGTTAAGAGTAAAGCTAAGATTTTTTATTACTCCTGTATTTTCGTATGAAAAGGATACATTTTCACATTTCAAAAGCTCTTCCATATCAGGCTAAAGCCTCCTCAAGATTTACAAGGTTTTTCTTCATAAGGGAAATGTATGTTTCACCGTTTTCAAACATTTCACTCGAAAGATTATGACAGGAATGCATTTCAAGTCTTTTTGCCCCTGTTGCCTCGCATATTGTATCGGCTATTTTTCCGTTGGAAAATTCTATCGTAAATACAACAGGTATTTTCTTTTCCTTTACCTTTTCGATAAGGAAAGACACAGTTGCTGCACTCGGCTCAGTTTCAGCCGAACATCCCGGAAATGCTGCATAATAGCTTAGTCCGAATTCATCCGCTAAATATCTGAACGGAAAACGGTCAGCAAATATAAGTGTTTTATTCTTTGCATTGTCCACAGCATTCTGATATTCTTTTTCAAGATCACCAAGCTGTTTTGTATAATCCTTTGCTCTTGAAACATATGTATCTTTGTTTTTGTTATCAAGCTCACAAAGTTTTGTCTGAATAGCCTCAACTATCAATTCCGCATTTTTGAATGATGTCCATACATGCTCATCATATTCTATCTCGTCGCTGTCTTCTTCCTTTTCGGCGGTCATTCCCTCAACAGTTTCCTCTGCAACATTATCCGTTACTTTCATAAGTTCAATTATACATGACGGCTTTTTATCTCCTGATTCAAGTATATCCTTTACCCATTCATCAGATTCTCCGCCAACATAAATGAACATATCCGCATCCTGTATCTTTATTATATCCTGAGGCGTAGGGTCAAAATTATGACTTTCCATTCCCGGTTTTAAAAGCATGGATACATCAACATATTCTCCGCCTATTTGTTTTGCAAAATCATACGGCGGGAATATGGTAGTCACGACCTTTAACTTTCCGTCTGATTTTTCGTCTTTATTGTCTGTGCAGGCAGTAAAACAAAGTACCGCACAAAGCACTGCAAGTATAAGTGCCACAAATCTTTTTTTCATTTTTCTTCCCTTTCCGAACATTCACGGCATATACCGTAAAATACAGTTCTGTACAGATCCACACGGAATCCGTGTTCATCAAAAATATGCCCGCACATCTCGTTTATATGACTGCAGGTAAGATGTATCAGTTTTCCGCACTTTTCACATTTCAGATGAAAATGCCTATGACATTCTTCGCCGGTATTCGCATACTGAAAGCAGGCAGACGTTGTGCCGTCAACAGTATATTTTCTCACAAGTCCCTGTTCAAGAAGCTTATCAAGATGACGGTATATAGTGGTTACACCTACATGATTTCCCTCTTGTTCAAGATAATCCGAAATATCATTCACTGTGACATGATTATCCTTGTTTTCCATCAGAAAACCGAGTATCGCACTTTGCTGTTTTGTTTTATAGCTGCCGTTACGATTCATTTTTTACGACATCTCCTTTGCCAATTTGAAAACCATTTTCATTTTATCACCCTGTTAAGCATATGTCAAGCAAATATTAATTTATTTGTGTAACCAATTTTTATATGTGGCGTATTATGTAATGTAACCACTTCCCAAAGACTTCAAAACAAAAAAAGCCTTACGGAAGGAATTATTAAGGAGGAAATTATTATGTGTAATAACAATGTATTTGGCGGAAACGGCGGCTGCGGTTGGATCATTCTTCTTATCATAATCCTTTGCTGCTGCGGCGGCGGATGCGGTAACAACAACGGCTGCGGATGCAATGATAACGGCTGTGGCTGCGGCTGCTGATGACCCTGTATTAAAATCATCGTAAAATAAATAAAGCCGTCCGTTTTTCATGCGGACGGCTTGTATTTTTATCACGGTTCAAGCTTTTTACCGTTTTCAATATCTGTGAGAAGATCAACTCTCCTTGAGTGGCGACCTCCTTCAAATTCGGTTGAAAGGAAAATATCCACCATCTTTAAAGCTAATTCTTCCGAAACAACTTTCTGTCCCATACAGATAACATTTGCATTATTATGACGGCGTGTCATTTCTGCAAGCATTTCATTTGTACATACAGCTGCTCTTACCCCGTTTACCTTATTTGCAGCCATTGAAACTCCAAGTCCTGTTGTGCAGCATATAACACCGAAATCACATTCGTGATCTGCCACTGCATTTGCTGCCATTGATGCATATACGGGATAATCTACCGATTCCTTTGAAAAACATCCGAAATCTTTATATTCTATCCCCTTTTCTTCAAGATGTTTTTTTACTGCCTCTTTAAGCTCGAAAGCTCCATGGTCTGCTCCAAGTGCAATTTTCATTTTTTGTCCTCTCCTTTTTCTGTTTTATTAAGTCTTGCATTAAGTTCCCTTTGTGCCTGCGGCAGTCTGAGATATATCGGCATAAGACTGTCTGCGGAACAAAGTTTATTTTCCTCTGCCATTTTTTCTGCTGCTTTTGCTGTACCGTAAGCATTCTGAAAACGTATATTTTCAGGCGTAAGCACTACACTGCCTATAACATCACCAAAGGTATTATAACATATCTCTGCACCGTCTCCGACTAAATATACAGGACTGTCAAACTGTTTAAGTTCCTCTGCAAGCTCGCTTATGCTTAATGCCCTGTCATCTGTAAGTCTTTCGGGAATTCCGTCATTTATGCGGAATAATGCATTATACACCTGACTGCACCTTGCATCCATTACTGCACATATTATTCCGCTTTCATACGGCATACAACACGCCATTGATTCAAGGGTGGAAACTCCTGCACACAGTTTTCCCAGCGGCAAAGCCATACCTTTTACAGATGCAACTCCTATTCTTACACCTGTGAATGACCCCGGCCCCGCATTCACTGCAAACACATCAATATCTTTTATATCTGTACCTGTTGTTGAAAGCAATGATGAAACTATCGGCATAAGCGTCTGACTATGGGTAGTTTTTATATTAAGATAAAAATTCCCGATAAGTTTTCCTTTGTCCGTAAGGGCGGCAGAAACAGGTGAAGCTGTTGTATCAATTGCAAGTATTTTCACTGTCTATCCTCCCTTTCTATTATTATTTCCCTGTCATTTTCTCCCGTTACATTTATTTGTATCTTTATATGATCTTCCGGAAGAAATTCTTCGATATTCTCGCTCCATTCTATCACAAGAATACCGTTATCAAGATAATCAAAAAATCCTGTTGAATATAAGTCATCCCAGCTTTTTACCCTGTACATATCAAAATGATAAACAGTATATTTTCCGCTGTATTCATTCACAAGGGCAAATGTCGGACTGGAAACTATATCTTCAATATCAAGACCTTTTGCAAGTCCTCTTGTAAAAGCTGTTTTTCCTGCTCCGAGTCCTCCGAACATAGCTATTACCTCAGTGCCTTTAAGCCCCAAGGCAAATTTTTCTGCCGCCTCTTCGGTCTCCTGTGCGGAATGGGTAATAAATTTTTGCAAAAATATTCCTCTTTTCCTCAGAACAAGCCTGTTATCCTGCCTGTTGAATCAACATCTATCTTCTCTGCGGCAGGTACTTTGGGAAGTCCCGGCATTGTCATTATATCTCCTGTGTATACCACAATAAATCCTGCTCCGTTTGACAGACGTACATCTCTTACAGTAATACTGAAATTTTCCGGCTTGCCCAGAAGTGCAGGATCATCAGAAAGTGAATACTGAGTCTTTGCTACACATATCGGAAGGTCTGATACATTGAGCTTTTCAATATCAGCAAGTGCTTTTAAAGCCTGCGTGGTATAAACAACTCCGTCTGCTCCGTAAATATTCTTTGCAACAGCAAGAATTTTATCCTTTGTTGACATATCATCAGGATAGATAAATCTGAAATCAGATGCTTTCTCTGTGGCTGCAACCACCTTTTCAGCAAGTGCCACACCACCACTTCCTCCGTTTGCAAAAACTTCGGACATCGCAAAATCTGCACCCATTGAAGTACAATATTCCTCAATATAACCAAGTTCTGCATCTGTATCTGTACCAAAGCGGTTTATTGCTACAACTGTAGGAATACCGAATTTCTGCATATTTGAAATATGTACTCCGAGATTTACGATACCTTTTTTGAGTGCATCAAGATTTTCGTTTGAAAGCTCTGCTCTTGCTGCTCCGCCGTTATATTTAAGTGCCCTTACAGTAGCAACTATTACTACTGCTGACGGCTTTAAACCTGCTTTACGGCATTTTATATCAAAGAATTTTTCTGCTCCGAGATCTGAGCCGAAGCCTGCTTCTGTTACACAATAATCTGCAAGTTTGAGTGCAAGCTTTGTTGCACGTACAGAGTTACATCCATGTGCAATATTTGCAAACGGGCCTCCATGCATAAGTGCAGGTGTTCCCTCAAGTGTCTGTACAAGATTGGGCTTTACCGCATCTTTCAGCAGTGCAGCCATAGCTCCCTGTGCTTTTATATCCCTTGCATATACAGGATCTCCTCCCCTTGTATATGCTATAAGGATATTCCCCAGTCTGGTTTTCAGGTCATCTATATCAGAAGAAAGGCACAAAATAGCCATTACCTCACTTGCAACTGTAATTATGAAACCATCCTCACGAGGCACACCGTTCATTCTTCCGCCGAGACCTGCAATAATATTTCTGAGTTCACGGTCATTCATATCAAGACAACGCTTTATAAGTATTCTTTTTACATCAATGTCAAGAGCATTTCCCTGCTGTATATGGTTATCAAGCATAGCACAGCAAAGATTGTTTGCAGATGTGATTGCATGCATATCACCTGTGAAATGAAGATTGATGTCTTCCATAGGGATTACCTGTGCATATCCTCCGCCTGCTGCTCCGCCTTTTACACCGAAAACAGGCCCAAGTGATGGTTCACGAAGTGCTATTACCGTCTTTTTGCCTATCTTTGAAAGAGCATCTCCTAAACCTACCGATGTGGTAGTTTTTCCTTCGCCTGCGGGAGTAGGATTGATTGCTGTTACAAGTATAAGTTTTCCGTTTTTGTTTTCTGCTGTTCTGCGGATAAGATCTTCGGAAAGCTTTGCTTTGTATTTTCCGTAGTACTCAAGCTCGTCCTCGCTTATGTCAAGCTTTGCTGCTATTTCCTTTATAGGTCTTATGTCGGATTGCTGTGCGATCTCAATATCTGTAAGCATTTTGTTTCTCCTCACTTTTACAAAAGTATAGTATCATAGATGTATTCTAACACATTATTTCAATTTACACAACACAATAATGCAATTTTTTATGCCTTCAATTATCCCTCAGATTGCGACATTATATAATATTTATAATTTTCAGCAATAATTATTGTTTTTATTCATTTAATATGATATAATTAAAATGCTTTTTTGTTGAGCGTAAAGCTACTATTAAGTTAAAGGATTGATGAAAAGTTGTTAAAGCTCGAAAATATTAAATGGAGCACCCCGAGCGGTACTGGCGTACTTAACGGACTGAATCTTGAAATACCTGACGGAAAGCTTGTTGTTATTACAGGCCCAAACGGCGGAGGCAAAACTACCCTCGCAAAAATAATTGCAGGTATCTATACTCAGGACAGCGGAAAAATTCTGCTGGATAATTCGGATATTACCGAAAAGGATATTACTGAACGTGCAAAAATGGGCATAAGTTTTGCATTTCAGCAGCCTGTACGTTTCAAAGGTATAACCGTAAGAAAACTTATAGAGCTTGCTTCGGGAAATAATATGAACGAAGGTCAGCTTTGTGATATTCTCAGCAAAGTCGGACTTTGTGCAAGAGAATATATAAACCGTGAAGTAGATTCCACTCTTTCCGGAGGAGAAATAAAAAGAATTGAAATTGCTACTGTTCTGGCAAGAAAAACTAAGATCACCATTTTTGATGAACCTGAAGCTGGAATTGATCTATGGAGCTTTTCAAGCCTTATAAAAGTATTCAAGGAAATGCGAAAAGATCTTGAGGGTACTCTTATCATAATTTCACATCAGGAAAGAATACTTGAAATAGCCGATGAAATCGCTGTTGTAGCAGACGGTAAAATTAAGGCTCAGGGGGCTGCTGATGAAATGATGAAAATGCTTATTAATGACAGAGGGATCAGCAATGTCTGTTCCAAACAGGAGGTACTTCTCTGATGGAAAAACAAACAGAAACACTGCTTCGTGAAATTTCCGAATGGAACGGAGAATTCAAGGGAGCATACAATATTCGTGAAAACGGTCAGTGTGCCGGCAGAGTATCAAGCAAAAATATAAAGATCACAAACAAGGAAGGCAAGCCCGGTCTTGAAATACATATTGCTCCGGGTACTATCGGTGAAACTGTTTCCATTCCTGCCTGCGTGACGCATGGAGGAGTAGATGATTTAGTTTACAATGATTTTTATGTAGGTGAAGGTGCTGATGTTATTATCGTTGCCGGCTGCGGCATTCATACAGAAACAGGCGAACCGGCACGTCATAATGGTATACACAGATTTATGCTCGGCAAAAATTCAAAGGTAAAATACCTTGAAAAGCATATAGGCACAGGTCACGGTACAGGTCTTAAATCTATCGACCCTGTTACAGAAGTAGAAATGGAAGAAAATTCTTTTCTCGAAATGGATACCGCACAGATAGGCGGAGTGGACAGAACAACAAGAAGTACAAAAGCAAAACTCGGTGAGGGGGCAAAGCTCGTAATAAGAGAAAGAATTCTCACAGAAAAAGAACAGACTGCACATACCGAATTTGAAGTTGAACTCAACGGAAAAGGTTCAGGAGTTGATCTTATTTCCCGTTCTGTTGCAAGAGATGATTCAAGACAGGGTTATCATTCGGTTATAATTGGTAATGCACCATGTACAGGTCATTCCGAATGTGATGCTATCATTTCAGAAAACGGTAAAGTAGATGCCGCTCCCGAACTTCATGCACATGATAATGATGCGGCTCTTATACATGAAGCCGCTATCGGCAAAATTGCCGGTGAACAAATTCTTAAGCTCCGTACACTCGGTATGACAGAGGAAGAAGCCGAAGCAACTATTATTGACGGTTTCCTCAGTTAATAATTATCATTTAAAAACAATACCCTGCACAACCTGTTTTTACATAGTTGTGCAGGGGTATTTTTTATAATTTTAATTTATCAGAAGCATTCATATCGGGGAAATGTTCGTTTTTATAATTCATTATGTACAGTTGAATTTGCATATCCCCTCCCTTTTGAGTGTTCTCAATGGAATAATCAACATACGTGAACTACCCATTGTCTAAAGCCAATGGGCTTCCTGCTTCATCGTCCTCGTAACCTACTAACTCCACAGGCGTAAAATCGGGCTG
>OMZF01000191.1 GCA_900315465.1 uncultured Eubacteriales bacterium | reverse complement strand
TTTAAAAAAGTGGAGCTGGTGGACAGACTCGAACTCCCGACCTGCTGATTACAAATCAGCTGCTCTACCAACTGAGCTACACCAGCGAAATTCCGTCTTATTTCCGACGGCTTTACCATAATATCATAAAAAAGCTTATTTGTCAACACTATTTTTATAAATTTTCAATGTAATTATTTATTTCACAAAAAAGATCTCCTTCAGTATAAACATCGGGAGATCCTGAAAAATATATTTAATTATTCTTCATCATTGTAATCATCATATGTTTCATCGTCATAGTCATTGGTATCTTCTTCATTATCGACATCAGGTTCATCATAATAATCGGTTTCATCATCATTATCATAATAAACGGGGTCGTCAGAATATTCATTTTCTTCACCACTGTCATCATAACTATCATTGGAGCTTTCCGTTTCGCCTGATGAACTTACAAGAGATTTAAGTTCCTCACATCTTGCATCGGTAGCTGAAGCCATAGCGTTATTTATAATAATGACTTCATCTATACCATTTTTCTCAAGATAGCTTTTAAGGTCAATATTAACATAACGGAAGTCTATAAGATGTGCTTCACTGTATGTATAAGCTATAAATGGAGAAAAAGCATTACCGTATGATTCTTTCAGAACAGCAATTTTTTTACCGTTGCCATTTTCATTTTTGGTTACAAGTATAGGAGTGTCACCGCCGAGGAATACACCGTATGCATTTGAACCGCTGGCATAGGAGTGGATAAGCATATAATCTTCGGGATTTTCACCATTTTCATCATATTTTGTACAATCTATATTATTTTTAGAGGTATAATATGTAACATAATCTTCTTTCAGATCATCACGACCAGTAATATATGCAAGTGAGCCTGAATAACCTTCAATCTTATCTTCTTTGAGGTCTTCCAGTTTAACAGGCTCGATTCCGGCAGCGGAGGTAAAAGCTCTGTAAGCATAATACGCACCAAGTGCAGTCCAGTGATGGTCGGTATTGAAATAAATATATTCATCACGATGATGCATAAGCTTATCGAAAGCACTTATACCTGTAACATCAGCGGAATAGGAGTTGACGATAGTATTCAGATACTTATCCTGTGGTTCACACATATCCGAGAATTTTTCCGGAAGTGTTACACCTACATGGGTAGGAACTACTACATTATAAACTTTTATGTTGTCACCGAGTCCCTTTTTTACCTCAGATACAGTATCCGCATAATATTTTGCCATTCCCTCACTGCCATAGAACATTTCATAAGCAACACCATTATAAATGAAAACACCTTCCACTGTTTCTCCCATATTGTCAGGAGTGGGATCGGATATTTCTGGTATAGGTTCATCATCTTTTTTGTCAACATCATCTTTTTCCGTAACAGAAGATTCTTCTGTTTTTGATTCGTCAGATGGAGAATTATTACTGCTTGTCGATGTTTGCGTTTTGCTTTCTGATTCAGAAACACCAGAATTATCGTTACTATTTTGAGAACAGCCTGTTATACACAATGCGATGGTGAGTGCAGTAAATAAAGAAACAAATTTTCCTGTATTTTTAATTTTCATAAAAAAACCTCTTTCGTAATACAATATTCTCTGTACCTAAGGATTATATCACATTTTTATGTAATATTCAATGTTAATTTTAATTATCGTAATTATTAGTGTAAAAAGTAAAAATTATTATTGAATTCTAAAAAAAAAAATGATATTATAACTATTATAACTTGAAAGAGGTGGGAGCATGAAGAAGTGGATAATACCTGAGTTTGACAGACAGCTTGTAAAGGAGCTGCAGTCTTTATACGGTTTGCCCATTTTTACCTGTATGCTTCTGGTTATAAGAGGAATAACCGAAAAAGAAGATATAGAGCGTTTTCTGAATTTTCAGTATCCGTCTGATGATCCTTTTGAAATAAAGGATATGAAAGCTGCCGCCAACAGAATTACAAGTGCTGTACTCAGAGGAGAAAAGATCTGTGTTTACGGAGATTTCGACTGTGACGGAGTAACAGCAACAGCAATACTATATTCTTATCTTGAATCCGTATTTGCAGATGTAATGTATTACATACCCGACAGAAATACCGAAGGGTACGGTATGAACATGAAAGCAGTAGATTTTCTGCACAAAAAGGGCGTTAATCTCATCGTCACAGTAGATAACGGGATCTTAGCCATTGATGAAATAGATTATGCCCGTTCGCTTTTTATAGATGTTGTTGTTACAGATCACCATAAACCAAAAGAAATACTACCAAAAGCGATAGCAGTTGTTGATCCGCATCGTGCAGACGAAACCTGTAAGTTCAGGGATTATTGCGGAGCAGGACTTGTTTTAAAACTTCTTTGTGCACTGGAAAATGATAATAATTTTATAATGGAGAATTATTCTGACATTGCCGCAATAGGCACAGTTGCAGATCTTGTTCCTTTGACGAAAGAAAATCGTGATATAGTCAAAATGGGACTTATAAATCTTAACAATACTGAGCGTGTCGGACTAAATGAACTTATTGAAATAGCAGATGTTAAAAAAATGAATGCCGGTGCAGTGTCATTTAAGATAGCACCGAGAATAAATGCAGCCGGAAGACTTGGAACACCATATGATGCTCTGAAATTGATCCTTACTGAAAATGAGGATCTTGCAAGTGAAAATGCAGGAAAGCTTAATAAACTGAATTCGCTAAGACAGGATCTGGAAGCAAAAATAATGGCAGATATAGACAATATGCTTTTAGAGAAACCTGAGTTGTCATACAGAAGAGTTATAATACTTTCTTCACCTAAATGGAATCCGGGTGTAGTAGGGATCGTGGCAAACAAAGTCGTGGAAAAATATGGGAAACCTGCAATACTTATAGCGGAAGATAATAAGGTTTGCAAAGGATCGGGAAGAAGTGTAGCGGGATTTTCTCTTGTAGATGCAGTATTTGCCTGTTCAGGTAAACTTGAAAAAGTCGGAGGGCATCCGATGGCGATAGGGTTAAGTATTCTGAGAGAAAATATAGAAGCCTTTATAAAAGAAATGGATGATTATGCCAATGCATTGGATGTAATGCCGCTGCCGTCGCTTAAGATAGATACAACTCTCAATCCGGAGATAATAGAACTGGGTATGCTGGATCAGATCGAAGCTTTTGAACCATTTGGTATCGGCAATCCCACGCCTGTTTTTGCAATAACAGATGCTGTTCTTGATAAGATAACACCTGTAGGAAACGGAAATCATTTAAAGCTTTCAATATCCAGAAGAAAAGCACGACTGAATGTTATGAAATTTTTTACAACAGCGGAAGAATTTCCATACACTGAAGGAATGAAACTGGATATTGCCATTAATATGGAGAAAAATAATTATCGTGGAGAAGATAATATTTCATTCATAGCAAAGGACATCAGAATAAGCCGTGAGCTATTCAATTATGAAAAGGTTATGTATGAAGTACAGAATTATGACCTGTTTCTGAGCGGTATATTCAGACGTGATATTCATGCAGATAAATTGCCCGTGCGTGATGAATTCAAGATAGTTTATATTTATCTTATGAAATCTCACCGTTCAATATATAGTATAGATTTTCTTGTATATGAAACAGAGAGATTTGGTAAAAGTATTCAGCCGTCAATAAAACCGATAGGTGCATTCAAGCTTTTGCTAATACTTGATATGATGAAGGAGTTAGGTCTTGCTGATTACAGAAGGTGTTCAGACAGACTTGAAATAAAACTCAGGGAAGCAAAGGAAAAGAGGGATATAACCTCTTCCGGACTATTTAAAAAATTGAAGGAGGAAATTGAAAATGCCGGACAAACCCAAATTTTATCAGGATTACAATGAATTAGTCGAGCTAATGAAAAAGAGTGACCATATGTACAATTATGAACTGATAGATAAAGCATATCAGTTTGCCGAGAAAATGCACGGTGATCAGAGAAGAGCATCCGGCATTCCGTACATACTGCATCCCACAACAGTAGCCTGTATACTTTGTGAGCTTGGAATGGATTCCGAGTCCATAGCAGCGGCACTGCTGCATGATGTAGTTGAGGACACTCCTGTCACACTTGAAGAAGTGACAAAAAAATTCGGTTCAGAGATCGCAATACTTATCGATGGTGTAACAAAACTTGGTAAAATACCCTATTCATCCCGAGAGGAACAGCAGGCAGAAAACATAAGAAAAATGCTTATTGCGATGTCGAATGATATTCGTGTAATAATAATAAAGCTTGCGGACAGACTTCATAATATGCGTACAATAGAATGTATGAAGGAACAGCACAGACGTGACAAAGCTCTTGAAGTAATGGAAGTTTATGCACCTATAGCACACAGACTCGGTATTCGTGCTATAAAAGAGGAGCTTGAAGATCTTTCGATAAGGTATCTTGATCCTGTGGGATATTCGGAGATAGAGCGTCAGCTTGCACTCAGAAGCAAAGACAGACAGAATTTTGTTTCGGATATGAAACAGCAGCTTTACGAAAGGCTTAAAGGTGAGATTCCGAATGTATATATCGAGGGACGTGTAAAGAGTATACATGGAATATATAAAAAGACCTTTATGAAAGGTCGTACAATGGATCAGATATATGATATATTTGCTGTAAGAGTAATTGTTGACAGCGTTGCTGATTGCTATAATGTGCTTGGAGTAGTACATGATATTTTCAGACCTCTGCCAAATAGATTCAAGGATTATATATCCACTCCGAAACCAAATATGTATCAGTCACTTCATACGACAGTTATAGGAAAAGAAGGTATTCCGTTTGAAATACAGATAAGAACATGGGAAATGCATTATACAGCTGAATATGGCATTGCTGCACACTGGAAATATAAGGAAGGAATCACAAAGAAAAATTCACTTGATGAAAGACTTGTATGGATACGCAAGATGCTCGAAAATCAGAGTGACAATGATTCCACCGATATTGTAAGAACAATAAAAATGGATCTTGTGCCTGAGGAGGTATTTGTATTCACTCCGAAAGGAGATGTTCTTAGTCTGCCGATGGGTGCTACCGTTATAGATGTAGCGTATGCTATTCACAGTGAAGTAGGCAACCGTATGATAGGAGCAAAGGTAGATCAGCGTATTGTACCGATAGACTACAAGGTAAAAACAGGTGAAATTGTCGAAATACTTACCACAAAAGAAAGCGGAGGCCCGAAACGTGACTGGCTTAATATTGTTAGAACAAGTGAAGCAAGAAGTAAGATACGTCTTTGGTTCAAAAAAGAGAAGCGTGATGAAAATATTGTCGAAGGAAAAGCACAGCTTGAAGCCGAATTAAAAAGACTTAATATCAGCGTACCTGAAAAAGAAATTCCCGAGTTCCTCGCAGATGTTATTCATAAGCAGAATTGCAATACAATCGATGATTTTTACGCATCTATCGGTTATGGCGGTATTCAGTTATGGAGAATACTGCCGAAGATAAAAGAAGAATATTTCAAAAAATACTCTGCTGATGAACCTGTACAGATGATTGTAACAAAGGAGCCTGTACCAAAGAAAAAGGTAAGTAACGGTGTAATAATAGAAGGACTTGATGATTGTCTGGTTAAATATTCACGCTGTTGCAATCCTCTTCCGGGCGATGATATAATAGGATTTGTTACAAGGGGATACGGTGTATCTATCCATAAGAGAGGATGTACCAACGTACCTAAGGACATAAAGACTTGTGAGGAACCGGAAAGATGGGTAAAGGCTGAATGGACTGAAAATATAGTAAATGAAAACTTCAAGGCAACTCTTTGTATAACCGCTGCAGACAGAACAGGACTTTTAGCCGATATAACAAATCAGTTGTTTGCTATGCATCTTTTTATTCACAATCTCAATTCAAGAGAAGGAAAGAACGGAACTGCAATAGTTGAAGTAAGTCTTACTATAAACGGAATAAATCATTTAAAATCAGTCATCAGTCGTTTAAGCGGTATCAATGGGATAATATCAATCGGAAGAAATTGATGGATTAAGGTAAATGCCCCGTATTATATGAGGGCATTTACTATTATAGTATTGGAGTGAATAGTTTAATGAAAGCTGTAATTCAAAGAGTGTCACACTGTACGGTTACAGTTGACAGAGAAATAACCGGAAAGATAGACAAAGGTTTTTTGATTCTGTTAGGAATAGAAAAAGATGATGACCGAAATGAAGCAGAAAAACTTGCTTCAAAAATTTTCGGTCTGAGAGTTTTCACTGATGAAAATGACAAGATGAATCTTTCGCTTTCGGATATAGACGGCTCTGTGCTGGTGGTATCGAATTTTACACTTTGTGCGGATTGCAGACATGGGAAACGTCCTGATTTTATGAATGCCGCAAGACCTGAAACAGCAAAGCCGCTGTATGAATATTTCTGCGGATTGATGAACGGCATGGGTGTCAGAAACGTAGAATGCGGAATATTCGGTGCAGATATGAAGGTTGAGCTTTTGAACGACGGCCCGGTAACCATCATCATTGATTCAAAAGATCTTGCGGACAGGAAGAGGTGAAAGCTGTGCTGAATATAAAAATGCTTATACTTGGAGATATTGAAGCAAACTGCTATTTTGTAACGAATGATGAGTTTTCATTGGTAATTGATCCAGGTGCACCGTCAGATGAACTTGAAAAGCTTATTAATGATTTCGGAGCAGATAAATTTAAGTATATACTTCTTACGCACGGACATTTTGATCACATAGGAAATGTCAAAGCATTAAAGAAAAAATATCCCAAAGTAACGATAGTAATAAGTGAAAAAGACAGCAAATTCACAGAAAATGCAAATCTGAATCTTTCACTATTTTTCGGAGATGTCTGTGATACATTCAAAGCTGATATGGAAGTGTCGGATGAAGATAAGCTTGATTTTGGAAATGATACTATACGAGTTTTATTGACACCGGGACATACTCAGGGCAGTGTATGTTATCTTATAGGAAATTCTCTTTTTACCGGAGATACCCTGTTCAGCGGGACAGTGGGAAGAATGGATTTTCCTACAGGCAGCGAATCAGACATGATGAAGTCCATAAAACGACTGTCGGAATTACCGGGAAATCCGGATATATACTGCGGACATAATGCACCCACAACTCTCGAAAGAGAAAAGAAGAATAATTATATGATGAGGAAACTCTGATGACAATATATATAGACAATCATCCGTTTCATTATGAGATGGAAAACCTTGTAAGACTTTTTTATCCCAATGAAAAAATTTCCGTAATTTCGGAAATATCACAGGAAAAAGAGGCAGAATACATTTATACCTTGATGGAAACCAATAAAGATAACATATCAGCAAGAATATATGCAGAGGTATGTATTGGTGGAAGAAAACTGTCTGCGGAAGTTTTATCAGGATCGTGTGATGGGGAAGATTTTGAAAAGACGGCAGAACGTGATATGGCGGTTTGTCTTTATAAGCTTTTATGTGAAGTAACAGAAAAAACTCAGCCGTGGGGTATTCTGACAGGAGTGCGTCCTATAAAGCTTTTTAGAAGACTTTCAGAAAAATACGGTGAAGATTATGCAAAGGATTATTTTCAGAATAAACTGCTTGTGTCAGCAGAAAAGACTGAGCTGAGTGCAAAAACAGAAGGATATGAAAAGAAAATACTTTCCTACAGTAAAGATAATTCATTCAGTCTTTATATTTCAATACCTTTTTGTCCGAGCAGATGTTCATATTGTTCATTTGTTTCACAGACAGTTGAAAGTGCGGCAAAGCTTATAGATCCCTATTTTGATCTTCTTTGCAGGGAAATAGAATATACAGCCGAAATAGTAAAAAACAAAAATCTTACTCTTGAAAGTGTGTATATCGGCGGAGGAACACCAACGACACTCAGTGCATCGCAGCTTGGCAAACTTATTGATACAGTAAAGAAAAATTTTGACATGAATACTTGTCGTGAATTTACTGTAGAGGCAGGCAGACCGGATACTATTGATGAGAGCAAACTTCGTGCAATAATCGATGGGGGAGTTGACCGTATAAGTATAAATCCCCAGACACTTAATGACAGCGTTTTAGAGGTCATAGGAAGAAAGCACACGTCAGCTCAGACATTGCAGGCATTTGAGCTTGCGAGAAAAATCGGTTTCGGACATATCAATATGGATATGATAGCCGGATTGCCCACGGAAACAGTCGAAAGTTTTTCCGATACACTTGATAGGATATGTACTCTTTCTCCTGAAAGTATAACAGTACATACCCTTGCTTTAAAGCGTTCATCGAGGATAACTCTTGAAGGGAAAGGCGTGCAGACAGACAGCAAAAATGCAGCTGCAAAAATGCTTTCATACTGTGAAAAGAAACTTATGAATGAAGGATATATACCATATTATCTGTATCGTCAGTCAAGAATGGAAGGTAATCTTGAAAATGTAGGATGGTCAAAACCGGGATATGAAGGTATATATAATGTCTTTGTTATGGATGAAACACATACAATAATAGGCTGCGGAGCAGGTGCTGTTACAAAGCTGAAAGTCCCCTTCAGCGAATCACTTACACGAATATTTAATTACAAGTATCCATATGAATATATCAGCGGCTTTGAAGAAATGATCAAACGGAAAGAGCAGGTGAGAGAATTTTATGATGAATTATCTTAACACATACAGAAGATATGCCTGTGATATAAACAGGATAAATTATGAAGCCGGTCGTAATCCGGAAGAATTTGTTATGACTACAGAAAATCTTATTAAGAATGAATTCGGCTGGATAGTAAGCCGGATACTTTCCACACCGGAAAAACGTCATGTAGTGCTGCTTTCCGGCCCGTCAAGCAGCGGAAAAACTACAAGTGCACAGAAACTTTCCGATGAATTCAGAAATCATGGAATTGATGTCAAGCATATATCGATGGACGATTTTTATCTTGGCATGGATTTTGTAGACAGACTGCTTGACGGAAAACCTGATTTTGAGTCTGTTAATGCTTTGGATATACCTCTTATAAAAGAAACCATTAAAAATCTTATTAATACAGGAGAATGTATAATACCTCAGTATGATTTTGCAAAAAGCAGAAGAACGGACAAGACAAAAGAGTTGAAGCTTACAGGTGACAGTGCAGTGATCATCGAGGGAATTCATGCATTAAATCCCATATTTAATGATGGTGTATCAGGAAATAAGGTAGTAAAAATATATGTCAGTGTAAAGCAGGGAATAAAGGATAATGAAGATTATGTATTGACTAATCGTGATATACGTCTTATCAGAAGACTGATCAGAGACAGCCGTTTCCGCAAAACAGATCCTGAATATATGCTTTCTATGTGGGATACCGTTGTTGACGGTGAAATGAAATATATAAGACCTTTCCGTTACACGAGTGATTTTACAATAAATTCAATTCATATCTATGAGCCTTGTGTTATGAAAGAAACGGCACTGCCTCTTTTGAAAAAAATAGGTGATAATCATGAAGAATATGCGAATGTACAGCGGTTAATATCTTCTCTGAGCAGATTTGAAACGATAGATAAGGGATATGTGCCGGATGATTCTCTTATTCGTGAATTTATAGGCGGAGGCTGTTACCACTACTGATTGTTTGCCAAATTAAACAAATAAATAATATTTATAATTCTTTGGTGTGATTATAATCGGAATCTTTTAGTGAAAAGCAATAAATTTTTATATATGCCCGAAAAATCAATAAAAATCCTTGCATAAACCTGATAAAGATGATATAATTTATACGTTGCATCGAGTGATTCAGTACAGTGTTTGTCTGTGTTGAATATGGACTGATGCATAACCGAACAGATAATATAATAGAGAAAGGATGAATGATGATGGGAATTATAGAGGATGTACTCTTGAATGCAAGAACTGCTGTCGATACAGTAGGAAAGAAAGCAGGTCAGGTAATTGATATTTCAAAACTGAAACTTGCAGTAGCAGATATCAAGTCAGATATTTCACGAAAATATCAGATACTTGGCAGAGTTGTATATGAGGAGTCGGTTACCGGAAAGGACTATTCAAAGAACAAAGAAGAACTCATAGAACGTATCAAAGAACTCAAAGAACAGCTTGAATCTGTAACAGAGATGATAGCAAACTCAAGCCAGAAGGTAAAATGCGAAGTTTGCGGTTCATATAATTCAAAAAATGCCATATTCTGCAATAAATGCGGAGAGAAGATCAATTCCGCAGAAGAAGAACATATGGATACTGATGATATGATAGATTTCACAGAAGATAACTTTGAGGATGACGATTTGTTCTGATAATTTGTCTTTCCGAAAGGATGTGCTTCAGTGAAAAAAGAAAACACCAATGATAAATCTCAGTCATTTCTGAAAGGTGCTGCTATACTGGGAGGCAGTATGGTGGTCGTAAGATTGATGGGAATGGTGTATAAGATTCTTCTTTCTGGTATGTACGGTGGTGTCGGAACGGGTCTGTTTAACTCGGCATATGCTTTGTATAATCCATTGTTTATGCTCTCAACAGCGGGGTTTCCGATAGCGATTTCACGTACAGTATCAGAAAGTATCGCCCGAAAAAGATATAGGGATGTACGGCAGATACATAAACTGTCTGTTCCTATATTCGTATTTGCAGGATTGCTTTGTTTTCTTGCTATGGTTATCGGAAGTTTTATCTATGTTCGTGTAATTAATGCCGATAATGCCATTTTTGCACTATTGTGTCTTTCACCGACAATATTTTTCGGATGTCTCATGTCGATATACAGAGGGTACTTTGAAGGCATGAGAAATATGACACCTACTGCAATTTCGGAGATAATTGAAGCAGCCTGTAAGCTTATCCTCGGGTTTTCGGCTTCGTTTATAACAATGAAGCTGTGCTTGAATGAATATAACAACAGCGGCTATGTACTTGGAGTGAAATGTGCAAGCGAAGCACAAGCTAATGCCGCAGCCATACCGATAGCTATAGGTGCAGCTATTACAGGAATATCGCTCGGTTCAGTATTTGGTTTTTTGTTTTTGTTTATAAGATATAGACGAGGCGGAGACGGAATAACAGCTGAAATGCTTCGGGCATCACCTCCTCCCAAATCAAACGGTACGATAATCCGTGTACTTGTAAAAACAGCCATACCCATAGGTTTGGGTGCAATAGTTATGAGTGTAGCCGATATGATAGATTCCACTCTGATACAGCGTCAGATATTCAGAATAATGGAAAATAATCCTGATGCTCTGCTTGATGTGTATGCTTCCCTGATACCCGATGATGTGGTGTATTCAGGCAGCACACATACCTATCTTTACGGTTGTTATGGGATAGCTAACACTCTTATGATGCTGGTTACAGCTCTTACTCAGGTGTTTGGAACTACCGCTCTTCCGTCTGTGACAAATGCTTGGACTGTCAAAAATAAGGAAAAGCTTAAAGCAAGTATGGAAACGGTACTGAGAGTTACGGTACTTGTTACAATTCCTTCCGGAATCGGAATTTCCGTACTTGCACAGCCTTTACTGTCACTTATATACAGCAGTCCGAGTGTTGCTAATGAAGTGGAGATCGGTTCACGTGTCCTGACAGTAATGGGAATTTCAGTAATATTTATTGCTATAAGTACCCCTCTTTGCAGTATGCTGCAGGGGATAGGACGTATGGATGTTCCTTTAAAGCTGTTTGTTATCGGACTTGTTATAAAAATTGTGGTAAACTATATACTTGTAGGCATACCTGAAATAAATATTCAGGGAGCAAATGTAGGTTCGATTGTCTGCTATGGCTTTGTAGTTATCGCAGCATTGTTTGTACTTTGCAGAGAAACAAAGATAGTTCCCGATTTTATCTCGATATTTGTAAAGCCGTTGATAGCTGCAATAATATGTGGTTTTGCAGCATATTTTTCAGAAATATTCTTTGACTTTTTGTTTTATCAGAAAATTGCTACGATTTTAGCAGTTCTGACGGCTGTGTTCGTGTATGCTGCTGCACTTTTGCTGCTTCATGCTGTAAGCAAAGAAGATATTTTGCAGATGCCAAAGGGTGCAAAAATTGCAGAAATACTTGAAAAACGCAGACTGATAAGGTAAAATAGTATTTGTTTCATTTATTTCTTATACTTGAGGAGAGAAACGGCTTGGATTTCAATAAAGAAAAATATAATGCGTATGATCTGGTCGAGATCGTAAAAATACTTCGTTCTCCTAATGGATGTCCATGGGATAAAGAACAGACTCATGAATCAATAAGGAAGGATTTTATTGAGGAAGTATATGAAGCGGTTGAGGCTATTGATGAAAAAAGTACAGAACATCTCAGGGAAGAATTGGGAGATGTTTTATTGCAGGTAGTATTTCATTGTGTTCTTGAAACCGAGAGAGGCAGCTTTGATTTTGATGATGTTGCTGATGAAGTTTGCAGAAAGATGATAATTCGCCATCCCCATGTATTTGGAGATGTAACAGCAGATACTACCGATCAGGTACTCAAAAACTGGGATGCAATAAAAATGCAGACCAAATCCCAGAAAACAGCATCTCAGGCAATGGATAGTGTTTCAAAAACTCTGCCGTCGCTTATGAGAGCTGAAAAACTTATAAAAAAAGCAAAACGAAATGGTGTCAGCTTTGAAGATCGTGAGGAGATTTGTAATGATATTGCATTGCATCTTGAACATATAAAAAAATCCGATGATCTCTCAGCTGATGAAAAGGAAAAAGAAATAGGTTTGCTTCTTTTTTCTGTTGCAAAACTGTCGGGGAATATAGGTACCGACTGTGAACAATCGCTGTATAATACCTGTGACTGTTTCATTTCGGATTTTAAGGCTTATGAAAAGGCTGCCGCACGATCAGGTATTGATATACAGGATTCGGATACGGAAGTAACGAATCAACTCTGGAAAGAAATTTCAAAATTACACAAATTGGAGGAAAACTAAAATGAACAAAACAGAACTTATTGCTGCTGTTGCAGAAAAGGCTGAAATCACAAAGAAGGATGCAGAAAAAGCTGTATCTGCAGTAATCGACACAATTATTGCACAGGTTGCAGAAGGCGAAGAGATTCGTATAGTCGGTTTCGGCACATTTGAGCGTCGTGAGAGAAAAGAAAGAACCGGCTGTGATCCTCGTACAAACGAGAAAATTACAATTCCTGCTTCAAAGGTTCCTGCATTCAAAGCAGGCAAGGCATTCAAGGATGCTGTAGACAAGAAATAATTCCACAGAAAACCGGTCTTAGTGACCGGTTTTCGTATTATAAAAGGAGAATAATATGAGACTTGATAAATATTTAAAGGTAAGCAGACTTATAAAACGTCGTACAGTTGCTAATGAAGCTTGTGATGCCCAGAGAGTTTCAGTGAACGGAAAGCCTGCAAGGGCATCCTATGAAGTTAAAACAGGTGATGTTATCGAGTTGGCAATGGGAGTACATCCGATAAAAGTAGAAGTTCTGAGCATAAATGAATATGCTAAAAAGGAAGAAGCCGGACTGATGTATAAAGTTCTGCCGTAAAGCATAAAAAGTCATCCTTACGCATAATTTTTTATAAAGAGATTTGTGGAGGGTGAATAGGTTGGAAGAAAGGTTAAATCAGACAAAAACGCATAATCTTATAATGGAGGAAAGAAAAAAATTAAGTCTTTCAGGAGTGAATGATGTAACGGCATTCGATGAAGAAAGAGTGACAATTACAACCACCATGGGAATTCTTACAATTTCGGGGCAAGGACTTCATATAGGAAATTTCAGCCGCGAATCGGGGGAACTGAATATGGACGGAGAGGTATATGCCTTGAGTTACGAAGAACTGAAAGAAAAAAGCAAAGGATTTTTAGCAAATCTTTTCAGATAGGGCGTGTATCGGGTGCAGATTACAAACTTTCAGCAGACAACCGCATTTTTATGGGCATTTGTGCTCGGTGCAGGAATAGCTGTTATATATACGGTGATACGTTCTGTCAGAATAGTATTACCCCCGACACAACTGCAGCTGTTTGCGGGTGATATGCTGTTCATGATCTTTGTGTGTATTGTAAATACGCTTTATGCTATTAGTCTGACAGAAGGAAGAATAAGATTATATTTTGTCTTTTCCGAATTGGTAGGATATATTTTGATTTATATATTCCCGGGAAGATTTTTTATTAAAGGTCTGATTGTTGTTGTGAGATTTCTGGTAAATCTCCGACATAATATTTCGGAGAAAATAATTATCCGGATACAGAGAATAAAGATGTACATTGACAGCAAAAGTCGAAAAAATAAAGAGTTTGAAAAAAATTAAAAAAGACCGTCAATTTTTCTTGCAATTTAAATAGGAAGTGTAGTATAATGTTAATGTTGATTGACAACGAAAAAAATATGGTGGTGACAGTAAAATGAATACAAAATCAGCAAAAGCAATTCGTACCAAAAGAACAAGTAAAGGAAATGGGGTTTTGCTTTATGCAGTGTTGATTATTGTTACATTATATGTACTTTTTATGATTGTTGATCAGCAGATGAAAATAAATAGTGCAAAATCCGAGCTTGCCTTGATTGATGAGCAAATATTCGCTCAGGAACAGAGAAATTCCGAACTGAAAAAAGTTTCCGATGCAGTTAAAGCAGGAAATACGGCTGATTTTGAGGCTTATGTTGAGAGAATTGCAAGAGAAGATCTGGATTATGTAAAAAACGGTGAAGTTGTATATGTAAACATTGCCGGAGAGTGAGAGGAGAAAACATTTTTAGTATGAATCTTGAAGTAGGAATGATTGTTGAAGGTAAGGTCACCGGAATAACAAAATTCGGTGCATTTGTGGATCTTGATGGTGGCAAAACAGGTATGGTACATATATCTGAAGTTGCTCCGACGTATGTAAATGATATTAAGGATTATCTTACAGAAGGTCAGACTGTCAAGGTAAAGATTATTACAATAGGTGATGACGGGAAAATAAGTCTTTCAATAAGAAAAGCAATGCCGCAGCAGAGAAAGCCCCAGTCTTCACAGGGTCGCAGCGGTATGCCTCCCAAACAGCAATCGCCTTCTCGTCCCGGCAATTTTGAATGGCAGCCTCCCAAGAAAACAGAACCGATGTCGCTTGATGATATGATAAATAAGTTCAAGCAGGCAAGTGATGAAAAAATGTCGGATCTGAAACGTATGGAAAATAAAAGAGGCGGTTCGAGAAGAGGAAACTCACGTAAACAATAAAAAATAAATCAAATCGGGGAGTTTGAGACTCTCCGATTTTTTTGAAAGGAAAAAATATGTATATAGTAAATGCAAAAATATTTACAATGTCAGAAGATGAAACCATTATCGAAAATGGATATATTGAGGTTCGTAAAGGAAAGATATATTCAATAGGTGATATGAAATATGTAACAGATCCGCTGAATGATATAATAGATGTAAAAGGAGCAAATGTTTATCCCGGATTTATAGATGCACATACACATCTTGGAATGTTTGAGGATTCACTTACATTTGAGGGAGATGACGGAAACGAAAGCACAGATCCGGTAAGTCCGCAAGTCAGAGCAATTGATGGAACAAATCCATTTGACCGCTGTTTTGATGATGCTTTAAAAGCTGGTATAACATCTGTTATGATAAGCCCCGGCAGTACTAATCCCGTTGCCGGACAGATAGCAGCAATAAAAACATCTGGAAAATGCATTGATAAAATGATAATCAAATCTCCGGCTGCAATTAAATTTTCTCTTGGCGAAAATCCTAAATCAACGTATAACGACAAAGATCAGATACCTGTTACAAGAATGGGTATTGCGTCGCTGATAAGAGAAACACTTCAAAAAGCAAAAAAATACTACACAGATAAAGTAAATTATGAAAATGACAGTGCAAATTATGACGAGCCTGAGTTTGATTTTAAGTATGAAGCTTTGATACCTCTTTTTAAAAAGGAAATTCCAGGACATTTTCATGCTCACCGTGCGGATGATATTTTTACAGCCATAAGAATATGCAAGGAATTCGATATAAGATGTGTGATAGTTCATGGAACAGAGGCACATCTTATAACTGATGAATTAAAGGGTGAATGTGAAGGGGTTCTCAGCGGCCCTGTTATGACGGACAGAAGTAAACCAGAGCTTAAAAATCTTACTCCGGATTCTGCCGGAATAATAAGTTCTTCGGGAATTCCTGTTGCAGTAATAACCGACCATCCCGAAACACCAATTAATTATCTGAATATATGTGCCGGACTTGCTGTTCGTGAAGGTATGGGGAAAAATGCTGCCCTGCGTTCTGTGACTTCAGCTGCTGCCAGACTTTGCGGTATATATGATAAGGTCGGAAGTCTTGAGATAGGTAAGGAGGCAGATATTGTTGCATATGAAAATGATCCGTTCACACTCGAAGCAAAGCCTTTGCTTGTAATTGCAGAAGGAAAAATAGTTGTTAATAAACTGTTGTAACATTTCAATAAATTCAATTCATAAATTTTTTATATAAATTTTATTAAAACTATTCCATTTTTTGTTTATAAGTGTTATAATATAGATAATCTCAGAGATGGGAAAGTTCCAATTACAAGGAGGCTTGTCTTATGAAGTATAACATTATAGGCAGAAAAGTGAATCTTAGGGATAACTTCAAGGAGCGTGTCTACAAAAAGCTCGGAAAATTTGAGAAAATTTTTTCAGAGGATGCTGAGGCAGTTGTAACCGTAACACTGGAGAAAAATCGTCAGACGGTAGAAGTTACTATCAGAGATAACGGTATGACATATAGAGCTGAAAGCACTGCATTGGAAATGAATGATGCACTTGATGCAGTTGTAGATATATTGGGGGGGCAGATCAGAAAGAATAAAGCTAAACTCAGCAAGAAAATCAAGTCAGAATCCCTTGAGAAGTATTTTGAAGAAGAACCGACAGGGTATGATGATGCAGTTCTTGAAGAGGAGGATTATTCTGTAGTTCGTACGAAGACTTTTTCGGTTAAACCTCTTACAGTTGAGGAAGCTATACTCCAGATGAACATGATAGGTCATCAGTTCTTTATGTTCCGCAATGCTAATTCAAATGAAATAAATGTAGTTTATAAACGTAAAAACGGCACATATGGACTTTTGGAACCCGAAAACTGAATAAATAGAAATGTCCTGCACTGTTGATATGAATTCCGGTGCAGGACGATTTTATTTTTTCAGTCTTTAATGTAGCCTCTTTCATGTGCGTATATCATTTCATATTTATATCCGTCAGTATTCCATTTTTCAATATGATAAACATTGTCTTTTAAAGAGAGAAAATTATCTGACGGAACAAGACAGCAATCCAGAACCCCACTTACCTTCTTTACAGACGGAATAAATACTTTATTATTCTTTTGCTGTACAAGCTGAAGCTTTTCAAAAAAAGATTTCATATCCGCTGCTGTAAAATCAGTAATACCATAATATGCAAAAACTTCAATACAGCTTTTTATAAGACTATATGTCTGCATCTGACTATAATCGACAATAGCATGTTCACTTTTGTAATAGTATTCTGTTTCATCAAAGCGGATCTTATCAATGTTATTCATGTATATACTCCTTAAAAGCTTTTTTGATCATATTTTCATCTCCAACAGCACTTGACAGTACCATAGAATATATTTGTTCGGGATTGCTGTAAAAATTTTTTCTTATCATGTTTGCTTCTGCACTTGTTGACACGAATAAACTTAATGACATAAGGTCTCTTTTACCGTCATTTACCCTGATATTTACATAATATCCCTGTCCGTCAGCTTTTGTAATGACAACAGGGTTTTCTTTTTCAAGCTTTCTTTCTTCAATACGCTCAAAAGCCGCACTTACAGCTTTTTCTTTTACAGATTCCGTGAGTTCTGAACTGAGCTGATCTGAAACCATAGTACCGTCAGGAGTTATTTCGACAGTTTTTTCTTTTTTATCAATATATTTTACGTTGTTAAGCTTTATAAGTTCAGCAAGAGCAGAAGAAACTTCAAAATAATTGGCAAGGCCATTTTCCTGAATTATATCAATAAGATCAGATTGTGAAATAGGGATATTTATGGTATCCAGAATATAACATATAAGAATACCAATATCACCGGTATTTCTAAGCCCTCCGGGATCAACACCTGCCCAAAATGCATTATATTCCAAAATACTCCCTCCGTTCAAAATAACAGTTCTGACATATGATATTATAACATATTATTTTATTAATGTTGTTCGTTAAACTTAACAAAAAATCAGGTTTTAAATTCAATATATTATATGATTATTTTTCATATTCTTGAATACAATCAAGCTATATGATATAATTGTGTAAAAGAAAGAAACTGATGTTTTATCGAATGGAGTGGAACACAATGAAAAAGGCTGTTTTTAATAAATCACAAGCTTTGGCCTTATCTTTTGTTATGCTTATTCTTATGATTGCATTACCTCTATGTTCCATAAAAGCAGATGCGGCACGTCCCGGAATGAAGGTTTCTGTTTCCCAGAATTCCTATTATGTGGGCGGAAAGATCACTGTTTCGGCTTATGGTACAGGAGGGACAGCTCCGTATACATATAAATTTATATATCGTGTAGACAGCGGCAGCTGGATAACTCTCAGAAATTTCGGTATGACAAATACAGTTACATTTACAATGGGCAAGGCTGGCAAATACACAGTCAGAGCCTATGTAATGGATAAAACCGGCAGTCAGAATTATATGGATCAGTATGTAACGTGTAAAGCAAAATATGTTGCACTTACGAATAATTCTACCATAAATGCCATGACTGTGGAGAATGGTCGGTTTACAACAGTCTACGGCAAAACAAGCGGAGGTACTGCACCATATAAATATTCATATTATTATACTATTGTAGGCGGTACAAAAAAGACCATGAAAGATTTTTCAACATCAGCATCAGTATCAATGAAGCTGCCTGCCGGTTATTATAAAGTAGATTGTGTTGTAAAAGATAGTATGGGGAATACTGCAACAAAATCGTTTTGCGGTGTGACTGTCAAAAAGAATACAGGGCTGACACTCAAAAATATATCAACATCCGCTGTTTCTATATCTGATGTAGGTTCATCGGTAACTTTGAATGGAAAGGCAACAGGAGGCTATCAGCCGTATCGTTATTCGTTCTATTACTCGATAAATGGAGGAAGTTATCAGAAAATAGCAGAAAATCTGCAAAATCCTAATACTAACCTTAAGCTTAATTATACCGGTTACTATACAGTAAAAACTGTTGCCAGAGATATAGCGGGCAATATATCGACAAAGTACCTGTATATTACATCACGCAAAAATACGGGAAAAGCATTGTTGTTGTCAGCTTCTTCGGATGTATCTGATATTGTTGATCAAGGAGGATATTTAACACTTAAAGCAAGTGCATCATATGGTGTTCAGCCGTATAAATATGCGTATTATTACAAGCTCAATACAGGCTCTTGGCAGCTTATAAAAGCTTTTGGTGTAGAAGATACTGCTAAATTCAAAGTAAGCAGCAGCGGAAATTATGTTGTAAAGATCTCAGTAAAAGATTCAGCAGGCAAAGTGGTAGATAAGACATTAAGTTTTGAATCAATTTCCAGATTAGGATATAAAAATACAACTGTGGATAAGTATAAAGTAAATTACGGTTTTTCACAAAGTATTACTGCTCAGAATAAAGGGAGTACAGCAAAATATGCCTTTTATTATAAAAAGACCACTGATTACTTATGGTCTAAATTAAAAGACTACTCCACAAGTAATACAGCAAGTTTCCGTCCTCGTGAATTGGCTGAGTATACTGTAATGGTTCGTACTACTGTAGGTAATGTAAAGTACACATCTACTTATATAGTTACACCGTCTATAAATGCAAATGTTTATGAGCTGCACAGGCTTATAAATGCTGAGCGTAAGAAAGCAGGAGTACCCGAATTACAGCTTGATACAGATATGGTATTCATAAGCGGCGTAAGGGCAGAGGAACTCAATAAATCATATTCACATACACGTCCCGATAAGAGAAACTATTATACTGTATTTAATGATTATGATGTCGGATATTTGTCTGTAACAGGAGAAAATAATGCTTCTAATCCCTATTCTCCTGCTGATGTTGTGAAATCGTGGATGAATTCACCCAAGCATAAAGTAAAGATTTTGAATCCTGAATTTACAAAGCAGGGTGTTAATTTCTGCGGAAGATATTGGAATGAGCTGTTTGCCGGATAATATGTTTATCAGGTCGGAGTTTAACAACTTTGACCTGATTTTTTGATTGACATATTATAAAAATAAATGTATAATAAAGGTGTACCGTAGCGGGAGAACGATTACATCGGTCAATGTTTTCAGTATTCAGACAGCGGGTTATAGTAATATGGTAGTACCTGAATATGGCTATCGTACAAATATAATGTACGGCTGGACAGGCAAGGAATTGGTATTTGCTGATACAATGATCAGATTCTGGGATGAAAAGGATAATGAAAAATCCCAGAAAAAACAATAAAAAACGGAGAGTAGGATAAAAGACATCTTACTCTCCGTTTTCGTTAATTATCAATATATTGTATACTGAAGTATTTACATGGTACTTCTTTTGTCAGCCATACACCGTTTGAAGAACGGTATAGTATATTTCCATCATTTACAAATTCCTTGGCTTTTATAATAAGTACAACCGGGTTGCCATGCCTTTTTCCGACTTCTATTGCTGTTTCAAGGTCGGGTGATATATGCACATATTGACGTGACATAGGTTTCAGACCTTCTTCCATAATTTTAGAAAGAAAACGTGTTGCTGTGCCATGATACAGCAATTCAGGCGGTTCAGGCTGTTCCATTTCAATAATAACACCAGGTATTGAATGACCTTGATTTGCACGAATTTTCGTATGATCATCATTAAATGAATAACGCCCCTTTTTATCATCGGCTACAATTTGCTCAAGTATGCTTTTGTTTGTTTCACTATAGTTTATTTTCAATACACGAATGATTTCATTTACATCTGCCCACCCTCCGTTTAAATCAATATATCTTGGTTCGGTACAGTGACGCAGTAAAAACGAAAGCTTTTTACTTATTTTTTCAAGATTCATAATAGTCAACTCCTAATTTTTCAATTCTCTTAAACATGATCTTTATAGGACCTTTCTGCTTGTCAGTATGAAAATGACCGGCATACCAATATTTATATTTGAGTTTCTTTTCAATTTTGCCAAGCCATAATTCCGTGGTTTTATCTACTCTGCTTTGGTCTATTTCCGGAAGAAAATCTTCTCTCGGTTCATAATCGATAGGAACAGTATGTGATAATACTCCGTCTACCTGCCAATTAACTTTATCGAGCTGCTTTTCTACATAAGCCTTAATTTCGTCATTGGGTTGTTCTGATTCAAACCAAGGCATTCCACGTACTATGCGTAAATATTTATCAACCGAATAAGCTCCACCGATAGCAATATATTTTTCTCCATCAAAATCATATATTTCTCCGTCTTTGGCAAATATCAGATTCGGGTATTGCGGTTCAATATATACAGTGCCACCATGCCATATCTGTTCCTGATAAAAAGAAATATTATACGGTCGTTCTTCATGGTTTCCGTGAATACAGAAAAAGGTAATAGGCATCATATTTAGTTCGGATTTAAGATTTATGTCCATACCGTAAAGATAATAATTTATACCAGCATCACCGAGTATTATCATAATGTCTTTTTTTGTTGTATTTATTTTATCGCAGAATGATTGTATTCTGTCAAATTCTCTGTGTGTATCACCTGTAATATAAATGCTCATAATTTTTACCTCCGACACATTATATTCGTATTATAATAAGATTACAATAGTAAATCAAGACTATTTTTATGAATTTTTTATTTATAAATTGACAATTCATACTATAAATTGTATAATTGATGTGTACCGTAGCGGAGGAACGATTGCATCAATCTTTCCAGTTTTTGAATAAGTCGTTTCTGTTATTCACGGTATCCTTTTAAC
>OMZF01000083.1 GCA_900315465.1 uncultured Eubacteriales bacterium | reverse complement strand
AAGAATATGACTATTTACAGATCGTCCTTCATAGTCTGCGATATAACCTATTTTATCAAGCATTTCCTGTTCGATTCGGATGGATACGCTCTTTATTGCCATATTTACACCTTGTTTAGATATATTATGTGTTCATTTTAATTGCTTTATGTGTTAAAATGTTGTAAGTAGATATACTGTATATCTAAAGTATTGGAGGTGTTTTTATGGATAAAAATAAAACTTGCTGTTTCTTCGGACACCGTGAGGTTACTCACAATATCAGAGATAAACTGACAGCTATAATTGAAAAGCTGATTACAGATGACGGTGTTACAGACTTCTATGTTGGTCATCAAGGACAGTTTGACAGCATGGTTTATTCTGTTCTGAAAGAACTGAAAGCGAGATATCCGCAGATCAGATATACCGTTGTTCTTGCATATATGCCGGATGAACATATAAAGGAAGTTTATGGTGAAGATACTATTTTTCCTGATGGTTTGGAGTCCGTTCCGAAGAAGTTTGCTATCTCAAAGCGGAATGATTGGATGATACAGCATTCAGCGTTTGCAGTTAGCTATGTGCATAAGATTACAGGTGGTGAGGCGAAGTTCAGGGAGAAAGCAGAAAAGAAAGGATTGCGGATAATAGATGTTCTGAATTGAAAGGTAGTACGATTTATTGTACAAGTTGGACATAAAAGAAAATACAGAACTTGTAAAATTATGTAGGATGTGATAAAATTATCATGTATATATTTTTGCTATACTTTTTATCAAAGTGAGGAAACGAAAATGGTGACAGGTGAGCTTAAAAACAAAATCGACAGCCTTTGGGAAATATTCTGGACAGGGGGACTAACTAATCCCCTTGATGTTATAGAACAGATCACATATCTGATGTTTATCCGTGATCTTGACGACAGCGACAACCGCAGAGCAAAGGAATGTGCTATGCTTGGTCTGCCGTATAAAAGCATTTTTGATGGTGAGGTTACTGTAGGTGATCGCAAAATCGAGGGTACAAAGCTCAAATGGTCTGTATTCCGTGATTTTCCGGCGGCGCAGATGTATTCCGTTATGCAGGATTATGTTTTTCCGTTTATCAAGAATCTGCATGGGGATAAAAACAGTGCTTATTCAAAATATATGGATGACGCTATTTTCAAGCTGCCGACCGCTCTGATGCTTTCAAAGGTAGTCGATTCCATTAATGAATTATATCAGCTTATGAACGATACACAATCCTCAGATGTCAGAGGAGATGTGTATGAGTATCTGCTTGCAAAGATCGCGTCAGCAGGTGTCAACGGTCAGTTCCGCACACCTCGTCATATTATCAGAATGATGGTTGAGCTGATGAAGCCAAAGGCGGATGAAGTTATTGCCGATCCTGCCTGCGGAACATCCGGCTTTCTTGTGGGTGCTGCAGAATATTTGAAAGAAAAGCGCAGGGAAGAAATATTCTATAACAAGCAGAAGAAAGACCACTACAATAACGGAATGTTTCACGGCTATGATATGGATAGGACTATGCTGCGTATCGGTGCTATGAATATGATGACGCACGGTATTGAAAATCCGTCAATCGAATACCGTGACAGTCTGTCGGAACAGAATTCCGACAAGGAGATGTATTCCCTTATTCTTGCGAATCCACCCTTCAAGGGCAGTCTTGACAGTGATATTGTTTCCCCCGACCTGCTGAAAGTATGCAAGACTAAGAAAACCGAGCTTCTGTTTCTTGCTCTGTTTGTGCGTATGCTGCGTGTAGGCGGACGCTGTGCCTGCATTGTTCCTGACGGGGTGCTGTTCGGCTCATCAACTGCACACAAGGCAATACGCAAGACACTTATCGAGGAAAACTGCCTTGAAGCTGTCATTTCTATGCCCAGCGGCGTATTCAAGCCGTATGCCGGTGTTTCGACAGCTATTCTGATATTCACCAAAACAGGACACAGCGGTACGGAAAATGTGTGGTTTTACGATATGAAAGCGGACGGCTTCACGCTCGATGATAAACGGAGCGAAACGGCGGAGAACGATATTCCCGATATTATCGCCCGTTTCCACAACCTTGATGCCGAAGCGGACAGAGAACGCACGGAGCAGAGCTTTTGTGTGCCGAAGCAGGAGATCATTGACAATGGCTATGATCTTTCCATCAACAAGTACAAGAAAACGGAGTACGTTGCGGTGGAGTATCCGCCCACGGCGGATATTATGGCAGAGCTGAACGGCTTGTATAAAGAGCTGGGCAGTGTGCTGTCGGATTTGGAGGGTGTGCTGAGTGAGTAAATTATCCGAAATATGTGAAATCAAATCAGGAGGAACACCTTCAAGGGCAAAAAAGGAATATTGGAATGGCAATATTCCTTGGGTAAAAATTAGCGATTTGCGATCTAAATATGTTGACAGCACATCAGAATTTATTACAGAAGATGGTTTGGACAATTCATCTGCAAAGATAATTAAAAAAGGAAGTATTCTTTTTACAATTTTTGCAACATTAGGTGAAGTCGCAATATTAAATATTGATGCAACAACTAATCAAGCTATTGCTGCACTAACACTAAACGATTCGAGCGTTGATGTTGATTATCTTTACTATTTTCTCACTTCGTTAAAAGACTATGTAAATGAAATTGGTAGAGGAGTTGCCCAAAATAATATCAATATGGCTATTTTACGCAATATTGAAGTCCCACTACCCTCTATCGAAGAACAGCGTAAAATCGCCGCCACCCTCGACAAAGTTACCCACACCATAGACCTCTGCAACGCTATTCTTGAAAAGCTCGATTTGCTTGTCAAATCACGGTTTGTGGAGATGTTTGGAAATCCAATTGATAATCCTATGGATTGGGAGAAAATTGCTATTGGTGAGCGATGTGATATTGTTACAGGAAATACTCCGTCAAGAGCAGATAAGTCCAATTATGGCAGTTTTATAGAATGGATCAAATCCGATAATATAAATACGCCTGATACATTTTTAACTTCTGCGGAGGAATATCTTTCTGAAAAAGGTGCAAATATAGGACGAATTGTAGAAGCAGGAAGTATCCTTATGACTTGCATAGCTGGTAGTTTGAAGTGTATAGGGAATGTAGGCGTTGCGGATAGAAAAGTTGCTTTTAATCAGCAGATAAATGCAATTGTCCCTAAAAATGATGAGACGATGTATATCTATTGGTTGATGATATTATCAAAACCTTATATTCAAAGCACAATAAATATGGCATTAAAAGGTATTTTAAGCAAAGGACAGCTTTCAGTAATGATGTTTCCTTTTCCCCCTCTTGACCTACAACAGCAGTTTGCCGCCTTTGTAGAACAGACAGACAAATCGAAATTGGCTGTAAAAAAAATGCTTGAAAAGGCTGAATTGCTGAAAAAAGCACTCATGCAGGAGTATTTTGGGTGATTGGTGCGTGTTCACTGCGTGAAAAATGCGTAAAAATTGCGTGTTTGAATCGTTCCATTTTTCCAACTAATGTGCTATTATTAAACCACAAAAGAACGGAGGGATAAAAATGAATGGTTTAAAACCCAATCTATCATTCGATCCAAAAGATGATTATGAGAAAGCAAAAAAAGACATTTTCCAAGCGATAAATTCAATCCAGAAACTTTCTCCTCAACAAAGAGAAAGGTTGGCTATTGAGTTGTTTGGGATAGAGAGAATTGAACTTATCAGGCAAGTATCAACCTTATTTTTAAGCCGGTGAGGGGGTATATAGCTAAAAAACGATTGATTTTATTCTATAAAATTTGTATAATTAATCTAACATCATAGTTATTATATGGAGGTTATTATGGGAAAAATTGCTGGTATCGCTATTAAAAACTATGGTTCTTTAAAAAATATAAAAATGGGGAAACTTTACAGTGATAGTAGCGGTAATGAACTTGAAAATATGATCGCAATCATTGGACCAAGCGGGAACGGAAAAAGCACATTAGCGGATGCATTTGGTTTTATTTCCGATTGTTTATCTTCGGATGTTGAAACCGCTTGTGATGCAAATAACAGAGGCGGATATGAACAGCTTGTTTCTCAAGGTACTGAGGCTCCTATTCATTTCGAGATATACTACAGAGAAACATCAAACTCTCGTCCTATAACATATGAATTAACAATATCCGCCGACAAGCATGGACGACCATATGTTAAAGAAGAAAGATTAAGACAAAGAAGACCCGGAAATAAAAACGGCAGACCTCTTTCCTTCTTACATTTAGTCGATGGAAAAGGATATGCCTTTGAAGGTGAAACCGGTGGTCAAGACGATAACGAGTTGATCGAGGGCGTTAAAAAAGATGTTGAACTGAACGACAAGAGAAAGCTGGGGATTGTTACATTAGGAGCAATGAAGCAATATTCAAGAATAGAAAAGTTTTTGAATTTTCTGAAAAGTTGGTATCTGTGTTACTTTTCACCGGATTCGGCAAGACAACTCCAAACCTACGCTCCTGCCCCTTACCTGAATCGTACAGGAAATAATATTAACAATGTGGTACAATATATGTATAGAGAAAATCCCTCAGAATTCAAAAAGGTATTAGCTGATATTCAGAAAAAGATACCGAATATAGATTGTATTACACCTGTTAAACTTCAGAATGGACAAATGGTTCTTGAATTCTATCAGAAAGGATTTGATCAGCCATTTTACTCCACTAGAATGTCTGATGGGACATTAAAGTTATTTGCATATTACTTACTGTTACATGAAAATAACCCCCGTCAGCTTGTTTTTGTTGAAGAACCCGAAAATGGATTATATCACCGTTATCTTGCTGATCTTGCGATGGAAATGAAGAAAAATGTTGGTAATGGCTTTTCAAAACAACTATTCGTTACCACTCACAGTCCTTTTTTTGTAAATGCACTGAATCCGGAACAGGTTTGGATCCTGGAAAAGAAAGATGGTTTTTCAACTGCAAAACGTGCTTCAGAGTATCGGTTTGTGAAAGAATTGGTTGAAGAAGGTGCGACTATAGGCGACCTTTGGTATAGTAAATACTTTGACTAAAGGAGGTACATATGCACTTTCAATTTTTAATCGAGGATTATTCTGGCGAAGTACTTATTACTCAGATTTGTAACATAATTAGTTCCAGGTTTCCGAATTCTGACATCACATATAATATAAAATCTTTTCGTGGAATAGGCGGATTCACTCCTAAAAACACAGTCAAAGAAACAAAAACCGGGAAACTGTTAAATGACCTTGCTACCTATCTAAAGGGATTTGATAAAGCATTACGAGGAATGCCTGCTTCTGTTTTCATCGTTTTAGATAATGATGATCGTAATACAGATGTTTTTATGTCCGAATTGGTTAAGGTTGCTGAAATAAACAATATTACGATTGACCATGTTTTTTGTATTGCTGTTGAAGAAATGGAGGCTTGGCTTCTAGGAGATGAAGCGGCTATTTTGAAAGCATATCCGAAAGCAAAGGTTTCTGTACTTCATAGCTATGTTCAGGACAGTATTTGTGGCACATGGGAAAAACTTGCGGATGTAGTGTACTCTGGTGGTATGAAAAAACTAAGGAAAGAATGTACCACTTACATCGAAGTAGGGAAAATTAAAAGCGAATGGGCAAAAAATATAGGACAAAATATGGATATTGATGATAATAAATCCGATAGCTTTAATCACTTCATTAGAGAAGTACAAAACAGATGTCGGAATACTGACGCAAATTCTTGTTGAATCATTCATTGTGAGGTGATACTAATGTCAAACTTTGACTTCCTGAAAACCGAAAAGAAATTCGACAGCTTTTCTGATATAGCTATAACTGCCGAAAAGCTGCTGAATATAGATGTGGATTCCTGCGTGATGAACTGCCGCAGGACAATGGAATTTGGGGTCAAATGGATGTACTCAGTTGACCGTGAGCTGACTGTGCCTTATCAGGATAACCTCGTCACTCTGATGAACAGCGAGGATTTTAAAGGAATCGTGGGGGATGACATCTGGCGCAGGATGGATTTTATCCGCAAGGTCGGCAATAAGACGGCACACAGTGCTAAGAAGATCACCAAGGAGCAGGCAGAGCTTTGCCTTGAAAATCTGTTTTACTTTCTGGATCAGGTCGCCTATTTCTATTCCGATAATTACGAGGAGCATACCTTTGACAAATCACTTCTCACACCGTCAGTTCAGGAAACTCCTGTCCTTGTGCCACAGCCAGATATTGACCTTGAGGCTTTGATACAGGAAAACAAGGCTCTTAAAGAACAGCTTACCGCTCACCGTGAACAGAAACAGCAGACCTATGTTCCGAAACCGCTTGAGCTTTCGGAATATAAGACAAGAAAGATATACATAGATTTCATGTTACAGGACGCAGGCTGGACAGAGGGCAAGGATTGGCTGAACGAGGTCGAACTGCCTGGTATGCCCAATAAATCCGGTGTAGGCTATGCTGACTATGTGCTGTACGGCGACGACGGAAAACCGTTGGCTGTACTTGAAGCCAAGCGTACCTGTGTTGATGTTTCAAAGGGCAGACAGCAGGCAAAGCTCTATGCGGATATTCTCGAAAAGCAGTACGGGCGCAGACCGGTGATATTTCTTTCAAACGGTTTTGACACGAGAATAATTGATAATCACTATCCCGAGCGCAGAGTTGCCTCAGTATATTCCAAGCGTGATCTGGAAAAACTTTATAATCTTCATTCTATGCGTAAAAGCCTTGATAATGCGGAGGTAAATAAGAATATTGCCGGACGATATTATCAGGAGGGCGCAATAAAAGCCGTATGCGGCGCACTCGGAAAAGCAAACCGTCGCAAGGCACTTCTTGTTATGGCAACAGGCTCCGGCAAGACGAGAACGGTCATAGCACTTTGTGATGTTCTGCTCACTCACGGCTGGGTGAAGAATATACTGTTTCTTGCAGATAGAAATTCTCTTGTCACACAGGCGAAGCGCAGCTTTGTCAATCTTCTGCCCGACCTGTCTGTGACAAATCTCTGCGAAGAAAAAGACAATTACACCGCACACTGTGTTTTCTCCACCTACCAGACAATGATGAACGTCATCGACACTGCCAAAGACGACAAGGGCAAGCTGTTTACTGTCGGACATTTCGATCTTGTGATCTGCGACGAGGCACACCGTTCAATATACAACAAATACCGTGATATATTCAGTTACTTTGACGCTCCCCTTGTAGGTCTGACCGCCACACCGAAGGATGAGATCGACAAAAATACATACGAAGTTTTTGAACTCAGCAACGGCGAGCCTACATACGGCTATGAGCTTGCACAAGCGGTCAAGGACGGATATCTTGTGGATTTTATGTCTGTTGAAACAAAGCTGAAATTCATTGAGCAGGGCATTGTCTATGATGAACTGTCCGACAAGGACAAGAAGATATATGAAGATACCTTTAAGGACGAAGACGGCGAGTTGCCGGAAAGCATTGCTTCTTCCGCTATCAATGAATGGATATTCAACGAGGACACTATCCGCAAGGTGCTTAACACATTGATGGAAAGCGGTCTGAAGATTGATTACGGCGAAAAGCTGGGCAAGACGATTATTTTTGCAAAGAATCATGACCATGCGGAGAAAATATTTAAAATATTTAATGAGGAATACCCACATCTTCCCGGCTTTGCTAAGGTAATAGACAATCGTATTAATTATGCACAGAGCGCCATTGATGAGTTTTCTGATCCGAAAAAGCTGCCGCAGATAGCAATTTCCGTTGATATGCTTGATACGGGTATAGATGTGCCGGAGGTGCTGAATCTTGTCTTTTTCAAAAAGGTAATGAGCAAGGCAAAATTCTGGCAGATGATCGGACGAGGCACAAGGCTCTGCCCTGCCCTTCTTGACGGCAAGGATAAGGAGAAATTCTATATATTTGATTTTTGCGGAAACTTTGAATTTTTCCGTATGAACAAGGGCAAACCAACTGCAAACACGATTGCCTTGCAGGGTGCTATCTTCTATCTGAAATCACAGATAGTTTCAAAATTGCAGGATATCAATTATCAGACAGAGGAGCTCATCGCTTTCCGTCAGACACTTATTGATGATATGGTGCAGAAGGTGCAGGAGTTGAACAGAGAAAACTTTGCAGTCCGTCTGCATCTGAAATATGTTGAACTGTATTCTGTACCCGAAAGCTACAATGTGGTTACATACGAGGATACTCTTTTGATTGCGCAGGAACTTGCACCGCTTATTCTGCCGGATGCAGATAACGCTAAAGCTGTGCGCTTTGATGCGCTTATGTACGGCATAGAGCTTGCTTATCTTGCAGGAAAGAAATATGGGCGTTACCGCAGCGACCTTTTTAAGAAAGTTAAGGCTGTATCAGAGGTGGCAAATATTCCTGAAATCATGGCACGATCCGAGCTTATCGACAAGATACTTCACACAGATTATTTTGACAACGCCGGTATAAACGAGTTTGAACATATCCGTGAAAACCTCCGTGATCTTATGAAATATATTCCTATTGGAAAGATACAATACGAAACCAACTTTGACGATGATATACTTTCGGTGGAGTGGAATGAGTCTGAGCTTGAAAATGACGACCTCAAAAACTACAAAGCAAAAATGGAATACTACATCCGTCAGCATCAGGATAACAATGTAATTGCAAAACTGAAAACAAATAAACCCATGACTGCAGATGATATTACTGCATTGGAAAAAATATTGTGGAGTGAGGTCGGCTCAAGAGAGGATTATGAAGCGGAATACGGACAAAAGCCTCTTGGTGAACTTGTACGTGAAATCGTAGGAATGGACATGAACGCAGCAAAGGAAGCCTTTTCGGAATATCTGAACGATGTCAGCCTCGACAGCAGACAGATATATTTTGTCAATCAGATCGTTGAATATATTGTCCGCAACGGTATGATGAAGGATTTTTCCGTATTGCAGGAGCCGCCCTTTACCGATCAGGGCAGTATTGTTGAGATATTTACCGATCTGTCAGTTTGGATGGGTATAAGAAAAGCAATTGAATGTGTGAACAGTAATGCGCTTGTGGCATGATATTTCAGTTAATTTTCAATGGCAAAAACAAAGCGTTTCCTGACTACCAATTTTGTCTGGAAACGCTGCTTTTGTTAAAAAATCGCTAACCTTTCAGGTTTCTGCTATCCAAGAGTTTACAAGGGTACAAGAGTATAATAACCGGTAAGATGTGTACCCTTGTGACTTCTTGTTATTCAAAATTTTACTTGGTATCAATAAAAAAGCGGAACGGTACAGTCTGAGCCTGAAATTCATTGGCTTGACTGTGCCTATTTTTTTATTCTGTTGGTTATTGTTTTCTTAAATCATCAAACAGAGTAGGAATTTGAATGGCGTCTGACTGCGAATCAAAAACCACTATTGTGTACTCTTTCATCACCATGTATGAATTGATGATAGCATAATCAACAACAGCCTTATAATCCTGAAATACCACATTTCTTACAATAGTAGCGTTGATAAATAAATGAGGAAAACGATGGTGATATTTGAATTGCCATACCGCTGCAATCGTGTCTCTACGAGGCTGATGCGTCTTTATGGCAACACAATCATTTTCAAAGGATAGAGAGCAGAAAACCAACAAAGAATAAATATACGCCGATAAATGGCACTAAACTCTTGAATATATACTATCTTAGTGGTATAATAATATTAGTATATGCTAATAATCAGCATAAGGAGTGTTAGGAATGCTTTTGAATTTTTCGTGTAACAATTTCAAATCATTTAAAGATGGTTTTTCGTTCAATATGATACCCGAAGCTCGAATGAAAGAGCTTGACTATAGCATTCTTTCTGATGTGATCGGAAAGAAAAAAGAGAAGGCGTTATCTGCCTCTGTTATCTATGGTCCGAATGCAGCAGGCAAAACATCTATCATAAATGCTATGTCCTGTATGCGTCAGATCGTACTTCGTGGAAATATTAAAGACGCAGAAGATGATCGTTATGGAGATCATATCAGCAACAGTATGTCACTTGCCCCTTTTGCGTTCCAAGATGAAGCAAAGTCTGTAGAATTTGATATTACTTTTACATTTAAAGGAGCAAAGTATCGTTATGTAATTGCTGCTTTTCTTGGTCTCTTTCTTGATGTGAAGGCGGAAAGATATATAGACAAAGAGCAGCTGTATGTCAATGATGAACTTGTGTTCAGCAGATCCAAGGATACCGTTGACAAACTTGAACTGAAACATATTAAAGATAAGCTGAATGTCGGAGTAGAGATAAGTGAAACAGAAAAAATCAGAACTATGATGAGCAGTAATATTACTTCTGATAGTCTGTTGCTTGTAACAGATTTCAATTCATTCTGCAGTAAAAAAATCGTTGTCGATATTCGTGATTGGTTTGAAAAACAGTTCCTTATTATAAATTCTTCCGATAAAATACGATTTATGCCGAGTATTCCCGATAATAATGGTTGGGCAATCACCAGCAGAGAAATAAACAGGATCGCTCAGGAAGCCGGCATATTGGGCAGCGAGTTTGTATATGTCAACGATCCTGAAACTCATAGAACTAAGCTGATATCCATTCTGAATAAAACGAACAACGAGGGATATGGATTGGATGCGGATCGTATAGAGTCGGTTGGTACGATGCGTCTTATTTCCGTTATGCCGGTAATTATTAAGGCATTAGAAGATGGTTCAGTTCTGGTAATGGACGAGCTCGATACCTCACTGCATCCGATGATCGTTATGAATTTGATATCAATTTTCCATAACGACAGTGTCAATAAGAAAGGCACACAGCTTATATTCAATACCCATAACCCGATCTATCTTAATCATAATCTCCTTAGACGAGATGAGATCAAGTTTGTCGAGCGTGATGCCGATACCAAATCCAGCAACCTGTATGCTCTGTCGGATTTCAAGGCAAATGGTGAGGCAAGTGTCAGAAAAACCAGTGACTATATGAAAAACTATTTCATAAACAGATATGGTGCCATTGTGGATATAGACCTTACGGATATTATTGCCGAAGTTCTGGAGAGACTTGAAAACATCGGTTGAGTAATAGTATTACGAAGTTTAGCGGTGATTCTTTACTGACGGATAGATTCTAAGTATTTTATTCAAATAACAGCTTGCAAGCTATACATTATTATGCTATAATCAGGGAGAAGTTTGGAATTTACAGTTCGTTTTCGTGACAACATTTTGACAACAGAAATTTGTTATCTCCAAAATTAACAGATAATATGAATAATAAATGAAAGAATAACCCCGGTATTTATGCCGTTTACACGTTGTGACAAAGGCTTAAAGGATCGAGTGGGAATAATATAAATTGTAAAAGGGCAAAACCACATATCCTGTTTTAGGGCAAACCGTCTATCCTCCGCATAACAAATTT
>OMZF01000163.1 GCA_900315465.1 uncultured Eubacteriales bacterium | reverse complement strand
GTCAGAAACGCTTCTATTCATGAAGTATTCGCCGTATTTTTCGTGCTCGGTCAGAGGGCGTGACATCAATACCACTGTCTCAACATGTGCAGTTCTCGGGAACATATCCACAGGAACAGCAATTTGGACAGAAAAACCCTTTTCACAAAAGAGTTTAATATCCCTCGCAAGAGTAGCGGGATCACAAGAGACATAAACCACTCTTTCAGGATTAATTTGATATATCGTTTCGATAAGTGAACTGTCACATCCTTTGCGTGGAGGGTCGATAATTATACAATCGGGAGTTATACTACGTTCTTTAAGTACGAGTGCAGCCTTTGCTGCATCACCGCATATAAATTCCGCATTTGTGATACCGTTGATAAGTGCATTATTTTTTGCATCCTCTACAGCCTGAGGCACGATTTCAACTCCGATAAGTTTTTCGGCATCATTTGCCATTGTCAAACCGATAGTACCGGTACCGCAGTAAAGGTCGATAAGAGTTTCACCTTTTTTCAGATCAACCAGTTTCTTAGCTATACCATACAAAACCTCTGTCTGATCACGATTAACCTGATAAAATGAAAGCGGAGATATACGGAATTTGAGTCCGCAAAGTTCATCTGTAATATACCCGTCACCATACAGATTACGGCATTTTTTACCTGTTATAACATTTGTCTTATCTTTATTTACGTTAAGCACAACAGTTTTTAGTTCCGGCAGTTCTTTTAAATATTCGACAAGTAAATTTTCCTTTCTGAGTTCATCTGCATTGGCAACTATACAGACCATAAGTTCACCTGTTTTCTGTGCATACCTGAGATACAGATGTCTTAGTACACCGCTGTGTGTTTTTTCGTCATAGACAGTGGGGTGTACTTCATTCGCCCAACGAAGAAAAGGTTTTATCGCACGATTAAAAACAGGCTGTTGAAGTGCACATTCCGAAAGAGGAATAACACGATGACTACCCTGAGAAAAAAATCCTACACATATATTTCCTTCTGCATCAGTTGTAACAGGCAGCTGAGCTTTATTCCTGTAACCGTCCACAGCTCCGGCAGATACTATATCCTGCACCTGTTCTCCGCTTAATCCACCTATTCTTGTAAGTGCATCATACACTCTTTTATGCTTGAATCTTTGTTCCGCTTCATAGCTTATATGACGGAACGTGCACCCTCCGCACCTTTGGAATATCGGACAATCCGGCTCTATCCTATCATCAGACGGAGTTATCATTTCCTCTACTTTTCCAAAGGCATAATTTTTCAAAACCTTTAATATTCTTATTTTTGCTACATCCCCTACTGCCGAATTCGGCACAAACACCGCTATACCATCTATCCTGCACACACCGCCGCCCTCTGTGGTATAGTCAATTATTTCCGCTGTATATATTTCATTCTTTTTCATAAAACACCTCGAAAAACGATCTTTACATATATAGTATAATAATACCGATTGAAAATCAAGTAAAGAAAAACTCCCGTTTCGTCATCAAAGACAAAGCGGGAGTTAATCTTTCAGTTTTTTCTCCTTATCTGACAAGCCGAGCAGATAATCTGCCGATACATTCAAAGCTTCGCAAATTTCTATAAATGTTCCTATTTTCATTTCATCTTCACCTGATTCATACCTGCTGTACTGTGATTGCTTCATGTTAAGCAGTTCGCAAACATCCTTTTGTTTCATATTCCTCAGCAATCTTATTTCCTTTAATCTTGGCAAATAGTACATAAAATCATTTCCTGTTATTGTAGATTAATAACAATTTTACAATATAACCTTTAGATTATATTTACATTTTAACCCAAAGGTTATATAATATTTATTGAAAAAATTTTTTCATTTTATTTTAATTTTTGAGGAGGTAATTTTTATGAAAAAGATGTTTAGAAAATCAATTTCGTGGCTTTTGTCGGTGATGATGATTTTCGGAGTGTTCATTGTACCGTCAGTATATGTTTCAGCCACACAAAGTTCATCAAGTGGATTTAGCAGTGATTATACACTTACTGGTGATGGTTTCACAGACATGGTCAACATTGCTATGGCACAGAATGGAAAAACACAGGCACAGATTGGTTATTCTGAAAGTTGGTGTGCAGACTTTGTAAGTGATTGTGCAAGATTAGCTGGTCAGGAATCTGCAGTCCCGTTTAACGGAGTAGTACAGTCAATGTATAATGCTGTTATCAACGCAGGGGGCTATCATGTTTCTTCACCACAGGCAGGAGATCTTGTATTTTTCACAAACGGTTCCGGATAGGCAAACGTAATTCTGCAAATACTACCGCATCATTCACTCCAACTTCAACTGGAACATACGAGGCAAGAGTATATATCAAAGATGCAGGCGGATTTGTAACAGTTAAGAATTTCAAAGTTACAGTCAAATAATTAAACAAAAACGGCTGATGTATCACCTCGGTACATCAGCTGTTTTTTCATAAATTTTTAATACCAATGCAAACCAATTAGTTTTGATATTGTATTACTACAAAAAATAATATATAATTAAACTGTAACCTTTTTGTTTTTAAAGGATAATTAATATGATAGTTACAGGCGGTGGTAAATTTGTTGACTATATGCTTTGCGGCTCTTGATACCGAAGACGAGAGAATCAGCTTTGAGGAAATATATAACGATAATAAAAATATTTTATATAACTGTGCATATTCGGTTCTCAGGGATGTTCCATCTGCCGAAGATGCTGTTCAGGATGCATTTGTGTCTCTGGCAAGAAATTTTGAAAAAACAAAACAAATGGATCGTAACCAAATCAGAGGTTACATGATTATTATAGTAAGAAATGCCGCCTTTAAAATATATAACAAACGTAAGCGTGAAATAGCAACCGAAGATATTTATATGGATGAAGAAGATACATCCGACATGACTGTTGATGTGGAAAACAAGGAACTTGCCGGCATTTTATTTCAGATGATAAAAAAGCTTGACCCAAAATATGGTGATGTTATAATGCTTAAATATTATCACGGTATGCACGATAAAGAAATTGCCGATTCTCTCGGTCTTACAACCGAAAATGTTAAGGTACGTCTTCATCGTGGCAGAAACACTCTTAAAAAAATGCTGAAGGAGGAGGGAAATAATGACTGATAAGGAATTTGACAAACTTCTGAAAAATTCCGTACAGCTTTACGGTAAGGATTATGATGAAATTGATAATTCAGAACATCAGTTTTCTGAGAGTTTTGAAAAAAATATTAAAATCCTGATTGATGGCAGAAATATAAATCATAACCGTTTCAAAAGATTATATATGATAATGGCATCAGCTGCAGCTGTACTTGTACTCGGATTTGCCGTATATATTGGTGTCAATGTAATTAATTTCAACAGTACAGATAAGATCACATCAGATACTAATAATACAAAATCCACTTCGTCAGTATCTTCCGCTTCATCTGATAAAAAAACGGAATCTGATATTAAATCAAATACTTACAATGAAACAGATGCTGTCGAAGAACCTCAGCCGGAAATAACCAAAGATGTAATAGGTAAAAGTATTGAAAATAATGCCGCTGTACCATCTGCCGAACCCGAATATCCATATAATATTTCAGCAGTCTCAAAAGGTGAAAACATTACTCTGAATGAAAATAATCTGAATAATATTGCATCAATAGCAAAAAAACTTGTATCAGATCCCAATATGCAGACAAAAACCGCATTTACAGATGAAATTATTGATAATTACCGCAAAAATGGCTTTTATATTTCTGTTTCACGAAATGACGGTCAGCCTGTTATAATAGACGAAACATCAGACATAAAATTTGATAAGATAATTCTTATGATGGATAACGAAAGTGGATTTGCTTTAGCTGTAAAGGACGATCAGGAGTTTGTATACCGTATACCTGATCTGAAAAATATTTATCAGCAATTATCTGATATGATATAACAAAAAGTCATCCGTATAAAGCGGATGATTTTTTATAAAACAATTGTCAACCTAAACGCAATCTATCAGTTGACAATTTATATATTAAGTTATATAATATACTCGACACTATAAATAGTAAGGAGATAAAAAAATGGAAAACACAAAAACAAAAGAAGAAACTGCAGTGAGCAGATCGCACAAAGCAGTTCTTGATATGGTATATACTGCCATATTCTCAGCACTTATCTGTATCTGCTCAATAATTTCTGTACCTATCGGAGAAGTGCCTATCTCTATGCAGACCTTTGCAATGTGCGTTGCCGGTGCGATGCTCGGTTGGAAGAGAGGAGGTACAAGCGTTCTTGTATACATACTTCTGGGTGCGATAGGACTTCCTGTTTTTGCACAAGGAAAGGGTGGAATCGGCATACTTGCAGGTTCTACAGGAGGATATATCGTAGGATTTATATTTACTGCAATAATTGTAGGAATAGCTGCTGAAAAATTTCAGAGAAAACTTATTCCTCTTATAATCTCAATGATCATTGGTGTGGCTGTATGTTACGCTCTTGGCACAGCATGGTTCATGTTTGTTACAAAAATGGATCTTATGACTTCACTCGGATATTGTGTAATACCTTTTATCTGGGTGGATTTAGCAAAAATTACCCTTGCAACAATAATTGTCAATCGTCTTAACACTGTAATAAAATTATGATATATCTCAGACCACACCACAGCCTTTGCATACAGTTTTTTATCGGAAAAGGATATAGTCCGGAATTCATCAGAAATATGACCAACGTAATCAGTGATCTTGATAAAAACGATCCGGAGATCTGCATTACCGACAAATGCGATGTTATATGTAAATTTTGCCCCAATAATATAAATGGCAAATGCATATCTGAAATTAAGGTCAGTAAAATAGATGAAAACTGCAAAAGTACCATTTCACTTTCAACAGGTTTTAAAATAAAGTGGAAAACTCTTCGCAGTCTTGCAGACGAAAATATCATTAAAAAAGGCATACTTCCTGAAATTTGCGGTGAATGTCAATGGAAAGATATATGTATTAATGCAAAAAGCAGAACAGATAACCTATTTTAAGGTTATTTGCCCTGCTTTTTCTTTTTTAGTTTTCAACATTTTATCAAATCAGGTTTAATACTTTGTGAACTACCCATTGTCTAAAGCCAGTGGGATTGCGGTTGCCATTTTTTCAAATAAAAAAGACCCTGTCAATGACAGAGTCTGTTAAAGGGCTCACACCCTGAAAACTGAATAAAGGGAAGCGAAGAAAGAAGAAAAAACACTTGGATAAGCCCTCGACCTATTAGTACTGCCAAGCTGAATGCCTCACGGCACTTACACACGCAGCCTATCAACCTCGTAGTCTACAAGGGGTC
>OMZF01000082.1 GCA_900315465.1 uncultured Eubacteriales bacterium | reverse complement strand
TTAAAACAGGCAAGAATAAAAAGTGTGTTCGGCAAAATAAGACAAATAAACATTCTTACAATAAGTGTCAGTATATTATCAAATCTGATAAGACTGCAAAGTATGGTTGTTATCGTACATATCAGTAAGGATAATAACACATATAATAACAGTTTTTTCAGATAACTTTTAAGCATTCCAAAACGAAATATCTCTGTAAAAAGATTATACAGAAGCCACGGCATACCGATTACTGCTGTGGATATAACAGTTGAAAGAATGACCCCGTATAACCCTAAGAAATTTACAGTCAGAATATTCATCAAGAGATTTGCACACGCCGTCACCAAAGGACGAAAACGGTCTTTATGCCATATTCCGGCGGCATCTTTATATGTATTAAGAAGCTGATTTATCTCTGTTATATAAAAATAGACAACAAAAAATATCACCGCCTGATATTCAAGAATATATTCCTCTCCTACCCATATTTTCATAAACGGCTGATAGAGACTTAAAAAACTACTGCTGCAAAAACAACCTAAAAAACACATCATAAATGTAAATTTTTTCAGATCAACAAAATTCTTTTCTGCCGTTTCTACTATAAGACTATTCCCTATCCCTGCGGTAACGGATGTAAAAATCACGGTTATAAATCCGATAACAGATGTCAGTATAAAATAATAATTCTGATATACAGCAAGCACTTTCAGTCCTAAAAATGCGGATATAACAATGGTATCCGCTGATGTTACTACCACATATCCTATTTTTGCGGTAAAAAGATCTTTTATCCTTTGATTTATCTCTTTTACCTTGTCTTTTGCAAGTTCACCCTGCGGTCTGTAGTGGGGATAAATTTTATCTGCGGCTATTGCTGTAACGATATTATTAATTATCTGAGAAAGTAAAAGTATCATTACAAATAAATAATAATTTCTGAAAATACATATTGCCGCAAACTGCAAAGCATATTGAAATGTATTTGTAAGTATAGTGATCTTTTCCGGAATATCATTTCTCTGATATGCCTGAAAAATACTGTTCTTGTATGCGAAAAGCCAGTACGAAAGCACGGTTGCAGTTAAATTCATAAGGTACAGTATAGTTAAATTTATATCCTGCGGAACATCACCGCTTATGAAATATTTTAAAAATGGTGTAAGTATCAGACCCGAAACTGCAATTACAGTTCCGATGATATGATAATAAAGCCGGTAAAGCTTCATCAATGCACAAATTGTTTTTGTGTCATCATCAGCTATCGGCTTATACATACTGAATACCATTGCACTGCCTGCTCCAAGCTCCGCCATGTTCAGTATCTGCAGCACCGAAACAAATAAACTGTTCAGTCCGATATATTCTATGCCAATGAAATATATCATCACTGTTCTCAGCAAAAAAGGAATTATTATCTGATAAATTTTCAATGCTGTACCGAAAATTATATTCCGTACAGCATTTTTTGTTCGTTCTATTTTCATTCTTTTTTATTTATGCCTGTTGCCTTTCTGATAAATTCATCTGTTCTATTACGTTCATATTCTAAAACCCCTGTCACATCGGGTATTTCATCCATACAATACAGCATATCACCTTTCACAAAATGCTCCTGCATATCAAATCTTTCAAGCAAAGTATGAATTCTTGAGTTCATTGAAATATCATTATCCTTTCTTCCCGATACTGAAAACCTTTTCCTGAATATTATTGAAAAAACACTTGCGTGAAATGAATCCGTAATAACATAAAATGCATTATCAATAAGATATAAGAATTCTTCGGGAGAAAATTTTCCGGCACATTCCCTTTCAGACAAATCAATTATCGGAATATTTTTGATAGCGGCAAAATCATATATTTTCTGCTTTTCATACTCTCCTAAAAAATATACAAGTATGTATTTTTCGGGTATAACGACTTTCGGTTTTCTTTCAATACTTCTCCACTGCTTTGCTGTGAGATACATCGTCGGGTCAAGCAAAATTTCGGGACTGTACCCTCTGTATTTTGTTACTATATCAACGGCACTTTTTTCACGCACCGAAACATATGTAAATTTCTTTAGTCCCTCTGAAAACAGATTTTCATATTCTTTCGGAATATTATCCATACCGATACTTGCACAAAAAGCAATATTCTTTTCCTTTGGTGTAACCGGATCTATAAAAAAATTTTCGGCATAAAAAGGGTTCCATATCTGATCACTGCCGTATATATAATAATCGGCAGATTTTTTATTATAATTCAGTTTTCTGTTGAAATCTATCGAGCGATAAATTCTGTAATTCTTATTCCTGAAAATACGTTCTATACTTCCCCCTGTTAATTTCCACAATGCATATTTAATTCTGACTTTATTATCGGAAAACAATTCATTCATATTGAATACATTTCCATACTGACCGAAAATGTACTGAACCGCATAATTCTGAAGTCTGTTTCCGTAATTTTCATTATCATTCAAAGTATATATCCCAAAATTCATATATCCTCTCACTTTTTCTTATGATAGAATTTTTTCAGAAATTTTATAGTAAATTCAGGATGTTTTTTATACATAATAAGAATTCTGCCTTTTAATTTTCTATTAAGTATATGTTTATCAAGTAACTCAAATCCATTGTTTATTGACGTTTTTCTATTGAATGATAACCTCAGTAATGCATAAAACATATTTGAAATAAGTTTTTGCTCTGCTGTTTCTTTCAGCTCTGGAAATTTACCGATACACTCTCCGCAAATAAACAGATTACATTTCAGCAGTTCTTCCGCCTGACTGTCATTTTCATTATGCATTATTCCTTCCGGATTATCCCTGTAAATATACCCTGCATATGATAACAAACGGATATTACGGCATTTTTTGAAATACTGATGAATGACAAATGTATCTTCCGCATAACTCATATCCGGAAACGAAATGTCTGCAAGCAAATTTCTTTTAAAAAGCTTTCCCCATATGCAAAAAGCATATCTTTTCTGTGAAAAATAATCTTTATATACCGATGATATATCTGTTATTATCATGTCTTTATGGTAAATATCCGTATCATATTTTATACTGTCTGAAGAATTACAGCAAATAATATCATAATCATTATTTTCCATTTCTTTGACCATTATTTTCAAATAATCGGGTCTTACAGTATCATCACCGTCAATAAATGTTATATATTTCCCTTTTGAAATCAACAGTCCCTTTCGCCTTGTTAAAGATACACCTATATTATCATGGTAAAAATATTTTATCCTGTCATCATTAAAACTTTTGCATACTATTTCCGCATCATCTGTTGAGCCATCATTCAGTAATATCAGTTCAAAATCCTTAAATTCCTGTGAAAGAATACTTTGTATACATTTCCCTATGTTTTTTTCCGCATTATAAAACGGTACTATCACGCTGACAAGAGGAAATCCCATATTTTTCTCCTTTCACGATATACAAAAATATCACCCATGTGATAAATGCAATATCCATTGTTATTTCTACAGAACCTAAAAACGTGTAAACATAAATGACCGCCAACAGAATTTTTTCTGTTTTGCCTGTGCATCTTCCTGCTGTCATAACAGTAATTACCGAAAGCAGAATCGCTGATATTATTCCCTGTTCACATACACAATTCCAGAATCCGTTCTGTGCGTTGGGATACCAGTCAGTTATACTTATCCATACTTCATAAGCTGTATTATGACCATAACCAAAAAGCAGATGTCCCCTCAGTATCTGAGGAAGATAATCAAAAATTTCTGTTCTGCCTGTCAGACCAGCCGTTCTGTTCAGAATGTATATTATAAAATACCTTACTTCGTACCCTCCCATTATAAAATCATAAATAAACGGGAAAGAAAGCGAAAACAACATAAGTATAAACAAAAATATTTTGTTCTCAATAATTTTTCCTGTATCCGCAAAAAGCAAAATACCGAAAAAAACTATCCCGACCGCACCTGTCATGCAGTTGACACGAAGTGTAATTAATAATGAAATTACCATAATAATAAACGGTAAAAATTTCTTATCATGCCGGCATTTAATAAAATACAGCACAATGAATTCAATATGCTTATATGACACGGAAAATTTATTCCCCACAAAATAATACCAGCCATAACGGTAAAAACAATTCGGAAAGAAAACCACAAGAAAATCATTCACTATGACATAGCAAAATGACAACACAAATAAAACATCAATAACGAAATGTATGCCTTTTTTCCTTACAACATAAGAAAAAACACAGACCATTTCTGTTACGGCAAGGATATAAAATAAACCGGATACAAAAGGATGTGAATATTCATAATTTCCTTCATTCAAAAATGCGGAAATAAAAGTAAACAACAAATATGTACCAAGCAACAGTTTTATAGGCTTTTTGAGATTTATAAAATTTATTTTCGGGAATACCATAATTCCGAGAACGAGTGTAAATATCCTTTGTATCAGTACAAATAATGGCACATAAGGAAATTTTACAAAAACAATATGATAAAGAAGAAAAAGCATTATTCCCGAATATAGTGAACTGAATTTAACAGTAGTTTTTATTTTCATATTTTAAAAATTCTTTTCAGCTTACGCATTTTCCATTTGAAATGATATTCCAATAAATGCAATGTAAAAGCTTTTTTCTTTATTTTCGGAAAAGTCCTTTCGTTAATTTCTTTAGTTTCCATCGGCAAAAATGAATTCGGAATTATCTTTTTGCGATTTTCACTCAGTAAATCCGGATGATATTTCATTTTTCTTTCCTGCAAATGAATATAAAGATATTCTTCTTTTTTCAAAGAATTCTCCTGCATATAATATCTGTATAATTTACCGCTGTCCCACACATAAAGACTTTCTCTGTCATCAGTTTCAAATGTCCTTGTTTCAGGCTGAAATGTAATTTTGACAAACGGAGTGGAAAGTATTTTAAAGTTCAGAGACAAATCTTTTTCAAAAACCCTTTTTCCCTCTTTTAAAAATATATCATGGATGTTCTGACAGTTGTTATAACATTCATCAAAAATAACATTTTCTTTTGCCGTAAAGGCTTGTTTATACCAGTCATATTTCATAAAAAGACGGTTGTTTTCTTCTGTATTCCTGAAAATCACTAAATGTCCCAGACAGAAAAGTTTATCATACTGTTCAATAAATTCATCAGGTAAAAAATATTCCATATCCCCGAAAATAAGGTCATTGTCACAATAACCCCAAAAACGATAATCTTTCAGATAATCAGCAAAAACAAGACCATATGCCGGACGGAAATCACATAATTTATACGGTGTTTCAATAAAAACAGGAAAATCAAATTCCGATTGGATTTTTTTCTTTATATTCTGAAAAGTTGTATATTCACATTTCACATTTTCGGGATAATCATATGGTGTCTTATCGTCAGTAAATATAAGCCAGTTAAACGACGGATTACAACTGCAGCTTTTCAGAAATAACGGAAAGTAATTCGGCATTTTTCCGAAATAAAGCAATATCAGACAACACTTTTTCATTTCACAAATTCATTATCCTTTTTGTCGTTTTTTTCTCAATACCGTTATTTTATCACATATTAATACTTTTAGCAACCTTGACATATGCAGGCAAATGAATCAAACTCTATTTCTCATTTTTTGAAAAATATTGATTTTGAGAAATAGAATTGTTATAATATAAATTAAAGAAGGTGCTTATTATGAAACTGATTGAGAGAAAACAATATCTTGATAAGCTGATAAATGTAATAGGAACTCCGGATATAAAGGTTATCACAGGGGTAAGACGAAGCGGAAAATCAAAACTCCTTGAATCATTCAAAAAGTATATTACAGATCAGTATCCCGATGCGAACATCATACACATAAATTTTAACCTTGCAAAATATGAGGATCTTAAGGACTATCATAAACTGAATGAGTATATTGAAAGGCTTTATGACCAGAATAAAGAAAATTATGTTATGATAGATGAAATACAGATGTGTCCTGAATTTGAACTTACTATCAACAGCCTTCATGCGAGCGAATGTTATGATATTTACATTACAGGCTCAAACGCATTTCTGCTTAGCTCAGATCTCGCAACCCTTTTTACAGGCAGAACTTTTGAAATAAAGGTATTTCCTTTTTCATTTAAAGAATATCTGAAATATAATGAAGAAGCAGACATTTATAATGCTTTTCAAAATTATATCTATGACGGCGGAATGTCCGGTGCTTATCTGTATAAGGACAGAGAATCAAGATATGATTATATTGAAGATGTATTCAACACATTGATACTTAGAGATATCCGCCAGAAATATAAAATAAGAAATTCCGCTCTTATGGATCGTATAGTCGATTTTCTTATGGATAATATTTCTAATCTTACAACTCCCAGATCAATAGCCGACACATTTACGTCAAATAAAGATAAAATTAATAATAAAACTGTATCAAGCTATCTTGAATATCTGTGTAATGCCTTTGCATTTTATAAAATAAAAAGATATGATATACGAGGAAAAAGGTACCTGTCAGCAAGTCATAAATATTACCTCAGCGACCACGCTTTCAGATATGCAAAGCTGGGTACTAAAAATATGGATTTCGGACGAGTATTGGAAAATATTGTTGCAATCGAATTACTCAGAAGAGGATATGAAGTATATGTAGGAGTTCTTTATAAAAAAGAAATTGATTTTGTTGCAATAAAAAGAAATGAAAAACTTTACATTCAGGTTTCTGACAGCATCAGTGAAGAAAAAACCTTTAAAAAAGAAGTAGAACCTCTTTTACAGATAAAAGATGCATACCCTAAAATGCTTATTGCAAGAACAAAAAATGACGAATATCAATATGAGGGCATTCGTATTATTGATATTGCCGATTGGCTTTCAATAAAATAATTCTATTTCTTATTTTTGAAAAAATATTGATTTTGAGAAACAGAATACCGCTGAACATACCTTTTCCGGCAGTTCAGCGGTATTCTTTTATTCTTCCCATTCAATATTTTCCTTAATAATTTCAGCAGGTGTTCCGGCTATAAGACAATTTGTTTTTTCAGTTTTCAGACCGCACACTGTACTCCTACAGGCAATCACACAATCATCTTTAATATGACTGTTTTTCAGTATTATGACATCGGATGCCATCCAGACATGATCCCCAATCTCAATTTGTCCGATAAATGACTTTTTCCTGCCATTTTCAATAATAAAATGACCGTCTGTATCTCTGAAACTTACATTCCAGCCCAGCAGATCATCATTTCCGAAAGTTATGGAATTACGGCACTCGATCTGTAAATTTCGGTTAGCATAAAAATTATCCCCGAAAGTAAGTGTACCCCCGTTTACTTCTATTCCAAAGCCTTCTCCCAAATTGCAGCTTCCGCCGAAAATTATCTTTCCCTTTACGATACTTATATAACCATTATTTGCACTTACAAACTGTCCTCCCATGTAACCCAAAGTTATCATACTTCTTTCAATTTTATCGGAATTTATGATAATACTGTTCTTATCGATCAGTCCAAGCTTTACAGAGTGGCTTATACGTACAGGAAGTTTTCTTGCCTGATTTTTCGGCAGACAATGATAATTAAAATAAATCGTTTTCGGCAGATCAACAATGTACCTCAAAAATTGTTTTAAAATATTTATCACTCTTTCAGTTTTGAAATTTTACAATAAAGTCTCGTACTGATAAGCAAAATCAATGCCCGTATCCTATCCATAAATGTTCCTGCATAACGCAAAAGCATTCTTTTATCAATTTGTTTTTCAAGGTCGGGATATTTGTACAATTCAAATTTTGCTGTCATATGCAAATATCTTTTTACTATGTTTGCTTTGATTAGTTTTCGTAAATTATAATCCTGCACTTTTTCATCTGTATAAGTAAACATAACCCCAAAAATATAAATAAGATCAGCAATATTCTTACGGTTATCCTTATTTTTAATATCTGTGATCGAATCTTTACGCTCACGGTAATAATATAATTTCTTATTTATACAGCATACCTTTTCCGCACTTATCAATACTTTTTGTGTCCAGAGTTCATCTTCGTGTAAAAGTCCTTTTTCAAACCAAAAATCATTTTTAATCAGATATTCTCTGCTATATACCCCCAGCCACACAGTTGTGGGATAATCTCTGCATTCTTTCAGCTGACACTCTATACATTCAAGACCTGTGTATATTTTCCTTTCTTCAAGTCCCTTATGTGTATAATAATCATCATTTGCCTCAGCGTTAAATAAAAGTATTTCACACTCGGTATTTTTAAGAAAACAATTCAGCTTTTCTATCGTTTTATCAAAAACATAATCATCCGAATCTATAAAAAATATATACCTGCCCCTTGCTGCTCTTAATCCTGTGTTTCTTGCATCGGACAAACCACCGTTTTCCTTATGGATAACGGTTATATTTTTCTTCTCTGCATAAGTGTCACAAATACTTCCCGATGAATCCTGCGAACCATCATCAACAAGAATAATCTCAACTTCATCGTCACAATTCAGAACAGACCCGATACAATCTTTAAGATAATATTCTACATTGTAAACAGGTATAATTATTGATAATAACTTTTCATCCATAAGCAATTTAATGATATTGTAAATTCAGTCCGTATTTCAGAAATACATATAGTTTTGGACTTATTTTAGCCGCTGCCAAAGCAAATGTATGTTTTTTACCTGAATATTTCATCTTTTTGATAAGGCTGAATTTTCTGATCTCGTGTTTAAGATTTTTATAATGCTCCTTATATTTTTCGGTCATACCATAGCTATATAATTCACCATAAATCCTGCATTTCATATCAATTTCACTGCACTCGGCTTCAGGCAGCAATTCGCAAATATCATTGCGGATACTATCGGTAAGCTTTTCACATACCCTGACAGAATCAAGCCTTTTGTCATTAAAAGTACATCTGCAGGCAGATTCATTATGCATACGATAATGATATTTGCCGTCAGGTAATATTATTATTTGTTCGGATCTCATCAGATAATTATAAAGGAACAGCCTGTCCTCACCTATTGATAAAGTGGTATCAAAACGTAAGTAACCTATTTTATTTCTTAAAAACAACTTATCCGTAACTATCGGAGATAAAATATTTTCCTTCAGAAATTCTTTTATAATATCACGTCCGCTGATAACTGTTTTTCTTTTACAAGTGTGTTTAACACTTTTATCAGGATATTCAGCAGTAAATCCGCATCCCACAGCGTCTGTACTTCCTTTGAAATTTCTTATCAGTAATTCATAAAAATCCGGCTCGATCATATCATCAGCATCTATAAAAGAAATATATTTTCCCTTTGCATTGTCAAGACCTGTATTTCTTGCGGATGATACACCTGAATTTAATGTATGTATAACTTTGAAATTATCATAAGTTTCTGCCGCCTTATCAAGTATTATTCCGCTTTTATCCTTAGAACCGTCATTAATAAAAATAACCTCCGTACTGCCAAATAATGTCTGATCAACCAAAGACTCTATACATTCGTTCAAATATTTTTCAGCATCCTTTACAGGTACAATAACACTTATAAGAGGCTTTTCTGCCATTTTATTTTCCTTTCATAATATCAAATATCAGGTTTTCAAACTGATTATTGAAATCCACATTATTATTGATTAACTCAACAGACATACCTGAAATAATTTTATCATAATTCAGAATGATACTTTTCAGATCTTCTATATTTTCGACAGGGATAATATTTTTCCTTCCGTCTGCCATTTCTCTGACAAATTCAATCTGATGATCATTAATATGCTCTCCGTATTTCTTTTGCCTCGGAACTGCAACAGGAACTTTTCCGTATTGCAAAGACATCATTATACTTGACGGGCCTCCATGCGTAATAATAATTCTCGCTTTTTTCATAAAACTTTGCATTTCATCAAAGGTATAAAAGGACTTCCACTCACAAAATTCAGGAACATATTTACAAAAACCTGTCTGCATTATTATCCTTTCGGTAATTATTTTTTCGGTAGTCAGGTGATCAATATATTTTATAAGTCTGTCAAACGGTTGTTCATGTGTTCCGACTGTTACAAAAATCATCTGTTTCTCCCACTAAAATATACTACCCAAATACTGTGCATTGGGATAAATTTTCTTCATTTCCTCCCACTGCACAATAAACCGGTCAGCAACAGGATAAACAAGTCTCCCTGTCAATGTAGGCTTATGTATTCTGTCAAAAACCTCTATGTACACCGTTTTTATCCCCATACATTTTCCGACATAAAAAAACGGTACAGCCACAGCTGCACCGGTAGATATTATCACATCCGGTCTTTCTATTCTCAGAACTTTTATTGCAAGAAACGTATTTCTGATCAATGCTCTAATATTTCTGTTGGTAGGATAGCAGCAATAATACATACTTTCGCCATTCAGAAAACTTCCGGCACTCTCTTTGTTGAATGTTACCCAGAATCTGTCATGCTTTGACCAGAACGGTTTCAGCATAAATAATTGTGTCAAGTGACCGCCGGAAGATGAAACAAGACAAAGTTTTAATTTGCTCATTTTGTTTCCCTTTCACAATTCACATTTTAGTAATTCAAGTATAACATCACGCTTGAATTATGTCAATAAGAATAATATTACTTTAATTGTGATATTTTATCTATTCACTTCAAAATTATATACAGAAGTCCATTGAAATGAACTGTAAAATACCAATAATATCATTCGGTTTTACAATATAATCCTTTTCAAAATAATAATTATCAGGAGATGAAATTAATGAACAAAATAATTAAGTTTGGAATGACATTCAGCGAAAGTAATGCACCTGATTTCGGTTCGATAAAACGAGGTCAGGATGGAGTATTGACCTTGCTCAGTGCTGACAAAACAAAGCTTAATTCAATTTCGATGCTTCGAAACCATACACTATAAACACAAGAGTTCGCACAACTTTTTGCACAGAGGCACTTGTAGCCGGAAAATATACAATTGATGCCGTAGATGCTACTCAAGTAGTAATATACTCGTATACGACAAATAATAATGAGTCTTGGGATAGTGATACTTTGTTTATAAATTGGATGGATCTTCCTCTAACATTTACTAGTTGGTTCTACCTTAGTATTGTGTTTGCCTTTTCAAACAGTCAAATATAATCTTCAAATTCTCAAGTTATAGGCTGGTGACATCCTCCCCCGCCTAAAGAGGCGGGGGCTTCCCCTGATTTCAGGCGAGTTTGGTTCTCGTTCGATAGTACTAATGCACTAAGCATAAGCGAGCTAACCCCGTGTGTCCCACGGTTCTGTTTTGTGGTTTATGCTAACGCTATTCTCATACCTTCGTTTCGTATGTTTACAGCGGC
>OMZF01000101.1 GCA_900315465.1 uncultured Eubacteriales bacterium | reverse complement strand
ATAAAGTTGGTTGCCTGTCATTCTTAGGAACGAAGCCTACCTGTCATTCTGAGGAGCGTAGCGACGAAGAATCTTTTAAAGATCCTTCGCTTCGCTCAGAATGACAGTGTACGGCTTTATTATGCCATTTCAAAAAATAGTATTAATAATCAATTAAAAAATGCGAATAATATTTCTGAGGTGGTGTTATGAAAAATAATACTAAAGGAAATTTCGCTCTTTTTTCTATCGGCGGCGTATCATACGGAATTATTGAAATACTTTGGAGAAGATATACTCATTGGTCTATGGTCATAACCGGTGGTATCTGCTTTATGCTCCTCTACAGGATATTTAAAAAATTAGTACACATAGCTCTCTGGAAAAAATGTATAATCGGCAGCTCTCTTATTACATCTGCTGAATTTGTGACAGGCTGTGTCGTAAATCTGTGGGGAAAACTCAATGTGTGGGATTATTCACAGCTTCCTGCCAATTTTCTCGGTCAGATATGCCTTTACTACAGTTTTCTGTGGGGACTGCTTACTATACCGATAGTTGCAATATGCACTCTGATAAGAAAAAAATTAAAATACTGATCAAAAAAATCAAAATATACCTTGATGAAATCTTCAAAAAATGCTATACTGAAATGTATGCTGTAAGGCTTAAATGCAAATAATATTGCATGGAGGCTTGATATTTATGAAAAACAGCAAACAACACCAGAACACCGTTTTTGAACCTGCCGAAAATCCCGATAAAGATTTGTCGTCTGAAAATGAAGAAATTACTGCTCTTAAAAGAACTTCGGACATAATATTTGATTCGGGGTCTATAATTTCTTTTTGCAAAGATCATACCATTCAGTGCCTTACAATAATAGGTCAGATAGAAGGTCATTATGTTCTTTCGCCGCAAAATAAAACCACTAAGTACGAGCATATAATTCCTCAGCTCGTTTATGCTGAGCAAAATGAACAGATCGACGGTCTGCTTATTATTCTCAATACAGTAGGCGGTGACGTTGAAGCCGGTCTTGCTATTGCCGAACTTGTGGCAGGAATGACAAAACCCGTTGTCTCTCTCGTACTCGGCGGAGGTCATTCAATAGGCGTACCCATAGCTGTAGCTGCTAAAAAATCTTTTATCGCCGAATCAGCCACAATGACCATTCATCCTGTCAGAATGAACGGTCTTATGTTGGGTGTTCCTCAGGCTTTTGAATATTTTCAGCGTATGCAGAGCCGCATAACATCCTTTGTTACAGACCATTCGTCAATATCTCCCGAAAGGTATAATGAACTTGCCATGAATACCGATGAACTTGTGATGGATATTGGCACAATACTTGACGGAAAGGATGCTGTGAGCGAGGGCATTATCGACAGTATAGGTTCTCTTGAAGACGCTCTTGATGCCCTGTACAGTCTTATAGACAAAAAACGTCCTAAAGCAAAAAGAAAAACTTCAAGAAAAAAATCTTAACGGTGTATTCATATTTTTTACGGCAGATTAATATAATTATGCCGTAGTACAACAAAACAATATCATCGGTGAACCGGTGATATTGAACATAACTGGAGGGTACATATAAGTGGATATTCTTAGTGCAATAGTTCAGGGTATTATTCAGGGACTTACTGAATTTCTGCCCGTATCAAGCAGCGGTCATTTGGCTATAACACAGCATATTTTCGGTATGACCGAGGATAATCTGTTCTTTTCCGTAATGCTGCATATCGGTACACTTGCTGCTGTGGTCGGTGTATATATCAAACTTATCATAAGTCTTATCAAAGAATTCGGTCTTATGGTAAAGGATATTTTTACAGGAAAATTTCAGTGGTCTAAAATGAATCCTGAAAGAAATATGGTGATGATGGTCATTATCGGTCTTCTTCCCCTTTTCCTTTTGTTCCTGCCTATACCCGGTACTGATATGAAACTCAAGGATCTGGGAGACCTCTTTTCTAAAAACGGATATTTTATAGTTGTTGGTCTTTCCCTTATCACAACAAGCGTACTGCTCTTTATCGGAGATATGAAAAATAAAAAAATTACCGAAAGATACAAACAAAAAGGTATTGTACGCAAAGGCGGTGCAGGAAGAAGAAAATATAATGTTGTCGATGCTTTGATCGTAGGTCTTACTCAATGCGTTGCTGCTCTTTTCCCCGGTGTGTCACGTTCAGGCTCTACCCTTTCGGCAAGCGAAATGCGTGGCATAAACAAACAAACTGCTCTCGATTATTCATTTATACTCGGTACTCCTGCCATCGTGGCAGCCGCAATTCTTGAAAGTAAAGATGCTCTTTTCCCCGAAGACGGAAAGGGTGTTTCCATTGACTATCTTCCTGTACTTTTAGGAATGATCGTTGCCGCTGTTGTGGGCTTCTTTGCCATTAAGCTTTTTAAGTGGCTGCTCAAAACAGACAGAATGTATATTTTTATCCTTTATACCGCCGTTGTGGGTGTTATCGTGACTATAATCAGTATAGTTGAACTTTCCACAGGTGCTAATCTTTTCCACCCTGATCAGCAGCTTATGTTCTGATCGTATCTATCGGGCAGCATTAGTTTGTTGCCCGATTGTATTAATTCAGGAGGTGACAAAATGGCTGAACAATCCGCTAAAAAGAAAAAAAGTCAGCCTAAACGCAAATCTTCTTCAAAAGCTAAAAAAACAACCGCTTCAAACAAATCTTCCTCTTCCGGAAAAAAATCCGCAGCCCGTTTAGAATGGGAGTATCAGAGAAAAAGGTTTATTATTGCAGTTGTTCAGTTTATATTGAGCGTACTGCTGCTGCTGATTTTCTTCATGCACGGAGAAAATGTATGGTATGCATTACATATCCTATACAGAGGTACTTTCGGAGTATCTGCTATAGCACTTTCCATCATACTTTTATATTGTGCTTATCAGAATGTTCAGGATAAACCTACCGAACATTTCAAACTTAAGGTATTCCTTTTTTCATTATTGACCTTTTTATTTTCGATGATAATATATTGCTTTACGGCAGATGCCGCAGATTATGTAAATTATTTCAATTCTCTCAATGATTCGTTAGCATATTCTGCACATCATCATTTTTCTGCCGGTGCAGTGGGTGCAATACTCGGTATTCCCCTTGTTAATCTTTTCGGTTCTGTAGGAGCAGGTCTTATATCATCGGCTGCTTTTCTTGCGGCTTTATTCGCAACACTTGATTCAATGGTCGTAAATTTCATCGATACTATCAGACGACCTGCTCAGAAGGTAAGCGAACACATAAGCGATAATCAGAAAATACGTCAGGAAGTAAGACGCAGAAAACAGGAACAGGAAACTCAGGAACGTCAGAAACTTCGTGAGGAATACGTTCAGAAACAAGTCGAGAAAAAAATGAAAAAGAAAAATCCCGACAATGAATTCACTAAGGTTAAAAATACGCCTTTTTACTCTCCGGATAGTGTAAATAATAAACCTGAAAACCCAAAAACTAAAAAGAAAAAGACTGATGAAGAGCCTGATGTGGAAATACCTCCGGTTCAGGACGAAAACAAACAGCCTGCTTTTGTGCCTGACGATGATATAATATATTATCCTGAAAACAATGCAGAGCCTGTTGAAGAATCAGTGCCTGTTCAGGACGTATATCAGCCGAAGCCTAAACCCGAACCGCAAAAAACTCCTGAACCAAAACAAACTAAAACTCAGCCGGAAAAAGATTTTGATATTACAAACAACAGTTTTATCGAAGGCGAATATATCAAGCCTCCCTTTACCCTGCTCGAACCACAACCACCCGAAAATCAGGAAAATATATCTATGGAACTGAATCAGGTGGGTCAGAGTCTTGTGGAAACACTTAAAAGCTTTGGTGTTCAGACCAGTATAGTAAACATCTGTAAAGGGCCGTCTGTCACAAGGTTTGAACTTCAGCCTGCCACAGGAGTAAAGATCAGCAAAATAACTCACCTTGCCGATGATATAGCAATGAACCTTGCTGCTATGGGTGTGCGTATTGAAGCTCCTATTCCGGGCAAAGCTGCCGTAGGTATTGAAGTACCTAACAAAACCGTATCTACTGTAAAAATGCGTGATCTGGTAGAATCAAAAGAATTTCAGAATGCAAAAAGTAACCTCACAGTTATTTTAGGAAAGGATATTACAGGAAAAATAACTCTTGCCGATCTGAGCAAAATGCCGCATCTGCTTATCGCAGGTTCTACCGGTTCTGGTAAGTCCGTATGCATAAACTCAATGCTTGTAAGCCTTTTGTATAAATCGAATCCCGATGATGTAAAGCTTCTGCTTATTGACCCAAAAGTTGTTGAACTTGGTGTTTATAACGGAATACCCCACCTGCTCGTTCCTGTCGTAACAGATCCGAGAAAGGCAGCCGGTGCATTGAATTGGGCTGTAAATGAAATGCTTAACCGCTACAAAACTTTTGCAGAGTTCAACGTTCGTGATATACACGGCTATAACCGCTATGTCGAAAAACAAAATGCACAATCCGAAATTTATTATAATGACGACATAACAAATGATAATGACCGTACATTTGAGGAAGACGAAATGCTTGCTCAGGCTCAGTCCGAGCTTAATGACGATCAGGAGAATATTGAAAAAGAGCCTGTAAAACTCAAAAAAATGCCTCAGGTAGTAATTGTCATAGATGAACTTGCAGACCTTATGATGGCTGCTTCAAAAGAAGTCGAGGAGTCTATATGCCGTCTTGCACAGATGGCAAGAGCTGCTGGTATGCATCTTGTAATAGCTACTCAGCGTCCTTCTGTTGACGTTATCACCGGTCTTATAAAAGCCAATGTTCCGAGCCGTATTGCATTTGCAGTTAAAACCTTTACAGACTCAAAAACAATTCTTGATATGGGCGGTGCGGATAAACTTCTCGGTAAGGGTGATATGCTGTATTCACCTCTCGGTGTAACAAAACCTGTGCGTATTCAGGGCTGTTTTGTGAATGATACCGAGGTTGAGAATATTATCGAATTCATAAAGAAATCCAAAGTAGTTGAATATGACAGCAGTGTAATTGACCAGATCGAAAACTGTGCCGTAGCCGAAAACAGCGGTTCAGGCTCTGACGATGGTGACGGAAATCTTGATCCTATGATGGAAGAAGCAATTAAATGTGTTGTTGAGGCAGGTCAGGCTTCAACATCAATGCTGCAAAGACGTTTCCGTGTAGGATATGCAAGAGCCGGCAGACTTATTGACGAAATGGAACAAATGGGTATAGTCGGGCCTCACGAGGGTGCTAAACCCCGTAAGGTGCTTATGACTTATCAGCAATGGCTGGAACGCAGTGTTTCCGGTAACAGTGAAAGCTGATTCACTGTACAAATAAACACTGATAATTTATATTATTTTTATTTTAACGGAGGTATTTTAAAATGAAACGTGAAGGACAAATCAAAGTTGATTCGGAAAATCTGTTTCCGATAATCAAAAAATGGTTGTATTCTGACAAGGATATTTTCCTGAGAGAGATCGTTGCCAACAGCTGCGATGCCATTAAAAAGTACAAAAGTCTTTGCTCTATCGGTGAGGCTGAGGATGACGGTATAACTCCGAGAATTGATGTTATACTTGACAGAGATGCAAAAACCCTTACAGTCAAGGATAATGGTATCGGTATGACCGATGAAGAGGTTGAAAAATACATAACACAGGTAGCATTTTCCGGTGCTAAGGATTTTATCGAGAAATACAGCGATAAAACAGATGCTGAGGGAGGAATAATCGGACATTTCGGTCTCGGCTTCTATTCAGCATACATGGTATCTGACACTGTAGAGATAAACACTCTTTCCTACCTCAAAGATTCTCAGGCTGTACACTGGTCAAGTGACGGTTCAAAGACCTATGAACTTGATGACTGTGACAAATCCGACAGAGGTACTGAAATAATCATGCATTTTTCTGAGGACGGAATGGAATTCTGTGACACACTTAAAATCCGTTCTGTGCTTAAAAAATACTGTCATTTCATGCCATACGAAATATATTTCAAATGTGTACAGGATGAAAAAGAAACCGAGGGAGAAGAAATGCCCGAGGAAAAGCCTGTGAATATTACAAATCCCCTTTGGCTCAAAGCTCCGAAGGATTGTACGGTTGAAGAATACGAAGATTTTTACAGAGAAGTATTCCCCGACATTAACCTTCCTCTTTTCTGGATACACCTCAATGTTGATTATCCTTTCAACCTCAAGGGTATTCTTTACTTCCCGAAGCAGACCGACAAGCTTCAGGTTATGCCCGGTGAGATCAAACTTTTCTCAAATCAGGTATATATTGCCGACAATATCAAAGAAGTTGTACCGGAATTTCTTATGCTTCTCAAAGGTGTTATTGACTGTCCTGATCTTCCGCTCAATGTTTCACGTTCATTCCTCCAGAATGACGGTGAAGTAGCAAAAATATCAAAGCATATCACAAAAAAAGTTGCCGACAAGCTGGTTTCCGTATTCAAAAACGAAAGAAAAGAGTATGAAAGCTATTGGGATGACATTTCACCATTCATCAAATTCGGATGCATAAAGGATGACAAATTCTATGAAAGAATGAAAGATATTATCCTTTACAAGACCATAAATGATGAATTCAAGACCTTTGGCGAGCTTCCAAAGCTTAATGACAATAAAGTATATTATGTATCAAGTACAGATGTTCAGGCTCAGTATATAAAACTTTTCAAAGATAATGACCTTGACGCTATTATCCTTGAACATAACATTGATACCCACTTTGTAACATACCTTGAATACAAAGAACAGGATGTTAAATTCGTAAGAATCGACTCTGAAATTGATGAAGTTCTTAAAAATGACGAAGAAACATCCGAAAATGAAGAAAAGCCCGATGATGATAAGCTTATCGAAATTTTCAAAACCGCACTCGGTATGGATAAGCTTGAAATAAAGGCTCAGTCACTTAAAACAACGGGTACTCCTGCCATTATCACCATCAACGAATACCAGAGACGTATCAATGATATGAACCGTATCTACGGAAATATTTTCGGCGACAATAACGACAAGGCTCAGGAAACTCTTATTATAAATACTGCCAACCCCATTGTTGAAAAGCTTGAAAGTTTTGAGGATGACCAGCAGAAACTTATCTGCCGTCACATTTATGACCTTGCCGCAATCAGTCAGAGAAGACTTTCCGCTGCCGAACTCGAAGGCTTTATTGCAAGAAGTGTCGAAGTAATGCAGCTCCTTTGATAGTGTTGAGTTTGGAGAGTGGAACTTTATGACCGTACACTGTCATTCCGAACACAGTGAGGAATCTTTCCAGAATAACTACTTTATTTAAAAGATCCTTCGCTTCGCTCAGGATGACATTTGGGCGGCTTTACTTTGCTATTCAAAAAAATGTCATTCTGAGGAGCGTAGCGACGAAGAATCTTTACAAAACCGAATAAATAAAAAAACCGCAACTATTGCTTTTAAAAGCAACGGCTGCGGTTTTTTGTTGTTTTTATGGTGTAGGTATTTTAAGGAAACTTTCCCAAGCGGTTTTCCAATCTGAATCAGTATATACTTTAGACGTTCCATCCGTAGTAATTTCAGTTGTCTGAACAGTTTCTGCATACACTATCATTTCAAAATCAGTTATCTTGTCGATATTGCTGTCTTCATCATTTGCTCTGTAATCTACAAAAACTTTTCTCAACAGGTAATCAGTCGATCCCCCTACATTTAATATTTTTTTATAATAGAAATATCCGTTGAGCTTATCATTGTCATTTGAAACATACTCCCAATTTGTTCCTGGATTCTCAATGAATTCACTCCAAGTTACTTGAGTAGTTCCATCTGCTTTTACAATCTTAGTTTTAGAATTATCACGGATTGTACTATCCGAAAAATCAACAAACACACGCACAAAACACGGTGTTGTACCTGTGTTTTTTATCTGAACTTCTTTTGTAAATTCATTATTCATCGACTGCTCGGAAACTACGGGAAATGATTCTTCTATACTTACTTTACCCTCCGTAACGCTGACGGTATTTGTAACATCATCAGGTTTGTTACTCAGATATGCAATAGTTATTCCAATCGTAAGCAATATCATCAATGGTACTGTGATGCTCAGAACAAATATGATTTTCTTTTTCATCTCACATCACACCCCACCTTTATTCTTTACGATGTTGTATATTGTTTCTACATTTGTAGTAGACAAATGTCCCTCGTAATCATTCTCAATCCCTGGAAGATTCAGTTCATCAGATTGTATTGCATACGCTCCGACTTGGATTGACACATCTCCCTTTACTTCCGTGTCAATAATACTCTTTAACTGTATCTTGTCAAAAAGAGTTTTGGTTGAATCCCCTGGTTTCAATTTTTTATTGTAACCGAAAGTGTAGACGTTATAATCAACAGAATTAACCGTTGCTGCGGTAGTATAAACTAAATACCAACCGTCAACACTGTTACTATTATCACCTTTGTGATAATAAAAAGTTACGTCTGTAAGAGCAGTATTATTAATATCTTGTGTCAACTTTGTACCTGTATCATTTGTCAGAAGTTTGAATATCTCACCTGTTCTTGGATTAGTATTTCCATCTTTTTTTCCTGTGGTTTCATCCAAAAAAGTAACTTCCTTCTTCGGAACTGAAACTTTAATGAATACATACTCGTCAGTAGTTCCTTCATTTTTAAGCTTAGGAGCTTTTCCGATAACAGTCCCTGCATCTGCCGGATAACTGCTTGTCGGGTCAAAAGGAGTTTCGTCAATAGTTACCTCAACATTTCCGATGGTAACAATATTATACGCTATTTCCCTGTCAGTAAGATATGATGTTGTTAAACTTGCAGCCAGAAGAACAATAAGTGCTGTGCCTATAATTACGCCACGAAAAAATTGCTTTTTCTTTTTCATCATTGTTCATCTCACTTTCAGCTGTTTAATATTTCCCATATTTTCTCAGGGTCGTTAGTAGTCAATGTGCCATTGCCGTCTGAAAGATAATTCGCCTGTATACCGTATGCCTCAACTGTAATACTGTAATCACGATTAATGCTATATGGATTTGTAGTAGCTTCATAATTTCGGAAGTTGAGCAAATGTACCTTATCAAACAAGGGCTTTGTTGTTTGGGTATGTGGGTCAAGTGCGGTTATTGTGGTTGCAGCAGAACTGCCATAATAGTAATAAACATATTCATATGCTGCCTTTGTTGAATCATCACCATTAATAAGTCTTGGATTTTGTTCTGTACTTGGAGAAGTAAATGAAACCAGTTTCCAACCATCATTGACTTTCTGATTTGTTTTTGAAATATCAGTTTCTTCGTTATTTGTACCATCAGAATTTATAAACTTATAAATCGGAACGTAAGCAGATGTTCCGTCATAAGCCATACTTCCCTGAGTAGCACCACTACTCTGATCATACTTATACTTCACAGCCGGTACTGTAACCTTGAGAAAAACATATGTAGGAATGTTTTCGTTGTTTGTTACATACGGGTCTTTGTCAAGTGTTGTATCGGGTACGATATTAAGTGCATCATTCGGTTTCCATTTCGGCTCGGTCAGGATTATATCTATCCTCGCTCCTGTGAATGCATTGGTCACTTCATCAAACGATGTGAAAAACGCAAGTGTGACAAGTATAACTATAAGCAAAAACAACAACAATATCGTTGTAAGAAGTGCAGGAGAGCGTTTCTTCTTTTTTACCTCTTTTATATTAGTATTCATTTATGTTTACTCTCCTTTCTTCTTACTGAGTAATCATGGATAACATTTCGTCATTCTGAGAGCATATAACTGCATCTCAGAATGACAAATGTATTATTTAGCTGTCGACAAGTGTTGCGGTAAAGGTTATCGTATCATCTCCGGAGAGACCCTTCCATAAATCGAAACTACTCAAATCATAAGATTGATTATCACTTTCCCAAATACTAAATGTTTTTGAACTTCTATAAGCTTCATTCACATTAATATAATCCGATGGCGGAATCTTGACATCTGCCTCTTTTACCGGCTTACCGTTGTGGGTTATGCTTAATACGGTCTGTGTACTACTGTCTATTGTGTACACATATACATACTCTGACGTTCTTTCATTTTCATCTTCAAAGTATGAATAATTACCGCTGTCTGCTTTAAAGATAACAGTTTTTGTTATTTTTGTGGGATGTGTACGTTCTTTAAAGTTCAGAGTGAGGTCTGTTGTGAGACCGCCATACGTCGCCTTAACAACATACGAACATCCTGCTGATACTATCTGTGAATTATTCACAGTGATAGTCTTAGCATCTGTGTTATCTTTGAACGAAGTTCCGAACCTTGCATCATCTTCTCCGGGATTAGTATAGGTGAAACTAAGCTGTTCAAGCTGCTCAGTAGTCATAGGAACATAATTTCCACCGCCTGACGGAATAAGATAACCTGTGAGATTTTTCTTTTCGATGGTAGTTGTTTTATTATTTGCTAAAGAATCAGTATCGTCAAGGTCAATAAGCTGATTATAAACTACCTTTATTCCCTTATAACCATGGAAGTCATTCCTTTGCAGATTGGTATGTGTGAACTTGTCATAGTAGTCAATGGTATTTTCAAAGTCAACTACTACTTTTCCGTTCTTCTCCACCTTAAATACTGCCTTTCCGGAATTTTCAGTGCTATAATCTGTATACGTCTGAACTGAATTTGTAGTATCAATCGAACAGCTCAATACAGAATATCTCGATACATTTATTTCGCTTACTTCATACACACCGGGCTCTACCTTTATTTCATCTGTCGAGAACTTATTATCTTTAGATGTAACCTGTAAGCTAACTGTTCTTTCATAGTCTGTGTATGCACTATGTTCGTCGTTCATTCCCTTGATTTTGAAAATGAATGTCGGTGTTCCCCATGCGTCAATGTATTCGTTGATTGTCTTTGTTATCTGTATCTTTGCAGATTCAATTTCGTCTGTGCAGACAAGCTCCTGTTTTACATCACCACAATTATTCCTGCCGACTGAAAATTCTACCTTGTTCGGCTGATTTGTGGAAGAATCAATATTTGTGTAATTATCAGGTGCTTTTGTTTCCTTAAGGTAATACTGTCCCCAGTCAATGCCTTCGATAAGGAATTTTCCTGTTGTGGCGGCTGTTGTGGCTACAGTATACAGTTTAAAGTGACTGTCATTATTGTCGCCATTAACTTCGTATCCGGCAGTAGTAAGTGTATTCTTCAAATCCGCATCTGTAACATTCAGATACTCACTTCCTGCTGAACCCTGAATCTCACTCTTGCCAGTTTCTGCAACAACAACTAAGTATTCATTACTGCTCTTTTTCAGGAGATACTGTCGAACATCAGTTGTACCCTTTTTATACAGTTCAAACTCTGCACCCGAAAGTACAGCTCCTATATCAGCACTTCCTAATTTCTGCTCGGATTTCTTTGTAAGCTCAACCTTGCCCTTTTGGCGTGTATCTATGGCTTTGTCGATATTTATTACCTTATCTGCTTCTTCAGCATCTACTACAAACGGCTCTGATATTTCTCTATCCTTATTATAACCCTTCGGAGCAGATTTTTCAAGCCAATAATACACTCCCCACTTGACAATTTTAACTTTTTTCACAGCAGAATTGTTAATATCTCCGACAGGATTGCCAATATAGTCTGAATCTACTGTTGTCTGAGGATTTTCTGATTCATGTCCTGCCTCAGGTTTAAGCCATGTGATCTTTTCAGTCTGACCGTCATCACCTGTTACTACTGTTGCTATGTGAATGTCAGTTGCTTTTTTCTCGGCTGCAAATTTCTGTACAACGGGTGTGGGAACACTTGTTGAAGTGAGAACATATTTACCTGACTCACCAGTTGACGGAACAGTATATTTTGCCAGACCATCAGCATCTGCAATAATTTCTGTTGCTGTTGAGGTCTTTGAATAAGAACCTTTGTTTATGCCATTATTCAGCACAAACTTTGCTGCATTTACAGGTGTGCGGATAGTATAATACAAATCTGACGGATTTGCTTTTTCCAACAGATAACCCGGATTAGGCTGTAATATCGGCATATCATTTTCATCAAGGAAGTAAATATGCGGATCATCCCAGCCTGTTTCAAAGGTAAGCTGTATTTCGTATCCGGGAATCCAACGATTTCCATTTATATAATTATCTTTGTAGATATAGTCTGGATCAGTTCTGGGCTGAATAGCCTGAACACCACTGACAGAAGGAGTGGCAATCGTACCATTTGCCTTATAATCATAAGAATAGGTCTTTATTTCCTTTGTCTTTGTCGATCTGTAATACAGCTCAAACTCTGCCCCGTTGAGAGGATCACCGAATTCATCGGTTTTGAGGATGTCTAACTGTGTACTCTTGCGGGGGTTCTCATGAACTATCACAGGAGGTGTCATCTGTGTAGCAGAAACTTCAACATACAAGTCATTACCTTCATATGAATCTGTTCTTGGATAATTCCGGTCATAAGTACATTCATAACCTATCGGAGCCTGAACCTCAAGGAATGCATACGTACCAAATATAATATCCGTTCCATCAAGTTTATTGTTAATAATAAACTTTCCTTCCGAATCAGTTATTCCTGAACCTATTTTGTTCCAATACTTCGCAATAGCTTTATCTTCGGAATATATTCTTCCGCTTTCTTCAACAGATTTTTTTGCATTTGCAATAAAATCATCTTCTGAGGTTTCACCAGTTGTCCTGTTCTCAAAATGCTTCATACGAAGTACGAGATAAGACGCACCCTGAAGAGTTTTTGTATTATCCTCAGCATCGACTTTTTGTATTCCGATAACGACCTGCGGTACATTTTCTTCATTACCTATACGGTTTTGGTTGTCTTTGCTTACTATAAATCCATAAGGCGTACCGTTATTATCACCGGTATAATACGATGTTGTTGAGGCAGTTGCTGCAGCATTTTCAACTCCAACAGTAAAATGATATTCCTCTGTATTAAGCACAAATCCTGTCGGAAGTGGAGTATCATTGCTACCTTCACATTCCTTGAGATAGTAATTATTTAAAGGAAGATCCTTGAATTTGATATAACCGTCACTGCCGGATTTGACATAATGGTTACTTGCTCCTGTTCTGTTGTCGATGACATAGTAACCGACATAAGATGCAGGATAAGTTTTATTCTCTCCTACATCATCATCTGATTCACTAAGCAAACGGACATTTACATATACATTATTATTAGATGAATCCTTTTGATACAGTTCAAAATATGCATCAGATACAGGAATTTCAACTCCATTGTCAACATTAAAAATATATTTGTCGATTTTCCTTACTTCCGCATCACCCGTTATCATTGTGTTTGTTACACCGAGAGCAAGTGAATTATCTGTACTTGTTACATTTTGAGGTGAATAACTCACATTGAAACCCTCAAGTTTAGTTTCTGTTACGCTGTAGGTATAAGCGTTATACTCTGCATCATACTTCAGCTGATTTGAGAATGTATAACTGTCATTTGTTCCGTTGCTTAGTTCTATTGCCTTTTCGTCAACCTGTTTTTGAGATTCGTTTGTACTCTCACGTTTAAGCTGAACAGTTACATTGCTCTTCTGATATGTGTGATATTTTGTATCAACATTCCATGTCTTTGTGACAGGAATATTAACAACGGGGAGTTTGTTCTGGAATGTGTAGGTACTAATGCAACTTTGACTATTAACAGTTGTATTCGTACTTGTCGGATAACCGCTTACAAGATAATAACCGTATGGAGTCGTAACTTCTGCACTTTCATTTGCTCTGCAGGGGCTTTCTGAAACAGTGTATTCTATAACTGCACCTGATTTGTCGAATACCGGAACATTTTTGAATATTACACTTCCACCGCTGACAACTTGTGTAGAATCATAAGTTGTACCTGCATTAATTTTTCCTGTATAGCTTATTGCCGGATTGACATTGTCCACAGCATCCTTGCTGAGAGTAATATCAATGTCATAATGCAGATTTTCTCCGCTTTGCGGTGTATATCCGCTGTCATCCCACTTTTTATTCACAGTAATATCACGGGTATACAACCTGTTTGTGAAGGCAAATGAATGACTGTCAGCTGCGGCAGTTTCGGTAATAGTGTCTGTATCTGCCGGGCTTGTCCTCTCGTAACCGTTTACAGGGAGTTCCTTTATCTTGAACATATACGGTTTATTATTCACATCATATTTCAGAAGATTTGATATTGTATATGTCCACTTGTTATTAGCATTATCCTTTGATTCTGGAATACTTGCAGTGTAAACTTCCGGTAATGTTTCCCAATTAGTGCCATCCGTCCTGCGTTGAATTTCAAAGTTTACAGTCTGTCTGAAACTGCTGTAATCAAGATTTTCAAACTTATCCAGCCAGTTCTTAGTTATCACTATCTCTGTTATTGGGAGGGTGTTTGTAACGGTTATTTGGTGAGTTGCTGTAGGTTTAAATTGACCATTGGTAACGCTGTAACTCGGTGTAAAATTATACTTATGCGGATTTTCTGGCGTTGTGGTAAGTTCCTCTATCTTATACTCTGCCGCCGTACCATCAGATTTATAAAGAGGCAGTCCATCAAAAGTTACAGTATTATTGGTTGTTAGCTTGGTCTGATTATAAGAAGCAATATCAGTTGATGTAACGCTGATATTTACATTATATCTATCTTCAGCCAATGTCTCAGGACAACTGTTGTTTGACCACGCCTTATTAACAGTAACTGAGGTTGTCTTAAGGGTGTTGATGACATTTATACTCTTATCATCACCATTTTCAAGCTGAACACCAACATCATTGTAAGAATAGGTTGTTTTGGTAATAGCTCCGGTGTTGGAATAAGAGGTATCATAACCCGTCAGACCACCTGTGTTGGTATCCTTCTCCATAATGTAATAAGTAATCTGATAGAAGGTACCATTATTCTGTTCACCATTTGTTTCGGGATGAACACTGTCCGTACCGCCATCATTCATATAAAGCGGAAGATCCTTAAATGTGTAAGACCAAATGTTGTCGGAATTAAGTGTTTGCTCAAAAACATATTCTGAACCAACAAAAGATTTTACATAATCAGCATTAGCTGCGTAAATGGGCTCCCCGCCATTATAACTGCACCAAAGCTGAACAGTTACATTTGCTGGGCGGGTGTATTCTTTATGTGTTTCATCTCCGTCCCATTTCTTGTTTGCCTGCAAATCGCCTTTATAAGTTGTTACCTTTTTATTGGTGAATGTGTAGGTGTATTCTGTCAAATTACCGCTTATAACAGGAGCTGATATTACTGTTGACATCGGTGAACCTGCATAATCAGTTGATTTATTAGCAAAATCATTTTCTGTTATGCTGTAAGTATACTTTGCATTGTTTTTGTCATATACAAGATAATATGGCGTATAATCAGAAGTCCATCCTCCGGGGGAAGTTGTAATATCACTTTTGATTAAATTACCGTTTTGTGTAAGAGTAAATGTCAGACTTTCAGGACGCTTATTATCACGGTTGCTGTCATCATCCCAGTCCTTATGAACTATGAATCTTACAAGCGGTAGACTGTTTTTGATAGTTACAGAATTATCTGAGGTATTGAATGTAGCTGTTGCATCATATGAACCACTATTGCCTACTTTATAGGTCGGGTTATAATTATACTTGATATTTGTTTCTGTAAGAGTATAACTTGTTGCTGTTCCTCCGATATTTTCCGGAAGCTCAACTTCAACCCCTGTGGTATTTCCATTTGGTATAGTAACATTCTTTACTACAGTACCATTAAGTTTTATATCCGCTGTAACATCATAGTGAATATGATCTCTATCAGAATAGTTACTATCGTCCCACTCTTTATAGAATTTCACCTTTTTTTTGTTCAGGGTATTCGTTGCACCCATATAAACAGTACCATCTTTTACAAGATTAACACCTGTATTTTGAGTTTGACTATATGTTACCGTATATCCTCCCGGTACAGTTTCTTCAAAATAATATGTATAAACCTTTGAAGCACCATTAGTAACTTTATCAGCGGTCGGATTTGTATTGAGATAAAGATTTTCTATAGTTAATGACCATGTATCATCATTCTTAGTCCATGACCCATTATATGTTCCAACGGTTTCTTCTGTTACAGTATCATTTTCACCTTGATACTTTCGTTTTAAAGTAACTGTCAGGTCATTCGGTCGTGCAACACTACGGTAATCATGCCCTTCTAATGTTTCACCTGCCCATGTCTTATTGATTGTTATACTTCCCTTTTCTGGAATATATTCATTTTTGATATGGAATGTTGCAACAGTATCAGTTGTTGTTGTATTCATATCTGAAACTTCATTCGTTCCGGATTCAGCACTATTGTTGGTCGGTAAACCGGATGCAACCATAGTTATTGATTTTGAATACTTTCTTGTATAACTTCCGTAATTTGTGAAATCATTCTCAGATATGCTGTAAATATAAAGAACATTACTTTCCGAATATTTCGGAACAGCACCCGTCAGGGTGTAATTCCACTTATTGTCTGCATCTGATTTAGTACTAACAGTTGCTACTGTAGACTTAGTGCCAGTACCAATTCTTCTGCTTAGAATTACCGAAAGATTATCACTTGTTGGACGCTTACCGTCACGGTTATTATCATCATCCCACTCAACATCTGCATTGAAAGCGTATACAGGCAGAGTATTTGTGATGTCGTACTGCTCAACATACGCCTTATTGCCTGTTCCGCTTGTCTTTTTCTTACAAGTACCTGTATAACCGAAACGAGTAGCTGAAACAGTAAATTCATGAGAATTAACCACTGTACTTCCTGATGTTTGACCGATTGTGCTTGCATCTGCTACGGCATCGGACGGTGTTTCTGTCAATTTAAATATATATGCAGTACCGTCTGATTTGTATTTCGGTACATCTTTGAATACAACACTGTAGCCGCTGCCCGCACGACTACTGATTATCTGAGAATCAGTGTATGCATTAGCAGTATTGTCGGGTATGCGTCTGACGGTTTCGGTGGTGTTTCTCTTTACTTTGATATAACAATCTGAAGCTTGGGCTTCGCTGTTATTAACCGATACAGTAATTACATTATAATCACCGGAATGATTTATTGTCGGTGTAAGTGTGCCTGTTTGTGCACCTATGTTATTACACTGAACAACAGTATAGGTATAATCTGCACCGGATTCATCTTTCTTCGGTAAACCTCCAATTACAACACTTTTGGTTGTATTTGCAGGAACATTGACCGTAATAAGACCTGTTGCAGCGTCTACATTACAAGCTAAATCGTCAACTGTAGCCCCTATTGTCTTTTCCTTGATCGTAAGATCGTTATCAGCATCAAGTGTTACTTTAACATTATAGTGAGTATCAGTACCTGTATAGCCATTATCAGCCCATGTCTTTGTTACGATAATATCTCTTGTGTCAAGGCTATTAGTAAGTTCCATAGGAGTTGAAAGTGCTGTATTTCCATCCCATGTACTGCCTGATGACAAAGTATCAAGAGCATCTCCTGTAACAGTCTGTCGATTGTTATCATTTTCACTCGGTCTGCAATACTTCGGAGCAGTATAGCCTGTTACACTCGTAGCAGGTGAAGTAAATGTCTCCTCTACCTTGAAACTATAAGGTAAGTTCTTTACATCATACTTCAACAGCTTTGTATAGGTATATGTCCAGTCATCTCCGGCTGATGTATAAATAGTAGGTGTTGTCATAGACGTTTTAGACAAATAGTGATTTCCGCTGTCATTTGCAGGGTCAACCCACGTTGAGCCATCATTTGTTGTTTTTGCGGTAAGTTTCAGATCAATGCTGCTTGGTCTGATACTATACTTATTACTGAAATCATCCCAGTGCTTAACAACCTTAACAGCCGTCAGCGGCAGAGTATTTGTGATGTCTACCTGTGAAAGATAATTCTTTGTTCCCTCATTTTCCGCAGTATAGACCGCACTTCCCACATAACCGTAATGTCTGTCACCGTCTGTGAATTTCGGGGCTGTTTCCAGATCGTAATTTGTTACTTCGGTTTTCTTTGTAATATTAACTGCCGCCCTGTCAGCAGCCGGAGAGGTGTTTTTGGGATTAGCATCCTCACGGACATTATAGACTATTACATCACCGCTTGCATCATACTTCGGCAACCCGGTAAATGTAACACCTGTGGTATTACCCTTTGTAAGCTTAATTGTTTCTTTGTACTTTCCGGAATTATCCTTCTTATCATTATCAGTACACTCAAGTGTAGGACTGCTCAAAGTAATATCCAGATCATAATGGAGATCACTTGCTAACGTACTATCATAATCGTTATCATACCAATCCTTTTTAACAGTAACTGTACGGGTATCAAGGGCATTTGTGAGCGTAAGCTGTGTCGAAAGAGCATGTACGCCGTCATAAATATGGTTAGCAACTTCTACCTCTGAAATTTGTGAGAAATTATGTTTAGTATAGCTCGGATCATTATAATCCATCAGGTGAGAACTTCTGCGTTTCAGTTTGAAATACAGATATTCAGAATTATTATCCGGATTTGTATCAGCTGTACCCGAAATTACAGTATTTGTATCTGTTGTAGTAACTGTCAAATTCTGTGTGTCTGCCGCTGTACCATCAGACTTACAACGTTCTGCAATATAGGTATAGCTTCTGCCAAAATCGTCTTTTGTTGGCAGATTCTCAAATACTACACAATATGTATTCTGAACATCCTTCTCTGGAACAGTATACAAATTATCTGTGGCTGTATAGGATGTATCCCCAACTTTCGCAGTTTCATTTACATACTGTTCAATAAAATGCTCGTCTGCTTTGAAGTAATAATGCTGATTATTCTTATTATACTTCAAAAGCTTCTGATATGAGTAAGTCCATGTGTCATTGTTATTATCTGTCGGAACACTGTCCTTTAATATATATGACTGAGGTGCTGCCCAAGAATTATCAATTGACGGCGTTGTGGTTGTCGTCAAAGTCATTCCCAATGGGTCAGGGTCAACAGTAGTAACTTTATTGTTAGAGTCTTTATGTGCTACAGGAACTGCAGGTCTGAGTTTAAAGATATTACTCCGGTCGTCCCATGTCTTTATAACATCCACAGCTGTAAGAGGAAGTTCATTGATAATAGTATACTTTGTCAATGTATCTCCCTGGTTAACATAACAGTCGGAATCATAACCATATTCTTTAGAACCATTTGCACTTGGTGTACCGAATCTGTAAGAATCAGCAATATTGGTTATTTTTGTTCCGTTTTCTGTCGGAAGCGTATCGGTATAAACATCTGTTCCGGTTGACTCTGCATCAGTTGTTTTATCCATAAACAGCTTATAACTGATCTCTGTTTTACCATCTGCCTTAAACTTAGGAAGATTTTTGAATACAACGGCATTTTCACTGCTGCCTATTACCCTGCTTTCGCTGTATTGGAAGCCGGTGTAAGCACCTTCTGTAATCTGACGACCTGTTACCGCACTACCGAAATCATCTGATGTAAGTACAACCTTCTGATTGTAATGCATATCATTGAGGATAGTCTGCTGAGCAGCACCCTTTTCGGAAGCGTAATCGTTATCGTTCCAATTCCTTACAACAACTACATCTCGGGTTATAAGGGTGTTTTCAAAAGTGTAGCTTCTGTTTTCAGGAACTTCGAGCAAAACAGGATTATCTGTATTTGTAACTTTTGTTACATCGGGTTCTTCCTTAAATACCACAGCTTTCAAATCCTGATTGCTGAAGTCCTTTTTAACAGTTTCAGTTTCTGTATAACTGCAATTGCTTTTGATTTTAAAGAAAAGATGCTCAGGTCTTGTGGTGTCTGTCGATATATTACTCTTGGTTACTGAAAAAGTAATACTATCAGTTACTGATGATGTGTAAGTAACATCATCTTGTGGCTGAACGTTACCTTCATAATCAACAAGCTCCGCACTATAAGTCAGATTATGCCCGTTGTTCTGTGCCGGTAGATTTGCAACATCAAATGTTAAAATTGTACTTGTATCTTTTGGTACTTGAACCATTACTACCTGTGAATTAACAACAGAGCAGGTCTCAGACGGGGTTATTGTATTAGTGTTATTAATTGTACAGGTTTTAGTTTCACTGACCTTGTGAGCTCTTGTAACCTTAACATAAATATTATCGGGAGGTGACTCAATGCTGATAGGCTTTGAAATGTCATACGCTATTTCATTATCATGTGAAATATCGTACTTTTCGTTTTTAGTCGCACTCATATCAGAGCTGCTGACAGCATTTCCCTCGGAATCAACTTCGGTTATTGTGTAAACATACGTATTACCGTATGAATCCTTTTCCGAAAGATGCGGTATCATAGCTTTAACATTATTGCCATCTTTAAAGTAACTGTTCACAGGTATTGTTATAATACCTTGATTATTAACATCCGCACTTTTGCTGTCATATCTCATACCGGTATCTATAAGTAAAATAGGATCGGCAGTAGTGCACGTGTAGTTTGCCGGACAATTTTCTGTAAGGTAGTATGTTACTCTTACATATTCACCATTTGTACGTGCCGTTCCTGTGGGATTCACCCATGCCGGAAGACCATCAAATGATTTATAAGCCCAGCTATCGTTTGAAGTTAATGTTTTTGTACTTCCCTCTGAATAAGCAGTATATGTGTCATTATTTACTATACTGTAAAGACCGCTCAAAGGCCCGCTGTAATAATACTTATCGCCTTCTTTTATGTAGTAAGCCTTAACTGTATTATCATTCTGCTTTTCGGTATAGATTTCTTCAGTAACTTCATATTTACATGATAAATTCACAGTAATATCATTTGGACGATACCCGAAAATATTTTCCTGATCGTTCCACTTTTTTGAAACGGTTATACTCTTTCTGGGAGGATTATATGTTTCTGTAAATACATACTTCTTTGCAATATGACCGTGTTCATCATAACCAATATTAGATGTACCTGATGATTCATAGTACGGAATGACCTCGTCTTGATTATTGAGGTATATGTCTACAAAGTAATCATATTCATTACCCTTATCATCAAATGCCGCACATGTACTCCATTCATGTTTCCAGTCTTTGGCTTCGCTTTCGTCTACAGTCACATAGTTTTTGAAATCACCGTCTATGACAGGCTCACTTCTGTAATATATCTTGTTACCGTCAGAATCATTCTTTCCGGTATCTGTAATAGTAGTTTTGGTTCTCCACAGTTTATATGTAACGCTTTCAGGACGTTTTCCGTAGAGATTCCATTCATCTACCCAATTCAAATTAGCAGACACCGATACAAATGAAACAGCATTTGTTACAACACTGTTTGTAACTTTGCTTGTTGCTGTAGTATTATAATCATAATCTACACTATAATCTTTTGTACCTGTATGCCACTGTGTAACATATGAAGTTTCCGCACCATTTCTTCCGGGAATGTGGAAAAGGTAATTTTCTTCCAGTGACGCATTATTGCCTTTTACATCATTTCCGCCTATTGATGCTTCAATAAATCTATATGTATATTCATTACCTGATGAACTGTATTTAGGAAGATTTGAAACAACAGCATATAATTTATCTTTTGTCAGATTCAAAAGTTCATGATTAGTTCCCTCAGCGTTCAAACTAACGGGAGTACCATCTGATTTTTCTTTGGCAGTTATTTCTGTACCGCTCAGATCTACATTTTGCCAGTTACCATGATCTCCCTCTCGTCTCTGGAGAGTGACCACATAATTCTTACGAATATCATAGGTATTATCTTCATCAAACCATGTTTTTTCAAGTTTATGTTCAGTTTTGATAATACTGTTTTCAATACCCTCTGAAAGAGTTGCCTTTGTATAATAATTGCTGACTTTGGTAATGTTGAATGGCTTTTCAACACCTTTTTTCTGTTCCCATTCATACGGGCTTGTGGAAGCAAGATCTGTATTATTTGAATCAACTTCTTTGATATAATACTTATACTCTTTCCATATGCCGTTACCATGACCATCTGCAACAACTTTTCCGTTTGGCAATCCCTCAAAGCTGACTGTGAGTGAATCTGATGATACGGGTAAGGTGAAATAACCATTTTCAGGAGAAATATTATGAACTGCATCATTTATCTTTGCCGTAAGAGCCGTATTATCACCGAAAGTTGTTACCAATTCATCTGCATCAGCACCGGTTGCACCATCATAAGTTCTGTAAAGTTTGAAATATACTTCGGAAGGACGAAGCTTGTAATCAGAAGCTGATGAATCCCATGTTTTGGTAAATGTAAGATCGGTATACAATGGTTCATATTCGTACTCGCATTTTAATGGATATGGTGTTACCGTAACAGGTGTTCCATGATTATCTCCGTTTGCTTTACAACGTACAATATTATAAGTGTATTCGCTCCATGTACCGTTGTATTCATAACCGACAGGGAGATCTTCGATATAGCCTGTAATATTACTGCCATTGGATGGAATCGGCACTACTATTATACCATTTGAAACTACACTGCCTACGCTTGCGTAATATTCATTGTTTACTGTTTGATCTGTGCCATTAACAGTTTCCTGCAAGGTTATATGTACAGGTCTGTTATTTACATCATATACTACTATTTGATCAGTTGCTGAGCCGCCATTACGGGTAATTTTAAGATTGATATACGTTTTTGATTCAGCTATGCTTTCAAGACCACTGATCGTAAATTTTATCTTTTTAGATACATTGATTTTTGAATCAGTTGTTTCATTTTTCGGAGTGTTTGTATCAGACATAACAGCGGTAATATCATTACCATTTCTGTCACACTCTACAACAGTATAGTAATACGGTGACCATGTACCGTTTATCTGAGTGTTACCCGAAGCGTTTGTACCGTAGCTCAGATTTTCAAAGTAGTAATCGGCTTTATCCGTATTCTTATCAACAGGAAGTTCTACAACACCTGTTGTCTGATCTGCGGATATAAAACGTTTTGCAGAATCTCCTACATCAGTTGCTTGTGCATCACCAAGTCTCTGTTTTAGTTTGAACTTAAACTCATCCGTACCGTTATATACAATCATCGCATTGTAATTATTCGGATTGTCAACATTTTGATAAAGAGTAAGGCTAGGATTTGTACCATTCAATGCATTTCCGTTTTCATCAACAAGACTATAGTTATATACATCATTTCCGCTCTTTTTCAGCAGATTTTGTATAACAACTGTATTATATCCGTTTGCTGCATTACCAGCCGGAATAGTATATACTCCCCCTGCTGCATTATAGGAAGTACTGTTGATAACAATTCCCACAGGATTATTCTGATTATCAGCTTTTACAACATCTGACTGAGAAATATTTGATTTGTCAACGATTGCTACCAGACGTGAACCGTTTATATCTTTATTTACTACTGTGTAACTATTACTGTTCGTGGTTTTTTGTCTGAGTCTGAAATATAACTTTTGGTTTTCTGCGGTAACTTTGGTTGTGAAAGAACATTCAGTTACACCGTCAGCTGTAGTTACAGTTGGTGTAATTGTTTCAATAAGACTGCCGGTTGAAGTACATATAAGTACCTGATAATCATAATTTTCAGCAAGATTTCTTATGATTATGTTTGTATCCTCGTCTTTCACCAGCCCGTCAACAACAAACATATTACTGTCATCAATAGTTGCTGTATTTTTCGTGTTGCGGAGTATCTTTACATACACATTATCGGGTCTGTAATCAGCTTTGTATTTATCATCATCCCAGTCCTTTGTAAAGGTAAGAACGCTGTTTACTCTCGTCTTGGTATTCTCAAGATACAAGCCTACGAAATCATCGTCACTTATTTTTATAGGAGTAACTGCTGTTTCTGATGATACACCATACAGCGGCTGAGTATCAGTTCCGTCAGCTCCGGGCAATTTGAACGGAGCATTTGCTGTTTCTTTGCCCGCAAGAGATACTCTGGTTACATTATCATTTTCTTTCTTCTTATAACCGTAGTCTGTATGAACATATCCGTTATTTGTAACAACAGCGTCAAGTGTCTTTTCACGGATAGAATATGTAAGATCTGCTATCGGTGCTTTACCGTTATAATAATACATTGGCAGTGCTACTATCTTATGCCATTCTTCACTGCTTTTCAGTGTTTTGTTTATTACAACAGGGTTTGTTGAAGGCAGAAATTCTGCTCCGTTATTTCCGGAATTCGGAACATTTTCATAAATACGTATCTGCAGACTCTCAGGACGCAAACCATCCGCATTATTATCGTCATCCCAGTATTTATCAAGTGTTATGGACTTTGACTCAAAAATATTGCGTACATAGACATTCTGAGTAGTACCCTTGATTGTTTGAGATGTTTCATGTTTGGTATATGGAGATGTCTGGGAGGCTACATTATTTATGTCGTTCTGATACTGAGGATAATGCATTTCAACGTGTTCTGTATCCTGTGATTTCCACACGCCAAGCCTTACACCTGATATATCTATAGTTTCAGGTGAAGTAACATCTCCGTTTGAATCACACTGAACTGCTTCATAAATGTAGCTCTTTCCGTTTACATCGCTAAAATCCAAGCCTTCTATTGCTATTTTTGCATTTGACGAAGCTGGATTAGGTACGCTTATGACACCATTTGTTACTGTAAGATCACTGCCGCCCGGAATTTTTGCAGTAAATCCGGTTGTCAGATACTCAGGTTCAGTGTTTCCTTCTGTAGTTTTCCTGCCTACTTTGAGATAAAATGCACTCAGAGTTGTGGCTGGATCTTTCGCATTTACATTCACGTCCAGTTCAGCTTCATTAAACTCAACAATTCTGTACTCGTAGACCTTATCTTCCTCTAAAAGTGAGCTGCCGGGCTTATAAAGCGGCAGATCTATGAATTTGAAGTAATATGTACCATTACCTGAATCATAAATTAGCTGACTTCCGCTGATCACGCCTGCATCAGCACTTGTTTTTCCGCTCTGAGAACTCATCATTCTATAATCATAAGGTTCCCATTGTGAATCTGTGGTAAGCTTTCTCTGAATCTGGAAACGAAGACTGTCAATATACTTTTGATTGAAGAACTGACTATAGTCTTCTGAGGTAATAACCTCGTATTTTTTCTGATTGTTGCTGTCAGTATACCATCTTCCGAACACCTTGTTCAGACGCAGATCGAATGTCTTTAATATATTCGTAAGTGCAAAGCTGTCTGAACCGTAGCGGTCATATACTATTGCTTTTTTACTTGCGTCATCCAGATACTCTGTTGTATTGCCTGCTGTACGCTTTATCTTAAAATAAAGCTTTCTGCTGTAATCATCGGCATACTCTTTTGAAAGTTCAAGTGCAACCTTATTGTTTTCCTTATTTTCATAATGCAGATTTATTGACTGTTTTGCAAGAGAAGCACCATTTTGATCACATTCCTCTACCGAATAGGTATATGAATTATTGCTGCCATCTTTTTTAGGCAAATCTTCAATCCTTAAAAATAGCTTTCCTCTCTGTACATAATCAACAGGTACAGTATAAAGACTGTTAACAGGTGCATATCCTGTTGTATTTTCGGTTGAAGCATGGTCTACAACCATCTGACGGGTTGCCCTTAACGGTGATGCCTCATATGCAGACGCTGCTACCTCCTCTATGATGTATGTATATGGTACACCATCCTGTGCATATATAGCAAGTCCGTATATTTCTACTCGTCTGTCCTCACTTGATGGATATACTCTGACCTGAACAGGTATTTCAATATCTCCGTAAGCATTTTTCTTCAAAACCATTTTACAAGCATAATATTTATAATCTGCTTCGGTCAGGATCGCTTCATCATAGTTTTGAAGTTTTTTATCGTCATAGCCGTAAGGATAGAACTTCGGGTGTTTAGGTGCTTCTGCATTTTCAGCAAGAATCTCTGTTACTGTTTGATTACTATCATCTACATATTTAATGTAATGCTGTCCATTTTCATCTACCCACTCTGTAACAAGTTTGTCATTTGCATCATTATAGCTTATTTGGAATACACCGTCTGTCAGACCTGCACCAATAACAATCCTTGGCACATTTGGTCTGTTGGAATAATATCCACCTGTTACTATCTGGAAAAGACTCTTTTCCTTTACTTTCATTGTTTTACGCTTCAAGGTGAATTTATAGTTGCTTATCTCCTCGAATTCGCTGTTTTTACTGTTCTCAGCCTGTGAATCACGATTATTCCATGATTTATCTACAGTAATATGACCCTGGAAGTTTTCAATATCAGGCTGATACCTGTTTGTTACAATAACATCTTCGTCATGGTAATCAACACTTTTACCCGATAAGTATTGGTTTATAAGTGTATCTGTACTGAGTTCAATACCATCCGGATTATTGGAATCATAATACTTATTATCAGCAATAACAACATTAGATAAATTACCGTCAACATCCTTGTAATGCGTTACTTTTGGAATTACTTCTTCTATTGTACAGATGAAACCCATACCGCTGTGTTTTTCAAGTCCGCCATCGGACTCTGTTTTCTTGAATACACAGTACTCACCCATTACAGTATCATTTTTGTCATTGTAAATTTTTATATCATTTTCACTGGGGTATACTTTTTTATAATTTTGAGTATCAAGTGCCTGATTGTTTTGTGTATTGATATAACTGTTTCCATTTTTCTTTGCCACTATATAGGTGTTCTGGAAATCACAGTAATAATCACTCGACAAACTATCTCCCGGAGTATGCTCGGCATCTATCATTCTTTCTGTGATATAATAATAGAATTCGTTGCCGTCAGGAGCATATTTTCTCAGGTCTTCGGTATCTCCGAATATTGCTTCAAAACTTTTTGCACGTTCCGAATTCGGATAAAATACCTTGGAATATGTCTTATAATCTTTCAGCTGAATATCATTTGAAGAATCTTTTCCTATATAAGCCTGATGAAGTGTTATTACAAGTTTAGGATATGCGTTTGCGGTATCCTCAACCATATTTTTCCAATCTTTGTGGAATTTGATTTTTACCTTATCACCGCCCGTATAATCATTGATAATGGTCTGGTCACTGATATGGAACGTATACCCGTTTATCGCACGCTCACGCATTGAATATTTTATCAATGCACCTCTTTCATCGTACTTAGGCAGATATAATCCTTTTTCATTCTGACCGTCAACATAATCAAAAAGTGCATTTCCATGACTTGTATACTGCACTTCATTGTTATTCTTTTTAAGTGTACCCTCTCTGCCAAAACCGAAAGTAGCATCACCTTTGAATATCTGGGTGATATTGATAAGCTCGGTCTTATTCTTATTTTCATCATCTTCATTATACTCTATAAGACTATACTGACCGTCAGAGGATTCAACATATGTACTTACAGATTCCGCCTTTATCAATTCTGTCGTTGTGGTTGATGGATCACTATTTGTAGTTTTGGTTCTCTTTATTTTGAAATAAAATACACTGCCTGTATTATCCTTTGAGAACTCAATAACATCACCTGTTTTATTGAATTCAATACTTGTTTCATTATCGCCGTTTGCATTACACTCAAATACCTGATAAACATACGAATTATTATCCTCGTCCTTATCAGGAAGACCATCGAGGCTTATATACAACTTTTTGCCTGCAAGCTGACCCATAGGAACAGCATAAACATTTTCAGCTGTAGTAATATTCGCCTGCTTTGTTGTCTTGTAAAGGAAAATATCAGCTATCGGATAATTCTTCTTCTGCAAACTTTCGGCAATATTCTGCCATACTTTTGTACCTTGTATGTTAATTTCCTTTTTTCTCTTGTTTACAATAGTGTCACCATCCATTGCAAGAGAATCAATACCGTTTACGTTTTCATTAGAAACATTCTTCAGACCGGTAATTTCCCTTATGACCTTGCCGCTGACATTAACATAATCATCATTGTCGATATGACCTTTATAATAATGTGTGACATAATCATACGCTGCCAAGTCACCGGGAAACTCTTCTACATAATAAGTGTAAGGATAACCGTCATCGTCATATTTATCAAGATTCTGATAAGTATATGTCCATATATCTGTATAATTACTTCCTTCCCAGAGATAGTCCTTACCGAGATCTGCACGTGCAAATGGCTGTTTTATGGTTGTTACTCCATTCAAATCGGATACACTCTGATGATACAGACGGATATAAAGTTCAGGTCTTCTGCCTGTACCCTGATCGTTGCTGTCATCTATCCATGCCTTATAAACTGTTGTTTGTGTAGTACCCGAAAGACTGTTGGTAAATTTTACATTGTAACAGTCATCACTGTTTGAAGAAGTATTAAATTGTGTAGCAAGATCTTCTCTTTCAACCTGATATGTTGTACCATCTTTTTCAAACCTTACGGTATCACTTACATCATTATTAAATACTATATCATCATTTATACTGTATTCCGAAATTCTGTAAGTGATAAGGTTACCGAGATTTGTGTATTTAGGAAGATTATAAATATAATAGTCAGTAAGATCTTCTGTAATGGTAATTTCAAAATAAGGATTATTATCAATAATTAAATCAGTGTAGCCGCTGCCATAATCAGCCTGCAACTTTAACTTAAGCTTTTTAAGAGTTCCATTCTTTATCATATCACCGACTTTCCAGTCGAACTGTACATGATAATTGACAACACCACAGCGGTTGTTCATAAAGGTAATTTCGGAAATTCCCTTATTATGATTTTCATCAGTCGGAGTACCACCTTTATATTGAGGTACCTCCTGAACCGCATAATAACGTGTCAAACCGCCTTCATATGTAGCTTTAAGCACTCCTGCAAGCCATGAATATGCAATAACGTCTTTACCATTACTGATATAGCTGACATTTTGATTAAGCATATCGGTACTGTTCGTTGCCGCTTGCTGCTGACTCTGATCATCACCCTGATACCAATAAGTGGTTTTCGCACCCTCTACCCATTTATTACTTGCAGTCTTTACAGGCTCTATTTCTGTTCCGTTATTATCTTTTACTGCAATAAATTCCTGTGATGTAACACTTTTTTGCGTAGTACCATTCGAATTTTGACCGGGAGCAAGATATTCCCTGAAATCACGGAGATCATAATTATTCTGACTCTGACCGTCTCCTGTACCCTTGTTATAATCAGGATATATTCCAAGCTCACTTTCCCATGTGTTATCTTCTTTGAGCGTTATACCTGTTGAAAGCAGTTTTTTGTCTGTTTTTACATTATTTACAAAAGTGCTGTACTGATTTTTCTGTGTCGTGGATATATTGGGATAATCAGTTGTTGAAGTGAAGTCTAATTTATTTCCTACATTCTCTGTATTTGCAGAAAGAAGTACATCGGTAAAATTATTTGCATTGCGTGACCAACCACTGCCAGTATATTCCGGCCAAGGATAATCTGTTACATTTGTCTGACTGCTTTGCGGATTGTTTTCATCAAGTTCGGGGAAAATGTCATCAATTCCGCCATAACCGCTTTCCCATGGGAAATACTTATGTCCCGACATCTGTTGCCATTCATTTTTTGTTTTTGCAGCAGTTATCGAAGGTGTATTATCATTATAATCTTCCGGTCGTGTAGGAAGATTAGCTTTGTTTGTTATATAATCCCATGCCAACCTCCCGACATTGACGTATCTGATTTCATCTTCTTCTTTAGTATAACCATTTATTATCCAATTTTCAGGATCATATGATATACTACTACTTAACTGTTCGTTTTTCCATGTGTAACGCTTATCAGTCGAGTTTTCGATATACTTATCTGCTCTTTCCCAAATATTGTCAATATATGCAGCTTTCCAGTCGTCGTAGATCTTCTGCTTCATTTGCAGAATCCATGTCTCAAGCTCAGTAGTATTTTCTATATCTTCCCAACCGGTTACATCTATATACCCTTCCTGACCTTTAGTTTTGCCGTTCCTTTTATTTAACCTATTTGCAACTGCGGATATACTCTGTTTGTAATTCGGTGACACATAGTCAGTATCCTTATCTGTGTCAGGTCGGGGCATCGCACGGATAGATGCCTGAATACCAATATTTGTCTTATATTGTTCCTCACCGTCTGCAAGCCATATCTTTTTGAATTTTATAGACTCACCGTCACCTACAAAAGAGTTGGAAACTATAAGTTCATTGTTATCAACGTCTTTTTGGATGTAAGTTGAGGATGAATATACTTTCTTACTTGGGATTTGTTCCCCATTTTTTTTGGTTACTGATGTCTCTACTATCTGATATTTATTCAAACGACCTTGATCATCATACATCGGAAGATCCTTAAGTCTGATAGAATAGTGTTCATCATCAGCATCATTATACGATGTATCATCGTCTCTTTCATTTTTACCAATATCGTTTCTTTTAACATTTATGTTACCATATTCATCAATTATTTCGGATAAATGTGGATATATCGTATTATAGTTTTGACAATCAACAAATGCACCTGTTGAATAATCGAAAACCTGAAGCTTATTTTTAACTGTTGACCCCCATATATCCAGAATATTATCTACTGTGGGGTCAGACCAGTTTTTATTTACAACTACGTCAATCTCATCATAAAGAATATACTCAAATCTTACAGTACCGTCATCAATATAAGCTCTTACCTTGAATTTCAAACCATCAACAGTAATATAAACAAAACCATTTGCATCTTGTGGGGTACTTCCGTTAGTAAGCTGTAAGTAATTTTTACCATCTACGGTCACCGTCTCAAATGCACCCGTTTCAGTATCGACAACCAGTGATATAAGAGTCTCATATGGTGTATTTCCACTCACACCCTGATCGGTACGGTCAGCATAAGTCTGTACAATGCGGTATATAATAAGACTTCCGTTTTCATCATATTTGGTCGGCAAAACATCGTCATCAGCTTCATAAAATGCACCTGTGATGCTTGTCTGTTCAGCCGAAAAACCATCTATTACAAGTTCTGATTTGTTGGTGGTTGACTGTGACGGATTCGTCTTTTCATGCGGAACATCTTCCCATGAATTTGTATCAGAGTTATATCTCTGAAGTTCATACCTTACTTCACCAGTACCGCCCTGAAGTGCTGCCGCTATCCAGTGGGCATTTACAGCATAGTTTACAGTTCCCGCAAGTCTGTATTGAATTACAGCATCGTTTGAAAAACTATCGGCAACACCGGTACTTGTACCTCCTATGTACGAATGCTCGTAACCGGAAAGTTTAAAACTTCTCTGCTTTGCATAATAAACATATTTACGACCCATTACGTCGTATTTTGGAATAATGATAGAATCACCATTTGTATCTGTATATGAAAAATTATCTGCATTTCCGTCTATAGAGAATGTACCTACCTGTGCTTTCATATCGGTATCAGTACCAACATAACGCCACAATACATAATTAGCTATATTACTCTTAGATTCTCTTTCTGTCTTGCGGGCTTCATCCTTCCACTGAACTTCACCGCTGAATGTATCTTCGCCCGAAAGAAGTAATACAGCTGTACTTCCGTTATATATCTTATCAGATTCACTTGAATGTACGCCTGAGTTCTGTGCGGTAAGTGCATAATAATCAGAAGAACTGCTATCACTTGTTTTTATGACTGCGGAGTTCTGTTCAAGATAATATGTTACAGCCGAACCGGAACCATCATCTATCTCGTCAAGTCCGTCAACAGTCACTCTGTATGTACCATCATCATTTTGTGTCAGACTTACAGTATAATCATCAAGGTCGATAGTTTCATTTGTATTTTTGTTTTTTAACACAAAGTGATCTTTTATGTATTGCTTGATATTTTCATTCGTGACATCCGGACGGCTGTTTATTGCGTTATTATCGTCATGCCATGAAATATCAAATGTAAACTGTGTTTTGCAGAAATATTTGAATTCTTCTTTTCCTGCTCTTTCATAGCGATATTCTTTCGGGTTTGATACTCCCTGATAATCCGAATCAGTAAAATTCTTATGATTATTTATTGCAATATAGTCAAATGTATCTCCGTTTTTTGCTGCTCTCGGAAGTTTGTAATTAAAAATATGCGTATTACTGCTTGTTGTATCAGGAGTCGGAACATCAATTTCATAATCGGTATATCCTGCCAATGCTCCGCTTTCTTCATAAGATGAATTTGCATCATAATCAGTAGAGGCATCGTAAGCAGGTATGGATTCATTTTGTGCGTAAGCTTTTCGTTTTACATCAAAATCCCAGTCTGTTACATCTGGTCTTCCATTACCATCATCCACCCACTTCACAGTAACATCAAGATCAATATAGTCAGATGATGTAAAGGTTATAGCTGTACAGTCTGAAACATCAATATTCTTTTCATGTGTATCCTGGTTTTCTGTGATTTTTACATCGTAAGTCATTACTGCAGTATTGCCTAATGCCTGACTCTGATCATCTGCATCTGCTGCTTTATCCGGATCATAAAGAAACGCATCATTATCGGGATCATAGGTTACTTCTATGGTCTCTATTCTATTTTTTATAAGGAAATCCTTAAAATCATTCGATGACAAGAAATTCAGAGTTTCACCGGGATGCATATTTATAGTTCCGGTTGCTTCGATATAAGTATATGTACCTCCATTATTATATTCAAAAAAATCAGAACTCGTAAAATCCTCAATTTCATACTGGATCTCATCATTTACTAAAAGCGGTTTTGGTACTCTTTGAATTACAGGATCACCGTTTGCATCAAGCACTATATTATTGTCAGCATCCCTTACATATTCATCTATGTAAATTATATCTCCGTTTTCATCCTTTTCGTACTGTGGCTGATATTTCGGGGTGCCATCAGAATTGTAGACAGGGTTTCCGGATGAATCAGTCATCTGCTTTTTTCTAAGATATTTTATTGTGTATTTCGTCATCTGCTCGGAATTAGCCGAAGAGACCATAAAGTTATTATAGATCCCCATCATTGTAGTGTTATCATCCGCAAAGACAGAAAGATCCAGCGGTGCCGCATTAAAAAATATCACCACCGCTAATAACCCTGATATTATTCTTTTGAAAATGTCATTTCTGTACATTGCTGTTTTCATTTTTTATCCTCCATCCACATAATATTGAATGTGAAAAATTATTATTTTTACCCAATTTCAACTATATTATCACATTATATTATACAATATTTTAGTACTGAATTGCAATTTTTTAAATGAATAAACTGAAATAGAAAAAACGGATATTTATTTATTTAATTTGTATAATATAACGAATAAAAACAACCATAAAATGTGATTTTTTCGGCATTTTGTCCTAATTATGTATAATGCTTTTTGACTTTACAAAATAAATATCCGTAAAGTTTTCAACCTTACGGATATTTTATACTCTTTTTTAGTGAAAAATTAGTTTATTCAGCTTTCAATTGTATCAGATGTGCTATAGAGGGAATACTTTCACCCTGTTGTGCTGATGTGGGTGACATCAATGCTCCTGTAGCTATAAACAACATATCATTTAATTTTTTCTGCCTGAACTGCTCCATTATATATGAACAAAAAACCGATCCGCAGCATCCGCATCCCGAACCTCCTGCGTGTACATCCTGACGCTCCCTGTCAAATATAAGCTTTCCGCAGTCATTATGAACCGAACTAATATCTATTCCCTCCTCCTGCATTATCTTTATCAGAAGCTCTGAACCGATATATCCTAAATCACCTGTCAGAATAAGAGAAAAATCAGTCGGTCTTTTTCCTGTATCACCAAAAAATCTTACAAGTGTGTCAGCTGCTGCCGGTGCCATAGCCGCACCCATATTATTTGCGTCCTTGATTTTATAATCAATTATCCTGCCGACAGTCACTGCTTTCACCTGACATATACCTTTTCCCTTTTCAAGAATTGCCGCTCCTGCTCCCGTCACAGTCCATTGAGCAGTCGGAGTTCTCTGACCTCCGTATTCTATCGGAAGCCGGAATTGTCTTTCAGCAGAACAGAAGTGTGATGAAGTGACCGCCATCGCCCTTTCAAATCCTCCGTTTTCCAAAAGGAATGACGCTGTGGCAATTCCTTGTGCCATTGTAGAACAAGCTCCGTATTGTCCGAGATACGGTATTCCTAAACTTCTGAGTCCGAATGTCGATGAAATACACTGATTAAGAAGATCACCTGCAAGTATCACATCAATATCAGTTGTATTATATCCTGCTTTTTGCAGTGCAAGCGATGATACATCGGTCTGTAGTCTGCTCTCCGCTTTTTCCCATGATTTCTGACCGAGAAGATCATCCTTATACAATCTGTCAAAATATGATGCAAGCGGGCCTTCTCCCTCTTTATGTCCTGCAACACCTGCCGATGACTTTATGCATATATCCTGTGAAAAAATTACTGTTCCGCCTTTAAGTTTTTCCGCCATAAAACAATTCCTCCGATACCCTTTTTATATTTATTATTGACATCATTAAAAAATAAATACAGAATTAATGCTTTTTTATCGTGAATTAATTCCGTAAAACGGGAGTTTTGTATGCAAAAACGGGGGTTTTTACAGTAAAAACTACCCGAAAACACACATTAATCCCCCAAAGTAAAGTAAATAAAAGTAAAGTAAATAAAAGTAAAGTAAATAAAAGTAAAGTGTGTGTTACGCTTTTAAAAAAGCAGACAAAAACAAAACACACACACTAATTACTAAATGTCAATAAGAATTTTATTTCGGTTATACATTAATTTGAATGTAAAAATCATTGTATGAAATTCACAGGGTTGATTTTACAGGTGAATTGAGTTACAATCTAAATTGAAAGACAAAGAACGAAGGAGAAGTTTTTTATGGAAAAGATAAAATTTGCTGCACCGTGCCTTTTCGGAATTGAGGGCATATGTGCCGACGAACTTAAACGAAACGGTATCGAAAATGTAAGAGCAGAAAATGGCAGGGTGCTTTTTGAGGGAGATTATAATACACTTGCAAAGGCTAACCTACGCTCAAGATATGCCGAAAGAATACAGATTCTTATGGGAGAGTTCAGTGCCTACAGCTTTGATCAGCTTTTTGAAAGCGTTAAAGCTATCAACTGGGAAGACTGGCTTGGAAAAGACGATGCTTTTCCTGTGAAGGGTCATTCGGTTGATTCAAAGCTTGCAAGCATTCCGGATTGTCAGAAAATAATCAAAAAGGCTGTTGTTGAAAGACTTAATTCAAAATACCACACAAGCTGGTTTGATGAAACAGGTTCAAAACATCAGATACAATTCCTTATTATTAAAGACAAAGTAAGTATACTTCTTGATACATCGGGAGAAGGTCTGCATAAAAGAGGCTACAGACGTGATGCAGCCGAAGCTCCTATCAAAGAAACTCTTGCCGCTGCTATGGCTGACCTTTCAAGAGTACGCAGCTACAGTACAGTTATTGACCCTTTCTGCGGTTCGGGTACTATACTTATAGAATCTGCACTCAAAGCCATGAATATTGCCCCCGGTATTCAGCGTAGTTTTTCTGCTGAAAAATGGTCTTGTATACCCTCTGATGTATGGTCTGAGGAAAGAAAAGCCTGTCTTGAAAATATAAATAGAGAATGTGAATTTCAGGCTTACGGCTATGATATTGATAGAGACGCTGTTGAACTCACTCTCGCTAATGCAAAAAAAGCAGGAGTGGAAAAAAGAATAAATGTTCAGTGCCGTTCAATAGCCGATTTTTCATCAGATTGTGAGAGGGCTGCAATAATCACTAATCCCCCTTACGGTGAAAGACTTCTTGATATGGAACAGGCAAGGGATCTTTATCGTATTATGGGTAAAAAATTTGTACAAAAACAGGGTTACAGCTATACAATAATAAGTCCTGACGATAATTTTGAAAGTATTTTCGGCAGACAGGCTGATAAACGCCGCAAACTTTATAACGGTATGATAAAATGTCAGGTCTATATGTATTTTAAGAATAATAAATGACGCTATGAAAGAATTTACTTTGACTACAAAAAGACTTTTACTTGAACCTCTCGCAACTAAGCATTTTGAAACAACTTTTGTATATTCCACCGATATTGAAAATACAAAAATGATGTGTTTTCTTCCGTGTGATGATGCCAAAGAAGTAATGGATTACCTTAAAAAGTGCGAGATACAATGGCAAAAAGACAGACCTGATTATCTTGATGCCGCAATAATACTCAACGGTACGCATATCGGTGCAGTAAGCATTGAATTTATAGATAATGGTGCTTTCGGAGAATTAGGCTGGATAATAAACAAGAATTATCAGGGAAACGGTTATGCTGCAGAAGCTGCTGTTTCATTTATGAATTATATAAAAAACAGATTCGGAATTTCACATTTTATCGCCCATGCTGACGGTGAAAATATACCTTCTATACGTGTTATGGAAAAAATAGGTATGTCATTTGTAACAAGAATCACAGGAAGAAAAAACCGCAATTCCGATGAAGAACGCACCGAAGTATTGTATGAAGTTTATTTGTGACAAGGAGAAATCGTATGAGTTTTACACATCTGCACGTCCACACAGTATACAGTCTCCTTGACGGAGCATCAAAAATCAAAAATCTTATAGAAGAAGCTAAAAATCTCGGTCAGAACAGTATTGCCATAACAGATCACGGCTCGATGTACGGCGTGATAGAGTTTTACAAGACCGCCAAAGAGGCAGGCATAAAGCCTATAATAGGCTGTGAAGTATATGTTGCTCCAAGAAGTCTTACAGATAAGACAGCCGCACTTGACAGAACGAATTATCATCTTGTACTCCTTTGTGAAAATATGACGGGCTACAAAAACCTTATGTATCTTTGCTCCAAAGCATGGACAGACGGCTTTTATTCAAAACCCAGAATAGATAAAGAACTCCTCAGACAACATCATGAAGGACTTATAGCTCTTTCCGCCTGTCTTGCCGGTGAAATACCGAGAAAACTTGCCTCGGGTGATTATCAGGCGGCTAAGGAAACAGCTCTTGAATATAAAAATATATTCGGTGATGGTAATTTCTTTCTGGAAATACAGGATCATGGTATACCTGAACAAAAAAAGATACTCCCCATGCTTAAACAGCTTTCAGACGAACTCAGTATTCCTTTGGTTGCTACAAATGACTGCCATTATATCAAAAAAGAGGATGCTTACCTGCAAAAAGTGCTTTTATGCATTCAGACGGACAAAACCATAAGCGAGCCTAACCCTATGGCTTTTCCGACAGATGAATTTTATCTGAAAAGTGAAAGTGAAATGCGTGAGCTTTTTCAGCTCTATCCCGAAGCTATTGACAACTCCGCAAAAATTGCTGAACGATGCGAAATCGAAATAGAGTTCAAAAAACTTAAACTGCCTGCCTTTCCTCTCCCTGATGGTGTTGACCATGAATCCTACTTCAGAGAAGAATGTGAAAAGGGGCTTAAAAAACGCTACGGAGATGAACCCTCTCCAAAACTTCGTGAAAGACTTGAATACGAAATAGGTATTATAACAAAAATGGGCTTTACAGATTATTTCCTTATCGTTGCCGATTATGTAGGCTATGCAAAAAAACACGATATACCTGTGGGTGCGGGCAGAGGTTCGGGTGCAGGAAGTCTCGCCGCTTTTTGCATTGGTATAACCGAAATAGACCCCATTAAATATAATCTTATCTTTGAAAGATTTCTGAATCCTGAAAGAGTATCAATGCCGGATTTCGATATCGACTTCTGTACAGAAAGACGGCAGGAAGTTATTGATTATGTTTTCCGTAAATACGGCGAAGGTCATGTGGCTCAGATAAATACTTTCGGTACTCTTGCCGCTAAGGCTGTAATAAACGATGTAGGAAAAGTTACAGAAGTTCCGGCTGCCGTATATAAGCGTGTATCATCACTTATTCCTAATAACGTGAATGTTACCCTTAAATCATCCCTCGAAAATGTAAAGGAACTTAAAAATCTTTATGATACGGATGAACAGATACATAAGCTTATAGATACTTCAATGGCACTTGAGGGTGTTCCACGTCATACCTCAACCCATGCGGCAGGCGTTGTGATAACAGAAGAACCGCTTTATGAATATGTCCCTATTGCAAAAAACAAAGATGTTCCCGTAACTCAGTTCAAAATGAACGAGATTGAGGAACTCGGTCTTGTAAAAATGGACTTCCTCGGTCTTAAAAATATTACTATCCTCCAAGCCGCAGAAAAAATGATACGTCAGCGTGTGCCTGATTTTGACCTGCTGAAGCTTCCGGAAAATGATCCTCAGTCTATCGCACTTTTTGCAGCCGGTGAAACAGACGGAGTATTTCAGTTTGAATCGGCAGGTATGCGTAATTGTCTTATGCGGCTAAAACCCGAAAATATCGAGGATATTATAGCTGTACTTTCTCTTTACCGTCCGGGCCCTATGGATTCCATACCCAGATATATCCGCTGCCGTCATCATCCTGAAGAAGTTACGTACAAACATCCCCTGCTTGAGCCTATACTTAATGTCACCTACGGCTGTATAGTATATCAGGAACAGGTAATGCAGATATTCCGCACACTTGCCGGCTATTCTCTCGGCAGAGCGGATATTGTACGCAGAGCTATGGCAAAAAAGAAAAAAGCAGAGATGGACAAAGAAAAGGAAATTTTTCTTCATGGTCTGACTGATGAAAACGGCAATGTCATAGTTGACGGCTGTGTAAGACGCGGCATTGATGAAGCTGTTGCACTTGATATTTTCAGCGAAATGGAAAGCTTTGCTTCGTATGCTTTTAACAAAGCCCATGCCGCCGCCTATGCTACTATATCATATCAGACGGCTTTTGTAAAAACACATTACCCTGCCGAATATATGGCTGCATTGCTTACAGGAGCTTTAAATGACAGTGCAAAAGTAGCATCATATATAGATGAAGCCTCAAGACAGGGACTTAAAATCCTTCCTCCCCATGTCAATTACAGTAATTCAGGCTTCACTATAAGCGGAAATAATATCCGTTTTGGTCTTTTAGCCGTAAAGGGTATCGGCAGAGGAATTATTGATACTATAGTTGAGGAAAGAAAAAACGGTGTTTACAGGTCTTTTTACAATTTCCTATCAAGAGTGTATTCTTCGATGCTGAACAAACGTGTTGTAGAAGGTCTTATTTTCAGCGGTGCTCTGGATGGTCTCGGCTCAAACAGACGTTCAATGTTCCTCTCCGCCCAGAGTTTTCTTGACAGAATAGCAGAAGAAAATAAGATAAGCTCTCTCGGACAGCTGAATATGTTCGATATAGACGGAATGGAGCCTGATGAACCGAGACCTTATGATGAAGATGAATTTCCCGAAAGAGAACTGCTTGACCGTGAATATGAAATGACAGGGATATATCTGAGCGGTCATCCTATGACTCAGTATGATGAAATGATAAAGGCTATGAATGCCGACAGGATATGCGATATTCTGCTTAATGAAGATGACCGCTACCATGACGGCAAAAAAATAAATATGCTCTGCATGATAAGAAGTATCAAGCCTAAAATAACTAAAAACGGTGACCATATGGCTTTTGCTGTTATAGGAGATAAATATGGAGAACTTGAACTTGTAGTATTCCCGAAAGCTTTCACTGAATCTGGTGCAATGCTTACGGAAAAAAGAATAGTACGTCTTAATGCCACTATACAGCGTGAAGACGAAAATAAACCAAAACTTATATGTGAAAGACTTCTCCCTATCCCAGACAGTGTTCAGGATGCTCAAAAATGCCTAAACAAAAATGCTTCCGGTATGCCTGCCGGTCTTTATCTTCGAGTGGAAAGCAAGGATTGTAAAGAATATGAACGAGCTGTGCAGATAATTGATATTTTTGACGGAAATACACCGCTTTATATATTCTTTAAGGATACACGTCAGCTCTGGCATACTCCACGCTCAATGTATGTGGATATAAATAATGTTATGCTCAGAGAACTTCGCAAACGCATAGGAGATGAAAATGTAAGCCTTGTCGAAAATCCCCACTAAAAACTCTTGAAAAGTAATTCAGAATATTGTATAATCAAGTGGAAAAATACTCTAATGAAAGGAGATGTTCGGATGCAAAAGGTTAAAAAGTTTTTTGTTACCTTTCTTGTTTTAGTTGTACTTGCCGCTGTCGGAACACTGGTTGCCGCTATTATAGTAGATAATACGACCTCCTCAAATATTGAGGAGGAGCTTAAAAGCATTCCGCTTCCGAAAAGTACAAGTATTCAGGCTTCTATTTCAAGAACAGGTAAACTTACAGGCACTGGCTCTTTGCAGTATTACGGAGCACTTTTCCTCAAGAGCAACCTGTCTCTCGGTGAGCTTCAGCTTTATTATGATCAGAATTACAAAGGCGATCTTGCAATAAAGGTCATAAGCTTTGATTCCGCTCCAAATGAATTCGGAGAAAATTTTGATAAAGATCTGAGATTCGGTTATCATTCATCCGGTAAGAATTACTATATTCTTTATGCATTTGCTGCTGGACAGGAGCCATTCCCGATGCTCGATTACCGTACATATTTTACATGATCTGTCATAACAGTATAATTTAAGCACAGTCGTTTTGCGGCTGTGCTTTTTCTTTTTTTGAACAATAATTTTGATATTTTACTTGTATTATTATGGAAAATGTTGTACAATAAAATTATATTTATGCTTATAAAGACAAAATTCAGGGAGGAATTGTTTTATGTATAAAAATTATATCTTCGATCTTTACGGCACACTTATAGATATTAACACAAATGAATGGAAATCAAGTCTTTGGAAAGAAATGGCGATGATCTACTCCCTCAGCGGTGCAAAATATACCGCAAAGGAGCTTAATAAAAGCTATGACCGTATTCTTGCAGATGAAATCAGAAAAGTACCCAAAAACAAGTATACCACAAATCCCGAACCTCAGATCGAAAAGGTTTTCCGCCGTCTTTATGCCGAAAAAGGAGTTAAATATTCTAAAGAAATGATAGCATATACAGGTCGTGTATTCCGTGCTATATCAATCAAGTACATACGCCTTTATGACGGAGCTTTGGAACTTCTTGAAGCTATAAAAGCTCACGGCGGAAATGTCTATTTGCTTTCAAATGCACAAAGAATTTTTACTGAACCTGAGATAAGAATGGTCGGACTTTATGACAAATTTGATGACATACTTATATCCTCCGATGAAGGCTGTGCAAAACCTGATATTATGTTCTATCAGTGCATACTCAAAAAATATGATCTCGACCCTAAGGAATGTATTATGATAGGAAATGACTACATCACTGATATTAAAGGCTCTCGTGAGGCAGGAATGGATTCCCTTTACCTTCATACCAATATATCTCCCGAAATTAAAGGGGAACTCCTTGCTACATACTCTGTAATGGACGGAAGTCTTGCAAAGGCAAGAAAAATCCTCTTCGGTGAATAAGGAGATCTTATAATGGATAATACTGAGCTTGTCGAAAAATGCAGGGCGGCTGTTATTTCTTACTGTGAATGGCTTACAGCCTGCAAGGAAAGAGATGCACTTTTTGCAGAAGCTAAAACAGCTTATGATAATTTTCTCTCAATATGCAATGAATATAAGGATGCCGACCCTGACGATGAAAAGACTGTCGCACTTATTAAAAATGCCCAGAGAAATGCAAGTGTTGCCGCTGATGCCGCAAGAAATTCAAAGAAAAAAGCCTCTGCTATGAAAATAGAGGCAAATTCGTTAAATATTCAGGCAAATAATCTTTTTAAAGAATCCGGTCTTTCTATGGAAGAAATTAAAACCCTTTTGTTTGCAGAATGATCAAAAACGGGACTGTCATACGGCAGCCCCGTTTTGTTATTCTTCAACTATCTGAGGTGAATGTGTGGTCTTTCTCGGAACAGGAACATATTCAAAACTTAGAAAATTCGGATCTCTGCCCGATGTTATAAGACTATGGACAAAGTCTATGCCATATTTAAGCCCTACTCCCCAAAGTGCCCCTATACAGTACATCAGTACATCGTCAAAACATATAACTGCTGTATTCAGCAAAAACTGCAACGCCTCAATTGCAAATCCCAGCGGTACAGCTATTATTACAGCGTGTATAGGTCTGAATTTAGGGGTCAGTACCGCAAGATAAAAGCTCAGCGGCGATAAAATAATACAATTCCATATAAAGTATATCATTCCGCCGGACATTGAACCGTCAAAACAATGTACTATCCTTTCAAACGGTATTATCTCCATTGTACGCTCACTAAGAATATCGGGTCTTTGAGGAAACAGCAGACGCATAATAAATACTATGCCGTAAATCAGCATAAGTCCACGCATACTTAAAACCATAAATCTCGTAAAGCTCCGCCTTTTGTCGTTTGAATCCCTTGATGTTCTTGTCAGCATTCTTAATACAACTACTATTATGAACGGTGTTACCCAAAGTATGAAAAGTGTTATTATATTATACTCGTTAAGCTTTGGCCAGTATTCCGTACCTTTTGCAGATATTCCGTTTATCGTTCCGAATATTATGCTTATAACTTCAAAAACCGCCATAAAAAACAACGACGTTCCCACAGCTTCATATCTCTTTATTATAAACAGCATCATACTTACAATAATAAATGACATTATGAAAACATAGCTTTCACATACTGCTTCGGATTCAAACTGATTTTTCGCATCATTCGGAAGTAAAAATAACATAAGTCCCACAGCAAATGCTACAAGAAACTCGGAAATCGTCAGTTTTTGTCCGGGAAGAATAGTCATTTTCTGTTCCTCCTGTAACTCAGATAATCCTCAAGTATTATTACTGCCGAAACTGTATCAACCACGTTTTTACGTTTCTTACCCCTCGTATCTGTTACATTCAGGTATTTATGGGCAATTACCGTTGTACACCTTTCATCTCTCAGTTCTACAGGCAATCCGGTAACAGTTTCAAGAAGCTTTGAAAAATTGCGTACATTTTCCGCACTCTCTCCCTCACTTCCATCCATATTTTTCGGAAGTCCCAGAACAATAAGCTCTGCCTTATAATTTTCCGTATATACTGCTATCTTCTCTGCAAGCTTTTCCATATTGTATTCATTTATAGTTCCGACCGGTGAGGCTATTCTCTCGCCCTTGTCACATACGGCTATCCCTGTTCTTGCTTTTCCGTAGTCAACGGATAATATTACCATTCCTTCACTTCCTTTTTCTGAAATACTGAATTTAACTCAGATGGTCTGCATAATTCTCAATAATTATCTTTGTATTCATAGAACTATCCGCTTTGACCACATTTACCGATGTATTTGTACCAAGTTTTATCAATCCTATATCATCTACCTTATAACCATGCAGATAACACATTATACACTTTATAGCACATCCGTGCGATACAATACATACGGTCTTTCCGTCATTATCCCTGACTATATCCCTCAACGCACTGCTTACACGGTCATATACCTGTGCCATACTTTCTCCATCGGGTGCATGGAATCTTTCGGGATGGTTATTCCAGTTGTCAAATTCTTCCGGAAAAACTTCTGCTATCTCTGTGAGGTGCATTCCCTCCCATTTTCCTGCATCTATCTCTGTCAGCCTTTCATCATTTATGACCGGTACATTATGATAAAGATTTATTCCGTCTGTGGTTTTTATTGCCCTTTTCTTATAGCTCGTATAAAAGACATCTATCGGCTCTGCACTAAGCATTCGGGCGGTTTTATCTATCTGCTCTCTGCCTTTCGGAGTAATATCCGTATCGATATTCCCCTGAAAAAACCTTTCAAGATTTCCCTGAGCCTGACAATGCCTTACTATGATAAGCTTCGTCATTATTTCACAACTTCCCCATCAATATGTATTTACTGTTCCTGTCAGTTCTGTTATCTTTTCTATTCCGTGTGTGTCAAGATAGCCATGCAGTCCCTCGGAAATTTTCAGAGGTGCATACGGGTCTGTAAAAAGTACAGTACCTATCTGTATAGCATCCGCACCTGCTATTATCATTTCAACAGCGTCTTTCCATGTGGATATGCCGCCGAGACCTATTACAGGTATTTTAACCGCTTTTTTTACCTGATATACCATCCTCACAGCCACAGGGAATACAGCAGGCCCTGACATACCTCCCGTTATATTGCTTATTATCGGGCGGTGGGTATTTATATCTATCCTCATACCTGTAAGAGTATTTATAAGCGATACCGCATCAGCTCCGGCACTTTCTGCCGCAAGTGCCACGGCAGCTATATCCGATACATTAGGTGAAAGCTTTATTATAAGCGGTTTTGTGCAATGTTTTCTTACAGCAGATGTTATCTTTTCTACCGACTGAGGCGATGTGCCGAACTGCACGCCCCCTTCCTTTACATTAGGACATGAAATATTAAGCTCTATCATATCAACATCTGTATCGGAAAGTATCTCTGCTATTTTGCAATAGTCTTCCTCTGTACTTCCTGCCGCATTTGCGATAACTACAGTATTCTGCTGTTTGAGCCACGGCAATTCATTCTTTATAAAATGCTCTACTCCCGGATTCTGAAGTCCTACAGCATTAAGCATCCCCATAGGAGTTTCCGCAATTCTCGGCGGCGGATTTCCGCATCTTTCCTGAAGAGTAGTACCCTTACAGGATATTCCTCCGAATACCGAAAGGGGATAAAGCTTACTATATTCCCTTCCGAAACCTACTGTTCCCGATGCACCGATTATAGGATTTTCAAAATGTACACCGGCTATATTTACACTAAGATCTGCCATTAAAATACTACCTCCTCAGCTTTGAATACAGGGCCGTCTTTGCAGACGTGTTTATATGTATTTGTTCCGTCATCACGCACAACCGCTACCGCACAGCCAAGACATGCTCCTACTCCGCAAGCCATACGCTGTTCAAGTGAAACAAAACATTCTTTTCCGTGCTTTTTGCATATTTCTGCTATTTTCTTTAACATTGGTGTCGGTCCACAGGCACATACTCTGTCAACTTCATTTATTATCTCGCTCAAAGGATCTGTTACAAAACCATGTATACCATAACTTCCGTTATCTGTAGTTTCGATAAGTCTTACCCCCAGCTTTTTAAAATCCTCTGTGAGAATTACCGCACTTTTATCTCTGAATCCGTTTATTACAATACTTTCGCTTCCTGCTGTCTTTGCACTGTAAAGCATAGGCGGAACACCTATTCCTCCGCCTATGAATACGGTCTTTTTATTTTCACTCAGATCAAAACCGTTTCCGAGCGGTGCTATTATATTTACTTTTTCACCCTCTTCAAGCAAAGATAGTATCTCTGTACCCTCGCCCCTTACTTCAAATACCAGTCTGATAACATCCCCCTCGACATCACATATCGAAATGGGTCTTCTCAGAGTTTTTCCCGGTACAAGCACATGGGCAAACTGTCCGGCTTTTGACATTTCTGCAAGCTCCGCATTTTTTAGTCTGAAATCAAAAATTGTCGGTGTAAGATTCTTTTTTGAAACCAATATACAATCCTGTGCATCAAAATTCATTTATATCAACCTTTCCGGTATAGTATGTGTTTTTATTATAGCACACAAAATGTATTTTTAAAAGCAATTTAAACAACAAAAAGGGAATTTTCGCCGACAAATAAATAATCCGGCAAAAATTCCCTTTATAGTATCATTTTTTTGAAATTATCTTCTTTTCCGTACCGTTAAGAATACGTTTTATATTATCCTTATGTTTAATTATTATCGTAAGTCCTAAAACAAATGTTATCCCGAATACACAGCCGATAAGAAATGGAGACGTATGTGATACAGGTGCAAGCGTGGGGAAAGATGCTGTTGCATCAAGAAGTCTTACTCCTGCACTTACAAACGGATATGTTCCTGCACAAAGAAGTGAGCATTTTGAAATTGTTTTTGTAACGGCAAAAAATATACCGAAAATTATCAGTGCTATAACAAGAACTCTCCAGTCCGTCATAAGCATTACCGAAGCAGTAGTAACAACTCCCTTTCCGCCTTTAAAACGGTAATATACGGGGAACATATGACCTAATACGGCAAACAGTCCTGCAAGATACATAAGTATCTGTCTTTCCTGCTGAAGTTCAATACTATCCCATCCGAATGTAAGAAAATACGGTATCAAAACGGATATTACACCTTTCAGAAAATCTCCTACGAATGTTATTATCGCCGGGCCTTTTCCTACTGTACGCAGCACATTTGTAAATCCTGCATTTCCGCTTCCCTGCTTTCTTATATCCTTATGCATAACAAGCGAGGTCACTATGATAGATGTGCTTATACTGCTTATCAGATATGCCGCAAGACATGATATAAGAAGATATAGCCAATGGTTCGCAAAAAGATCTGTCATCAATTCCAAAATCAAACACTTCCTCTTTTTTATTCAGCGTATAAATTATACATCATGCGGTTATTTTTTTCAACATGAATTATACATAATAAGCTTTCATCTTTACATGATTATTTTATCGTTTAGATAAAAAGATTTATTATCCCGATAACAGCTCCTATTATCGCACCAAGATTTATAATAGCCTGCAATTCATTTTTCATTACCGACATTACAAGTCCCTCAAGCTCGTTTATATCCATTGCGTCTATTTTATCACTTACTATGGTCTGTATATCCATACTTTCGGCTACGGTTTCTCCCACTTTCTGAGCCACTGTATCAACAGCTTTATTTACCGCATTCTTTATTGCTTCACGCTCAAGTTTAAGTTCCTTTGCACCCTCACAGAAGGGCTTTTTTGCAATATGGTCTATTTCTTCGTTAAGATAAAGACTGAACATTATACTTCCGTTATTTTTGAGATATTCTTTTATTCCGTCTTCTACCTTTACATATATGGCACTGAGTACCTTTTCATTCAGAAACATACTTACCATAGGATTACGGAGCTTTTCTCCGATGATTTCATCAACAGCAGATGAAATCATCGGTTTCATATCAGTTTTGCAAAGTCCTTTGACTATTTTTTCTCCTGCTATATCACATATATCTTCAACCGGCTGAGTTTTTGCAATATCATTTGTACCGGTCAGAGTTTCCACAGTATTATCCGATTCAAATATTATTGAAATTATCTTTTCGCTTATCTGCTCTTTCATGGGACTGTTTTTTACCGTGTCAACAAGGTCATCTGTCGTGAGAAGTGTTTCACCTACGGCAGCACCTATTGCCTTTGCAAGACGACCACGATTTTTTGGAATTATACCCGGTGTGAAAGGTATAGTGAGCTTTCCTATCTTATATTCCTTATGCGGACGGAAAAGCATTTTTATTGCAAGATAATTTGTGAAATATCCTATCACAGACCCGATAAGCACCGGAGAAATAAACCTTAGAAATCCTATTATATCCATACAAACACACCTGTCCTTTTTCTTAATGACAATAATTATTATAGGCTTTTTTATAACGAAAATCAACAGATATTATCATTATTTATGACTTATATTGACAGATTTTCGGAAAACCGCATTTTTCTGGTTTTTTTAATTTCAGTTACAGAATTATACAATGTGTAAAAGTTGAAAACTCGGTTGAAAATATGTTAAAGAGAGTTGATAATTGTTGAAAACTCGGTTGAAAAGTTGAATACATCGGACTTTCCGTCCGGTTGAAATTGTTAAATCAGTTTCAACTTTACAATTTTTTCATAATTTATTAAAAAAATTTACAACTTGTATTATCAGACTTGTCAAGTGTCAATATATATAATAATCATTTTTTATTTTTATAATATATGACGATTTTGTAACCGTATTGTAAAAAACAGCAGAATATATTATAATCTTAGCGGAGGGAAAAATATGGATGTTAAAAATAAAATTCAAATTATTATAAGTATAATAGTGAGAATTATCATACTTATCGTTTCATGTATTATGATAATGTGGTATATGGATTCCGGATTTATAGCTTTCGGCAGTATTGTGGGGATAACTGTTTTCGGTACGACAGGACTTGCAGCTTTATGCTGGGATCTGATAAGACTTTTCTGCAAAAAAATCATGCAGAAGAAATGGGGGAAAATTTTGGTTCATGCTTTAATGGGGTTAACAGGAATTTTTGTACTATATGTTGCTGTGGCAATAGGACTTATGCTTTACGGTGCAAACAATACACCGGATGAAAATGCAACTGTTGTAGTTTTGGGCTGTCAGGTGCGTGGCACAGTACCGAGTCATGCACTCAGAAACCGTCTTGATACCGCTTTCAGCTATCTTGATTCTCACCCATCCGCAAAGGCTGTACTGTCAGGTGGAAAAGGCAGCGGAGAGGACATAAGCGAAGCACAGTGTATGTATAATTATCTTACCAAAAAAGGTATATCTCCCGACAGGCTTTTTATGGAAGACCGCTCCACAACCACAAACGAAAATATACGCTTCTCAAAGGAAATAATAGAAAATAACGGACTTTCACAGGATTTAGCCGTTGTTACGGACTGGTATCACGAATTCAGAGCATCAATGATATGCAGAAGAAACAACATTTCCTGCGGTGCTGTTCCTGCACCCACTCCACGCTATCTTACAGCACATCTTGTTACCCGTGAAATATTTGCAATACCGCATGAATTCTTTATGAGATCCTGAATATACAAAAAAACGGATGCCTTTCAACAGACATCCGTTAATTTTTTTACTCTTTTCGTTCATTAAGAGGTATATATGGCGTACGCTCGTGAACATTCATATATGCGGGTCTTATTATCTTTGAGGAATTTACAAGCTCCTCTATACGATGTGCAGACCAGCCGGCAATTCTTGCAATGGCAAATATAGGTGTATAAAGCTGTGTCGGAAGTCCAAGCATACTATATACAAATCCGCTGTAAAAGTCTACATTTGCACTGACACCCTTATATATACGTCTTTCCTCCGCAATAACCTCCGGTGCAAGCCTTTCAACAAGAGAATACAGCTGAAATTCTTTTGTTTTGCCTTTTTCTTCCGAAAGTTTTTCAACAAATGATTTGAATACCCTTGCTCTCGGGTCTGAAATAGAATATACTGCATGACCCATACCATAAATAAGTCCGGCTTTGTCAAATACTTCACCATGAAGCAGCTTTCTAAGATATGCCTTTACTTCTTCTTCATCAGTATAATCCTTTATATGCTGCTGTATATCGTCAAACATTTTTACTACTTTGATATTTGCTCCGCCGTGTTTCGGACCTTTTAGCGAACCGAGTGCCACTGCTATTGCGGAATATGTGTCTGTACCTGACGAAGAGACAACGTGGGTCGTAAAGCTTGAGTTATTTCCTCCGCCGTGTTCTGCATGAAGAACAAGCGACATATCAAGAAGCTTTGCCTCAAGTTCGGTATATTTTGAGTCGGGTCTCAGCATATAAAGTATATTTTCGGCAGTTGAAAGCTCCGGATGCGGTGAGTGAATAAAAAGGCTGTCACGCAGATAATAATGACTGTATGCCCTGTAACAATATACTGACAATACAGGGAATAATGCAATAAGCTGCAGGCATTGTCTGAGTACATTCGGAATTGATGTATCATCAGGATTCGGGTCATATGAATAAAGCGTAAGCACACTTCTTGCAAGACCGTTCATCATATCCATACTCGGTGCTTTAAGTATTATATCTCTCGGAAAACTCTGAGGAAGATTTCTGTATGTTGAAAGAAGCCTTTTTATCTGTTCAAGCTGTTCTTTGTCGGGCAGCTTCCCGAAAATAAGGAGATATACTACCTCCTCAAAACCAAATCTTTCATCAGCAATAAAACCCTTTACTATATCCTCCACATCTATTCCGCGGTAATAAAGCTTACCGTCACACGGCTTGCTCACTCCGTCTACAATGGTAGAAGAACAGATCTCTGATATTTCAGTAAGCCCTGCAAGCACACCCTTTCCGTTTATATCACGAAGTCCACGCTTTACATCATACTTTGTGTAAAGTTCCTTATCGATACTTCCGTTCATCTCGCAAAGTTTACTGAGCTGTCTGAGTTCATCAGTTATATTAAAAAAGTTTTCGTTTTGCAATAAGTATTCGTTCTGCACTAATACCATCTCCATTCGCAGTAAGTATAATAATACCCTTTATAACACATAAAACATAAAAAGGATAATACTATTGTAACACAAATGAAAGTTTTTGTAAATAGCACTAAAATAATTTTTGTATATTATTACATAAATGTATAATTTTGGTGTATGATATTCACTTTTTCTCCTGAAATTCTTCAGATGAAAGAAATTCATCAATAGCCCTTTTAAGTCTTGCTATGGGCAGACCTACAACATTGAAATAATCTCCGTGTATGCCTTTTACAAAAAGACCGCCTTTTCCCTGTATACCATAGCCTCCTGCCTTGTCATACGGTTCGGAAGTGCTTATATAGTCCTCTATCTCCTTTTCTGTGAGTTCAAAAAACTCTACATCCGTTGAAACGGAAAAACTATAGCTTTTTCCCATATAGCAAAGACATACACCTGTAATGACCCTGTGTACCGAGCCTGAAAGCATATTCATCATTATTCTTGCATCATTGGTATCTCTGGGTTTGTTCAGCATTTTACCCTCACATATAACAGATGTATCACAGCCTATCACAAGGCTTTTTTCATATCCGTGTGAAACATTTTCAGCCTTTGCACAGGCAAGATATTCAGGGCATTTGTCAACCTCAAGATTTCTGGGTACCATTTCCCTTATATCCGAAGGAATTACTTTAAAATCATCATATATTCTTCCAAGCAGTGTTTTTCTTCTGGGTGATGCAGAAGCAAGTATTATTTCCATATTCCATCTCTCCTATATTTTAATTATTGATCCTCTATCAGCTTTTTATAAATATCTCCCTTTTTGAAGCCTGTTATACCCGCTGCCTCTTTTGCAGCGGCAGATGCTGACATTCCGTTTGCAATTCTTTGTTTTGCAAGCTCTATTGCATCTTCAATGGTATCTTCAACCTTTTCGGGTACTGCAGCACCCTCTATTACAAGAACTAATTCGCCTTTTACAGACCCGTCTGTAAGATTTTCAGCGGCATCTTTTAATGTAGTTCTTATTACCTGTTCATGTATCTTTGTAAGCTCACGCACTATTGAGATTTTTCTGTCTCCCAGTACATCATACATATCCTTTAATGTATTAGGCAGTTTATGCGGTGCTTCGTAAAAAATCATAGTCCTTTGTTCATTCACAAGTGAAAGAAGATGCTCTCTGCGGCTGCCCTTATTTACACTCAGAAATCCTTCAAATGTAAATCTTCCTGTTGGCAGTCCGGATATTGCCACAGCTGTTGCAAGTGCTGTAGGGCCCGGTACAGCACATACCTCTATACCACATTCGGCACATTTCTGTATAAGCCATTCTCCCGGATCTGATATGCACGGCATACCGGCATCTGTCACAATGGCAGCATTTTCACCATTCATTATACGGCTGCATATTTCTTCTCCTCTTTCACGTGCATTATATTTATGATAGCTTATCATCGGAGTGGATATTCCGAATCTGTTCAGCAGTTTTATTGTTACCCTTGTATCCTCTGCCGCTATAAAATCTACTTCACTAAGTGTTCTTTCCGCTCTCGGTGAAAAATCCTCCAGATTACCTATAGGAGTTCCCACCACATAAAGCTTTCCTATCAAAGATATTCCTCCTTGTATGCACCGTAAATATTTATCATTTCTTCGGAAAAATCTCCGTTTTCTCCCTCTATGAACAGTACAGGCTCAACTATCAGACCTCCCGGTTTTCCTCCTCGTCTGCCCTCAACAAGAAACAGCTTCGGTGCTTTAGCCGGTCTTTGCTGTACAAAACGAAGTCTTTTCGGCTCTATCCCGTTTTCACGCATACAGCATAAAACATCACTAAGTCTTTCGGGTCTCTGACACATACACAGTCTTCCCGAAAAATTAAGAAGCTGTGCAGCTGCTTTTGCTATATCATCCATTGTACACATACTTTCGTGTCTTGCAATGATATGTGCCGCATCACTGTTTTTTATGCCTGTTCCCTCAGCTTTATACGGCGGATTGCATACCACAAGGTCAAAACTGCCCGTTTTCACTTTACCTTTCAGTTCTCTGAGGTCACTGTTTACAACGGTTATTCTCTCCTCAAGGCTGTTAAGTGCAATACTTCTTTTCAGCATATCACAGGCATATTCCTGTATCTCTACTGCCGTTATATTCTTCGGATATGGCTCTCTCGCCCAGATAAGAGGCATCGCTCCGCATCCGCTGCCAAGGTCACATACATTATCATTTTTCTTCGGACTTGCAAAATTTGCTAAAAGAACTGTATCTGTCCAGAATTTATGTTCATCCGAAACTATTATTTTTATGCCCTTACCCAGCGGCTCAGTCTTTTCGTTAGACAAACCCACACCCCCAAAGAATATTACAATCCCAATTATACCACAAAAAAATTCAATTAGCAATGTGCAATTAGCGGCGATTCTGCTTTACCTTACTATTCCTGCTTTGAAGTGCTGATATAATTAAACCAAAATAGCAGAATCAAGCTCCACAATCAAAACAAAAATGACTGTTGCAATCACAAAAGACTGCAGCAGTCATTTATTCTGTATATTGAATTTATTTCAATACGCTTTTAAGAAAATCTCTGAGTCTTGTATCATTCGGGTTGGAGAATACTTCTTCGGGAGTGCCGTCTTCTTTGATCTTTCCTCCGTCAATGAATATTACTCTGTTCGATACGCCCTTCGCAAAACCCATTTCGTGAGTTACAACAACCATTGTCATACCCTTTTTGGCAAGGTCATTCATAATATTGAGAACTTCATTTACCATTTCAGGATCAAGGGCTGATGTCGGCTCGTCAAAAAGCATTACCTTGGGATTCATCGCAAGTGAACGTGCAATAGCTACACGCTGTTTCTGTCCGCCTGAAAGCTGTGACGGATACATATTCGCCTTATCCTCAAGCCCTACATTTTTCAGAAGTTTCATTGTTGTTTCTTCCGCCTCGGACTTATTCATAAGTTTGAGTTTAACAGGAGCAAGCATTATATTCTTCTTTACCGTCAGATTGTCAAAAAGATTGAACTGCTGAAATACCATTCCCATTTTCTCTCTTACAAGACGGCGGTCACAGCCCCTGTCTGTTATATCCTCACCATCAAAAATTATTCTTCCTCCGGTGGGTGTTTCAAGAAGATTGAGTGAACGGATAAAGGTGGATTTTCCGCATCCCGACGGGCCTATTACGGATATTACCTCTCCTTTATGTATATCTATGCTTATGTCATTAAGCACCACATTATCTCCAAATGACTTGCAAAGGTTTTCTACTTTTATAAGAACTTCTCCGCTTTCTTTTTTATTATCAGCGTTCATTCTTTTTCAGCCTCCTTTCAAGCCTTGATACTCCGGCAGACAACAGTACAACGAGGAACAGATATACAAGTGCTACCGCAATAAGAGGGATAAATGCTTCGTATGTTACACTTCGGATAATATCTCCTCCGCGTGTCAGATCCATAAGTCCTATGTAACCGGAAATGGAAGTTTCTTTCAGAAGTGATATAAATTCGTTTCCGAGTGCAGGAAGAATATTTTTGAATGCCTGCGGCAGAATTACGTGTATCATTGTGGTTGAGAATTTAAGTCCGAGACTTTTTCCTGCCTCAAACTGTCCGTTATCTATAGACATGATACCTGAACGTACAACTTCCGATACATATGCAGCGGAGTTAAGTCCGAATGCTATTATGGCTACAAGCACCTTATTTATATCTACCGATGCAAATATTACATAATAGATTATAAGCAGCTGTACCATGGCAGGTGTGCCTCGGATAACTGTGATATACAATTTCGCTATAACATTCAGTACCGGCACTCTTCCGTTCTTGTCATGTGCCACTCTTATTATAGCAAGAAGAAATCCTAAGAATACACCTATCACCATTGCAAAAAATGTTATCTGCAATGTATTCCACAAACCTGTTGTGAGATATTTCCATCTGTCATCCTTTACAAAATTGGTGTAAAGTCTGTCAATGAATGTCGGTACTTCTTCTTCATCGGATGAAACGGTGCTTTCAGCCGCACTTACTGCAGATGCTTTTATTCTTGCGATAATTACCTGTTTTGAATTCGCATAGGAATTTGAAAAGCTTATCTGTTTTGCACGGTCTTCAGTTACGGTAAAGCCCGCAATACCTATATCCGCCTTGCCCGATTTTACCGCTCCGATTATGGAATCAAACTCCATATCCTCTATAACAAGAACTCTGCCGAGCTTATCAGCTATTGCCCTGCCTATTTCAACATCAATTCCCGTAATTTCTCCGCCTTCATAATATTCATAAGGCGGGAACTGGGCATTTGTTGCCATTATTAACTTTTCGCCCTGTGAAACTACCTGTGTGTAGTGATAATTTCCTCTGTCGCTTTCTTTTTCGGGAATATAGCTTGATACTATTTTATTGAGTGTACCTGATGATTTTATTTCATCAATAGCTGTATTTACCTGTTTAAGAAGGTCAGACCTGTCTTTTGAAATAACTGCCGCATAATCTTCATCCGCAAAGCTGTCCGGAAGAATTGCAAGTGTATTTTTATTTGCTGAAACAAAAGCTTTTGCCGTCTGCTCGTCAATTATGACACAATCAATTTTTTTCTGATTTAGTGCCATTATTGCGTCTGCACCTTTATTGAACTTCTGTACATCAGCATCCTTTACATCTTCGGCAAGTATTGCACCGGTAGTACCAAGCTGTACACCGATTTTTTTGCCTGTAAGGTCATCTGCACTTTTTACCCCCTCTGTTTCGGGAACAGAAGCTGCTGCCGGACTTTCAGCAGCAGAGCCTGATGTATCTGTATTTTCTGCATATACACATACAGAAAAAGTGCAAAATATTGCAAATACCGCAAGCATAACGGCAATTAACCTGTTATATCTTTTTTTCATAGCTCAATTACCCTTGATTAGTTTATTTCTTTACGATTATAACCTGCTTTGAATTTGTATAGCTTTCAGAGAAATTGATCTGCTTCTTTCTGTCCTCTGTTACAGTAAATCCTGCAAGACCTATATCTGCCTTGCCGGAGCTTACTGAGTTGATGATAGAATCGAATTCCATATCCTCTATTGAAAGAACCTTGCCGAGTTTATCTGCAATGGCTTTTCCTATTTCTACATCAATACCGACAATTTCATTTGATTCATAATATTCATAAGGCGGGAACTGTGCATTTGTTGCCATAACCAGTTTATCACCGTCTGTTACTGTCTGTGTGTAATGATATGAACCTGCCTCTTCTCCCTCTGCAGGAATATATGAAGAAATGATCTTATCAAGTGTGCCGTCTGCTTTAAGTTCTGCAAGAGCTTTGTTTACATCATCAAGAAGCTGTGTATTTTCTTTTTTGATAACTGCCGCATAATCCTCATTTGCAAATTCTTCATCCAAAATTGTAAGTCCGGAGTTCTGCTTTACAAATACCTTTGCAGGCTGTTCGTCAATGATAACGCAGTCAACCTTGCCCTGATTGAGTGCCATTACCGCATCTGCACCCTTGTTATACTCCTCAACACTTGCATTCTTTACATCCTTTGCATAGATAGCACCTGTTGTACCGAGCTGAACACCTATTCTTGCACCCTCAAGATCATCTGTCTTTTCGATCTTTTTTCCGGATGTGTCACTGCATCCTGCACAAACGGCTCCGACCATCGCTGCGGCTGCTGTTACAGCCAATACCTTTTTTACTGTTTTCATAACAATTTCCCCTTTGTTTTTATTATTTTCAGGCATACCAAATGCCAATAAATTGTATTATACCACAATAGTAACGATAATTTATTAATAAAATATTAACAATACATAATTTGCTTAACAAAAATTGCGTATACAATATTTATCATCACAATATTCTTTAAGACTATTGAAAATCGATAAGATTAAGGGTATAATTAATAATAATTTTGCATTCGATTTTGAGGAGGTTATAATATGGACAAAACAAAATTCAGACGTACACTCGCTGCTATACTTGCTCTTACAATGATCTCGGCAGCAGCCCCCCTCCTGCCCGGTCTTGATTCGGGCGTGATTTCAGCAGAAGCTGTCAGCGGCAGAGATAAGCTGTCGGAAAAAGACCTTTGGCTTTATGACAAGCTTAAAGAAAAAGCAATCAATATTGCTGCCGGCAAGGAAACAAGCACTGAATTTTCATTCCCTATCGATGATTTCAAACTTACATGGACTGCTGCCGAGCTTGGTGTGTCAAGTCTTTCTTCAACAGCCGGCCAACAGGCTATTTTAAATAATTATTTTGCATGCTTTGATTATGATACGCAAAGTATAATAGAAGCCCTGCTTGCCGACTGTCCTTACGAATTTTTCTGGTATGACCAAACACAGGGCGGTTCTTTCGGCGGAACAAGCTGCAGCTACAGTATCAGAGGAAACACAGTCACTTATTCGGTTGCACCTGTATATCAGGCGAAAATGATCGTTTCAAGTGATTATACAGATAATAATAATTCCTATAAAGTTAAAAGATCCCGTCATGGCGGTATTGACAGCGTTACTATGAATGCTGTGAAAATAGTCGATAAATATGCAGATAAAAATGACTATCAGAAACTTTTAGGATATGCCACCGAGATAATCAATCTTGTTGATTATAATGATGATGCAGCAGCAGGAGGCTATTCATACGGTGACCCGTGGCAGCTTATAAATGTATTTGACGGTGACAGTTCAACCAATGTTGTATGTGAGGGCTATTCAAAGGCTTTTAAATATCTTTGCGATCTGACGGATTTTGACAGTGATAATATCGAATGTCATCTTGTTTCGGGTACACTTCAGTCGGGTTCGACCAACGGCGGTCATATGTGGAATGTCGTTACTATGGATAACCAAAAAACATACCTTACCGATGTTACAAACTCCGATAATTTTTACGGTGCTACCTATTATCTCCTTAAAGGCGGTTCACCCTATCAGAATGACTCGATATACTATTTCAATAATGCATTTTTTATTTATTATGATTCTACAATATCCATGTGGGGCTATGACATACTGACCCTTGACACAAAAGACTACTCTTATCGTATGTCTGAATCTCACACGGTTACGGTTGACAGCGATATAAAGAACTGCAAGGTGACTCCTTCTGCCACCTCTGTAAAAGGCGGCGAGAAAGTAATTCTTACAGTTACTCCAAACAGCGGATATGAACTTATAGACATTTCTGCAAGCAATGCCAAAGTAAGAAAAACCTCAAATACATCTTATTATTTCTATATGCCGTCAACTGCATCAAAGGTTTCTGCAATTGTCGGAAAGTATGTGGCACAAAGTGCCGGAAGCTGCTCTCAGGGAGGAGTCAAAGCACATTATGAAGGCTCAGACGGTAAATTCTATATCAAACAGAACGGTGAATTTATTGAGGTTTCGGAAAATGATCTTTACATTGCTTCATCAGGTTCTCATACCTATTCCGATCCTGTATGGAATTGGAATAACATAAATAATGTTACTTTGAAAATTACCTGCACTTCGTGCGGAACTTCAAAAACAGGCACTGCAACAGTAACTTCATCAACTCAGAACGGTATTACAACCTACACCGCAACCGCTGTTATTGACGGAACGACATATGTCGATACACGTCAGATCGTTGATTACACGATCACAGGTACAAGCCTTACAGTAAACGGCGATATATCACTTAATGCTTATATTCTCCCCTCTGATTATGTCAATACGACAGGGGCATATGTCACGGTAAAAGGTCCGTACGATACAACGGCTGTCAAAAAATCTCTTGCAGATCTTCCTTATCTGGATGGTTACGGATATATGGTATCATACAATATCAATGCTCAGGATATAGACAAGACTGTTACATTCAATCTCTATAATTCAAACGGAACAAATCAGGTAATGCATATAAGTTCAAACAGCAGTGTTGTATATAACAACGGTTATTCCAAAAGTGTTAAGGATTATATAAATGCCGTATTGAGCGGAGACTACTCAGAAGATCTACAAAATCTTGCCGCCTCTCTCAATATTTACGGAAATCTTGCAAAGGCTTATTTTAATGATGATTTTACTGCAACAGCTGCAGCTCCTTCTGTTTCGGCAGATAAACTTGCACCTTATAAACGTACAAATTCGGAAGGTTTTGACCCGACAGAATGCGGTTACTACGGTCATTCTCTCCTGCTTGAATCCAAAACCGCCCTCAGACTTTATTTTGAGGAAAATACAGATATAAGCAATATATCCATAGGAAAAGGTTCTGAACCTGTAGAATTTGCGAAGGGTATAAGCGATGACGGAATGAGATTTATTGAAATAAGCGATATTCCCGCACAGGAACTTGATACGATGTTTACAGTTTATTTCGGAAATGGTAACACTATGAATGTAAGTGCTTTGGGTTATGCCTATAATGTACTTTCAAATTATTCCGATGATTCATCAAGAAGTGATCTTTGCGAACTTATGAAGGCACTGTATAATTATAACCAGTGTGCAAAGGCATACTTCGCTTAAAACTCAATAACTTAACACAAAAGCCGCAGCTGCTGATTTCTTTCAGAAGCTGCGGCTGATTTTTATGAATAACAAGAAGTTATTCCGAGATATTCCTCAAGTGTAAGTCCTTCATCTGTAAGTTTTTGTGCAAGCTCTTCTCCTACATAGCGGATATGCCATGATTCATATGCATATCCTGTTATATCCTCTTTTCCTTCGGGATAGCGTATTATAAATCCGTATCTTGCACAATTATTTTTAAGCCATATCCCTTCGGGTGTATCTGCAAAGGTAAACCATGTGCTGTTTATATCCATTGCAAGACCTGTCTGATGTTCGGAATGTCCGGGACGTGCAGATACTCTGTCAGCCTGTTCAACTCCACGTTCATAAACAAAGCTGTGATATACAGTATCCTGCAGCCAATAACTGCGAAATCCGGATACTATATTCAGATATATTCCTTCCTCCGCCGCATCATAATACATTTTATAATATGCATCCATTGTAGTATCATCCATACCGTCACCGTAATCAGGCGGCAATGCATAGGTCTTATTTGCAATAAGTATACCGTCTATGTATGTAACACCGTTGATATTTTCAATGGTTTTTGTTTTCACCTCACAAGGTATACTCCATGGGGAATAAAGCTTCTCTGCCTTACCGTTTACAACAATATCCTTATATGTTCTTATACGGACACTCAAACTGCTGTTTTCGGCAAGTCCTTCCATTGTATAGGATGTAATATCCGCTTTATCCAAAGTTATTATCTGTTCGTATGATGTATCATCAAAGTTACTGTAACCTATTTCGTAGCCGTCACAAATATAATTTCTGTCATGCCAGTTTATCGTTACAGATGTTACTTTATTGTCAAAGCCGGATATAGCTGTACCTATAGGCCGTACATTATATTCAAACTCTTTCGTTCCTTTGTAATCACCTGTCATTTCAAGAGTAAATTTATAATGTCCGGACTTTTTGTCCTCCTTATCACCGAACAGAAGTATATAATCCCTGTCCTTTGTGAGAACTTTTCCGCTGTATTCTACCCTTACATAAGGCTCGGTGAATTTATCCTGATATATTTTATCCTTTACTGTTACAGTACAAAGAGAAATGTCGATAAGCTCCTTCTTTTCCTCAGAAATACTGTTTTCCTCTGCTTTTATTTCGGGTAACACAGCCGCCTGCTGAACTTCTCTTGCAGGAGATTTAAGCTGTTCATCATCAGACGATCTACAGCCTGAAATAAGTACCGATACCAAAAGTGCCGCAATCATACAGCATAATTTCTTCTTATTCATTCAGTTCCCTTTTCCTTTATTCCTATGCTTTATCAGATATTATTCAGAACCGAAAAATATGGTTTTATGACCTTATATATAGCCTGTCTTTCTGCTACCGTTCCCGGCATACGCTGTATGAAACTAAGATATACCTGCTGCATATTGTCCGTTCCCTTTTCATCCAATATCCTGCATATTTCGTCTGCAACGCCAGCATCCATCGAATTATATCTGAGTGCCGCACGCATAAGAGTATTTACACGTTTATCCTTATCGGCATAATAAAGCTGTTCCATTTTCATGCGATAATCAGGGTCTTTTTTGAAACGGTTATACGCAGTTTTGCTGTTTTCCACACCGAAGCCAGCCGAAAGAACACGATATACCATCGCAAGATCCGAAGCCTGAATACTGTGGCATATTTCATATACATACTGTTCGTCTGTCATCTTTGTGTCATCTTCAGAATATAATATCTCCGGAATAAGCTCTTCAGATGTTTCCTCAGCAGGCGTTTCATTTTCTTCTACCGGCTTTGTATCAACAACAGTAAGTTCGGGTTTTGTATCATCGGATTCTGCTGTAACTGTTTGTGCCAGTGTTCCGGCAGCTGCTTTGGCTGATTTTTTCTTTTTCTTTGATTTAGTCTTTTCTTTTTCGTTAATAACTATGGGAGAGTCAAAAACAAATTTTTCCGCTCCCACAACAGGAGTAAGAAAGCTTTCAAACTCTACATCCACATTATGCGTCTGCCAGTATCTTACGGGAATATGATAACCCTTGTCGTTTGAATATATCACAAAACGATAATCGGGATGTTTTTGAATAAGATATGACAAAACACCTATAAGCTGTACATCAAGAGCGTTCGTTCCTGCCATACATTCAACAAATTCAGTATTCTTTCTTATCTTATGACCTTTCATATACTCTTCAAGTCTGCCTGAATGATAAACCGTATAAAAGATTATTATCCTGTCACTTTTACGGGCATTATCTATTATTTCAAACATTCTGTTCTGTATATTTTCCGAGTCAATAAGAATATACCTCTTTTTCAAACCTTCACGACCTTTCTTTTTATGATCTGATATTCATTATTGTATCACAATACTACATATTTTTACAATACCGATTTTAGTGTTTTTTTTACTTTAAAAGCATATTTTTGATTATCGGTCTTATCTCAGATGCAAGATAAAGTGAGCCGAAAATCACAAGTGCATCGTCCTTGCCTGTTGACTCCAGTGCAAGATTTACAGCCTGCTCTGCACTTTCACAGGCTGTCACATTACGGCATACCGGTTTTATTATTCCGCAAAGTGTTTCGGCTGTCATTCTTCGTGGATTTGGCGGTGCTACAGTATATATAATATCAAACAACGGCAATAATTCGCCAAGTGCTGTCTTTACATCCTTGTCGGCAAGCATTCCCACGATACCGATTTTTTTCTTTTCGGGTATATATTTTTTTATAGCCTCAGAAAGTGCTTTTGCACCTCCGGGATTATGTGCTCCATCAAGAATCACAACAGGCTCTTTGGAAAATAATTCCATCCTTGCAGGAAATCTCACTTTCTCAAAGCCTTTTTGTATTGCTTCATCGGGTATTATAATTCCGTTTTTTCTTAGTGTAAGCAGGGTATAAAGTGCTGTTACGGAATTTTTTATCTGATGTTCTCCGCAAAGACTTATCGAAAGTTCCCAATTCTTATCATCAATCTCTATTTCAAAATCTGTACCTGTTATATTGCTTTTTTTAATAACCGCCTGTTTGCTGTCGGCAAGATAAAGAGTATTATTTCTTTCCATTGCAATGTCGGTGATAACTTTTAATGCTTCTTCGGGCTGGTCTGCATATACAACTGTCACACCGTTATTCTTTATTATACCTGCCTTTTCAAAAGCGATTTTATCTGCCGTATCACCGAGTATTGCCGTATGGTCGAGAGAAATGGATGTTATTACCGATACAAGAGGTTTTTCGATTATATTTGTGGCATCGAATCTGCCTCCGAGACCTGTTTCAAGCACAACTATATCGCATTTTTCCCTTTCAAACCACCTGAGAGCAACAGCAAGAACAAATTCAAATTCTGTTATTACCTTATCTTCTTTTTTCATTTCTTCAACGAGCGGGAAAAGCTCCTCAACAATGTCGGCAAGAGTTTGCGGAGGTATCATTTCACCGTCAATACTGAAACGCTCACGAAATTCAAGAACGTAAGGTGATATAAAAAGTCCTGTTTTATATCCGGCTTCTGTCAGTGCAGATGCTGTCATTGCACAGGTACTGCCTTTTCCGTTAGTTCCTGCTATATGTACAAATTTAAGCGACTTGTCAGGTTTCCCCATACGGTCAACAAATTCTCTTATCCTCTCAAGCCCCGGACGACTGCCAAATACCAAAAGTGAATTGATTTTTTCTACTGCTTCATAATAATTCATACTCTGTTTCTCCTTTTCCTGTATTTTACAACAACATTATACCAAATCAATCAGCAATTAGCAATGTGCAATGTGCAATTGATTGTCTGGTCAAAAATTTTTACGCTTAACTGAATTCATGTACAGCGGAGGCACTCAGCCTTGACAAAAAATAAAGAAATGGTTATAATTCTTGTACTACAAAGTTTTTTAAGGAATGATAATTATGGATACACCTTTATATAACAGACTGATAGAACATAATTCTCTGGGACGTTCATCATTTCATACCCCCGGACATAAATGCAGCGGATTTTTTGATAATAAGCTGCTGGAGCTTGATCTTACGGAACTGCCCGATACTGATGCACTTTATGAAGCCGATGGAGTTATAAGGCAAACAGAAGAAAATGCCGCAAAACTTTTCGGCTGTGCAAGAAGTCTTATTTCAGCAGGCGGATGTTCGCTCGCTATTATGGCAATGCTCAAAATAGCAAGCAAAAAAGGCAAAAAAATGATCATCAGCCGTAATGCACACAGAAGTGCAATAAATGCTGTTGCCTTGCTTGGAATAGAGCCTGTCTGGATATTTCCTGAGGGTGAAAAGGGTTACACAGGAAGAATAAATCCTTATGAGGTTGAAAAAATATTAAAACACGAAAAAAATATCAGTGCAGTATATATTACCTCTCCTACATACTACGGTGAACTGAGCGATATTAAGGCTATTTCGGAAATTTGTCATAAATATGATGCATTACTTCTTGTTGATAATGCACACGGCTCACATCTTGCTTTTTTATCCGAAAATCTTCATCCCATAAATCTTGGTGCAGATATGTCTGCCTGTTCACTGCACAAAACACTCCCCGTTCTTACATCCGGTGCTTTGCTCAATATTGCAGACAACAATCTTGCCAAAAATGCAAAATCTGCTATGTCACTTTTCGGCTCTACAAGCCCTTCATATCCTGTTATGGCATCTATTGATATTTGCATTTCGTATATGTACGAAAACGGTAAAAGAGTATACGGTGATTGCGAAAAAACAGTAAATGATATAAAATCTGTTGCTCTCACAAAAGGATTGCTCAATCTTAACGGTAAATGTGACCCACTAAGAATAACACTTGATACCTCTGCTGTAGGTCTTTGCGGTACTGAAAAACAGATCGAGTATTTTGAAAGTCTGGGAATCGACTGCGAATTCTGTGACGGTGAAAATGCTGTATTTATCTGCACTCCGTTCAACAGTGAAAAGGATTTTGCAAGGCTTCGTCAGGCAATAGAAAAAATTCCTGTAAAATCACCTGTAAAAAATCCATCTCCTGCACTTTTTTTACCCGAAAGAAAATTAAGTGTGCATGATGCTGTGCTTTCCTCCTCAGAAATTATACTTTCCGCTGATGCAAGTGGCAGAATCTCATCTGATACAGTTTGCCCCTGTCCTCCGGGAGTACCTGTTATCATGCCCGGTGAAGTAATACAAAAAGAACATATTCCATTTTTACCCGAAAAAATTTCTGTTGTAAGATAAAAATTGACCTCCGGCTGTATTTTTTCAACCGAAGGTCTTTTTTATTATGACTTTTTAAACTCTTTTTCTCCTATAAGAGTACCGTCATCATTCAGATATTTGATTTTCAGAGTGATCCCCTTTGTTGTGGTTTCACTTTCAAGCTGTTCTATCATATAATCGGCATTTGACTGCTGTGCATCAAGAAGTGTCTGAATCTGTGTCTTTACACTATCATCTACAGGTACATGTTCCTTGAATTTATAGGTACATACTACTGTATTGTCCCCTTCAAGTTCAAATTTAAGCTCTCCGTTATCGTCACTTCCATATTCTGCCTGTATCTCGTCTTTATGTGAAACAAAATACTCTTTAAGACTTTCCTTTGCCGCAGATGAACTTGTCTGAGATTTTGAACTTTCCTCTGACTTGGAACTTTCTTCAGGATTTGAACTTTCCTCAGGCTTTGAACTCTCCTCAGGATTTGAGCTTTCTTCCGGCTTTGAGTTTTCCTCAGACTTTGAATTTTCACTCACTGCTGCTTTGTTTACCTTTGTTTCGTCAACTGTACTTGTGAATGTATAATCTTTAAGGTTTGATGTAACTATATAATCATACATCTTTGAATAATTTTCATAGCCGTGTACAGAATTACGATAACTTCCGCCGAGTTCAAGATAATTATAACATTCGGAGCCGTTTATGTCATAGCTCGGTGTATTATCAGGAGTAATAACGACAGCACCGAAACGATCAAAGGTATAATAATCATAATCCTTTGTTGTCTTTTTGCCGTCTTTCTCTTCTGTAGCTGTTACAGTTACCTGATAGATCACATATGTGTATTTATCATCTGAATACCAGCTTGATGTATTTTTATTAACAAGAAGTATAGAACCAAGATAATTGGTTGCTTTAAGTTTCAGAGTATCTGCACTTGTATCAGATTTAATGAAGTCTTCTGTTTCTTCCTTAAAACTGTCAAGTACATCGCCCGGAATATCCTTTACATTTGTTATTGATGTGTTAAGTCCTGAAACAGTATATTCTTTTGTGAGGCTCTTCGGTACTACATGGTATCTCTTTGCAAGAACATCAGCAAGGTCTTCGCCGTCATAAGAAAGGGTAAGTGTGATCTTATCACCGTTTGAAAGGTTTTCGCTCTTATCAAGCTTATAATCAAAATAATAATCACTATTATTATAAACATAAGCCCTACCGTTAGGAGCTTCGCCTTCATATTCTATCTTTATCTTTTCAAAAAGATCAACAGTAGGAATTGAATCAAGACCTTCTACTTTGAATTCCTTATCAGTATATTTAACCTCGCATTTGATATATCTTGACATTTTCTCAAGAGTTGTTTTGGAGAAACTCCATGTTGCTTTTACTGTATCACCATTTTTGAGTTCCGAATTCTTGTCAAGTGTTATATTATCTCTTGCACAGGCTGAAATATAGGATGCAGGATTTTCATAATCAAAACCATACTTGTAGTCAATATCGCTCGGCTTTACATTGAAGCTGAGTTTATCCTGCCAATCCTTGTTGAATTTTGCGTAATCAAATTCAACTTTAGCCTCACCGTAACCTTCATAACCGCTGTACTCGATAGTGATATATTCATCAAGGTCTACTGTAGGAGCTTTATTGAGCAGATTTACTATAATTATAATGGCAACGATTACTACAACTACTGCAGCACCGATTATAATAAACGGTACAATATTTATTGGTTTTTTCGTCTTTACCTGTGTCTGAGGCATAGGCTGACCTGCCGGATTAACAGGAGCAGGAGTATTTATCTGTGCAGCTGCACCAGCCATACCTGTTCCGCATACGGGACAGAATTTTGCATCGGGTTTTAACTGTGCACCGCATGACGGACATTTAGCCGCATCTGCTGACGGTGCAGGAGTATCAATGCTCGGTACATTCTGATTTACAGCAGGTGCAGACGGTTCAATACTCGGTACTTCCTGCTCTGCTGCAGGTACAACAGAATCCCCCATCTTATATCCGCAGCCCGGACAGAATTTTGCACCCGGTTTGAGTTCCATTCCGCATGACGGGCATTTATTTCCGCTTTCCTCAGGCTTTGCAAGAGGTACAACAGGAGCAGGCTGTTCTATGCTCGGCACATCCTGCTCTGCTGCAGGTGCAGGATTATTCATATTGTATCCGCAGCCCGGACAGAATTTTGCACCCGGTTTGAGTTCCATTCCGCATGACGGACATTTATTTCCGCTTTCCTCAGGTTTTGCAAGAGGTACAACAGTAGCAGGTGCAGGCTGTTCTACACTCGGAACATCCTGCTCTGCTGCAGGTGCAGGATTATTCATATTGTATCCGCAGCCCGGACAGAATTTTGCACCCTGCTTGACATCAGTTCCGCATGACGGACACTTGACCGTACTTTCAGCCGGCTGTGCAGGTGCTGCATCGGCTGCTTCAACTGGGGAACCGCATGACGGACAGAATTTTGCTCCGTCTTTGAGCATTATGCCACAATTTTTACATAACATGGTAGTAAAACCTCCAGTCATTTTTATTTATGCAGACAACAAAATATTGCCTGCAACTGTTTTTATTATAATTTCAACTGAAAGTTTAGTCAAGTGTTTTGTAGAAAAACAGAAAAATACAGAAAATATTCGTCTATTGTCACACAATATTTTCCGGTTTGTCGAAACTGTAGCCCATTTCTTCCCATTTTGTAAGAAGTTCATCAAGTATCTCGCTGTTTGTTTTTGATGTGCTGTGCAGCAATACTACTGCACCGTTATGTGTTCTCGGTATCAGTTTTGAAAATGCCTGTTCCTTTGTCGGCTGGTTATCATTATCCCAATCGGCATATGCAAGACTCCAGAAAACAGTTTTATATCCCATTTCCTGTGCCATTTTAAGATTATCCGTACTGAATTTTCCCTGCGGCGGTCTGTAAAGCTTTGTCATTTCACTTCCGACTGTTTCCTTATAAAGCTGTGAAAGCTGACCGAGTTCCTTTTCAAAGCTTTCCTTATCGGATATTTTTGACATATCAGGGTGAGTGAAAGTATGATTCCCCACAGTATGCCCCTCATCAACCATACGCTTTACAAGTTCGGGTGAGGTTTTTATATAATTTCCTACAAGAAAAAATGTTGCCTTTACATTATGCTTTTTAAGTACATCAAGAATATGCGGTGTGAAGCCGTTTTCATAACCGGCGTCAAAAGTCAGATACAGTACCTTTTCTGCTGTGTTGCCGACATACAGTGCATCAAGCTTTTTAAGTTCTTCAGCCGAAGAATTCCCCCTCGGCACTTCACCTTCCGCACCAAAGCTCAGCCCCCAGTTTATATCCGTACTTGATGTTTGTATAGATTCAAATTCCCTCCCTGCAAAAATTACTGCTCCGATAAGCAAAGCTGCTGTAAGAACTATTGCCATTGATTTTCTGCCAAAAATAAGATACATTTGAAAAGCACCCCTTTTTTCAAAGGATATGCCGTATTAAGAAATATTATTCACACAAAAAAGCCCCTGATATGCCTTAACATACCGGGGGCTTGTGTTTATGCGGATTTTTTTGCAAAATATTTGAGAATTGATGACGCATTAGTATCAGACGGGATTTGTTTTGTATCTCCTGCTTGTCCTATTTTCAAAATTTCAAGCTTATCATCTGTATACTTAGCACCGTACACTATCGTTACTCCATGTGTTCCATATGGGTCAGTCTCGGTGGTAAACTCTTTTGACGGCTTAGCAAGTCTGAGCAGCTCACACAGATTTTCAATATCTCTTGAACCGATAAAATCCTTTCCCTCACTGTCTTCAAAAGAACTTTGTGCATCTTTGAAAATTTCCTCATACTGTGAAATATCTCTTTTATTTTTGCTTAGATCAATATCAAATCGCTTTCCGTTTTTATTTACAACATATGCATTGAATGTCTCAGAACCCGCATCCTGATGAAGACAAAGGAAAACAAGTGTCTTTTCATTGTCTTCATGCTCTTTAACTGCTATAGAGGAGGTTTTTTCGTTATTTTCGCTCACCTGACTGCGAATATCATTTTTTGTAACATTCAGCAAACCGGCTATGACCAGTCCGGCTATTATAAAACCTATCACAACAAATATAAGTTGCTTCATCCTGTTCATTACAAAAAACCTCACTTTAGAATATCTGCATCATTTATCAGTTGCCGCCTGTGGGAATATAAGGACGGATACTGTTAGCAACATTGTTGATAGGCATAGTCTGAAGCAGAAGTTTGCCGGGACCTGTTACAACTGTATTGAACAAACCTTCACCGCCGAAAAGGGCATTTTTAATACCGGGAACTGTGGTTATTTCCATAGTACAGGTAGCTGACATAGCTGCAACATAACCTGTGTCAATAATCATTGACTCTCCTGCGGCGAGATTATACTCTACAACGTGTCCGTCAATTTCTACAAAGCATATTCCGTTGCCTGAAAGTCTCTGCATGATAAAACCTTCACCGCCAAAGAAGCCTGCACCCAGTTTTTTCTGGAAGAATACAGAAAGGTTTACACCTGCTTCTGAAGCAAGGAATCCTGATTTCTGTACTACCATTTCATTGCCGGGGGTTATGTTGAATGCACGGATAGAGCCGGGAAATGATGAAGCAAAAGCTATCATACCGTTTCCTCCCTGTGCAGTATAGCGGTTCTGGAACATAGCCTCACCTGAGAACATTCTTCCGAACATCTTACCTACACCGCCGCCAACGGTCTCCATTTTCATGTTAGGTGTCATCCAGCACATTGCACCTCTCTCGGTTATCATTGATTCACCTGCATTAAGGTGACATTCTACAACCGGAAGCGGCTCGCCTAAAATTTCATATCGCATTTTCTATTCCTCCTAAACGGATTTATTTTGTTAAGTTTATTTTAGCATAAAATCCCATAATTAGTGTGTATAATTTTTTTGCCGATTTTTGTGCAATATGCAATTTAATTTTCTCTGAGTTTTTGTATAACACTTTTTTCAAGTCTTGATACCTGTGCCTGACTTATCCCCATTTCCTGTGCTACTTCCATTTGCGTTTTTCCCCTCAGATAACGCATACCCAATATCATTTTTTCTCTCTCGCCAAGACTTTTTACTGATTCACTGAGTGCTATCCTTTCAAGCCATTTATTATCGTCATTTTCATCACTCAGCGTATCCATTATATACACTGTATCATTCCCGTCTGAAAATACAGGTTCATATATCGAAACAGGCTCAACCGATGCCTCAAGTGCCATTATTACTCTTTCCGCAGGTATCATCAGTTCTTCTGATATTTCGCTTAAAGTAGGCTCTCTGCCCTTTTCCGAAGTGAATTTTTCTTTCATCTGCATGACCTTATATGCTGTATCTTTTATTGAACGGCTTACTTTTATAGAATTATTATCCCGAAGATACCTTCTCACCTCTCCTATTATCATCGGTACTCCGTAAGTCGAAAATTTTACGTCTTTATCACAGTCAAAATTGTCTATTGCCTTTATCAGCCCTATTACTCCAACCTGAAAAAGATCATCTGGATTTTCTCCCCTTCCTGCAAATTTTCTTATAACACTTAATACAAGCTTCAGATTTCCGTTTATCATTTCTTCCCTTGCATCTTCATCTCCCTGACGTATGCGGCTTATAAGTTCCTTTTTTCTTTCCTCACTTATTACTTTAAGCTTTGAAGTATTTACTCCGCATATTTCCACTTTGTTTATATTCATAATTCTGCCCTCTTTCATATTATTTTTTCAAAATAATTATGGGCAGTTTTTTTCTTTTTAGTCATAAAAATAAAAAACTGTGACCGTTTTCACAGCCACAGTTTTCCTTGTTTGTTCAAATACGCTGATTATTCAGCAGCAGGTGCCCCTACAGGACAGACATCAGCACATGTACCGCAATCGATGCAAGCGGAAGCATCAATCTCGTACTTGCCGTCACCTTCTGCAATAGCACTTACAGGACATTCACCTGCACAAGCTCCGCAAGAAATGCATTCATCAGAAATTTTGTATGCCATAGGTATTGCCTCCTTTACATAGTTTATAACTATATATTATAACAATTTGAGGCAAATTGCAATAGTTTTATAAAATAAATAATTGCCACATCCTGCAAACAATCATCTGCGTTTTTTTGACTTTTTCTTTGATCTGTTCTGTTGATTTGCTTTTAATGCTTCCTTTTTCAGAGTTGTACCCAGACTTTCGGGAGCAGGTGCATCCCAGAAAATTTCATCTTCTTCAAATCCTTTTTCTTTTTTCTTGTTTATAACTATTCTTGCAATTATTCCGCTTGCAAATACAAGACATGACACTATCCAGCCTGCACAAATCTGAGCCCAGATCGGATAACCTCCGTATGAACCTCCTTTATTTCCGAACAGGTCTATCATATTCCATATAAACAGCCCTGCCAGAAGGAGCGGTGAAACTATCTTTATTGAGCCGACAAGCCACCAGTACGGAGCTTTGAATTTCTTTGTATTGCGGTTGACTTCATTATGTACTTTGTGAAGATCGAAAAGCCAGCCTACTGCGATACACTCAAGTATACCTATGATTATAAGGTTTATCTGATTTGTCCAGTTGTCTACGATATCAAGCCATGCAAGACCTGCCTGTGATACAAACAGAAGTGAGATTACTCCGCATATAGCACATATTGCAACAGTAACTGTCTTTGGTTTAAGATGGAATTTATCGGAAACTGCTGCAGAAACACCCTCAACAATAGAAAATGCAGAGTCTATTGCAAGTGTAATAAGCATAAGATAGAATACAGCACCGAACGCTGCATTGAGCCAGCCTATATCTGTGAGATTTACTATTGCCTGAGGATAAACGATAAATGCTGTAGCAACACCGCTTTCTGTGATCTTATCAAGCATATGTGTACCTCCCATTGTGGAGAACATTACAATACCTGACAATACGCTTATTGCCATATCAGAAAATGCAATTATAACAGCATCAATAGCAATATCCGCATTATCTCCTACATAGGAGCCGTATGCAAACATTATCGCCATCATTATCGAAAGACTGTAGAACACCTGACCTATAGCATCTATCCAAAGCGACGGGTCTGCAAATGCCGATACATCGGGGATAAAAAGTTTTGCAAGTCCTTCTCCTGCACCTTCCATAGTACAGCCCTTCACTGCCATTATCAGAAGAAGTACAACAGGAGCAAATACTGTGAATTTTACTACCTTTCCCACCGAGCTTGCACCGTTTCTGATACAGTAGAATATAGACCCCCATGAAAGTATCAGACATACAAGAAGTTCTCCCGGAATAAGACTTCCTTCAATCGCACCTGTTGTCTTTGTAAGGTCAAAGAACAGATTTTTTGCAGCCTCCGCATCATGCGTCATACCGGCAAATCTCCATGAATTCAGAAACATCAGTATTACCCATGCGAATACTACGGAATAATAACAAACAATAACAAATGCATTTGATGTTGCTGCCCAACCGATAGGCTCGCATTTTTTGTTTATTCCTCGCATTGACTCTATAGCACCCTTGCGGAACTTTCTGGAAATAGATATTTCCATCATAAGCAGAGGTATACCCATTACAACCATTGCAAGCAGATATACTAAAAGAAATGTTCCTCCTCCATGCTTATTTGCCAGACCCGGAAACCTCCATGCATTTCCGAGTCCTACCGCTGAACCGATAGCGGCAAGGATAAATGTGAAGCGTGAACTCCACTGACTTCGCTTTTCCATTTCTGATTTCTCCTTCAATAATATTTTTGTGACAAAGTATATGTCATATGCAAAATCCCTATAATTATAAACCCTTTATAAAAAACTTTCAAGTCGTTTTCTGTTTTTTCGTCATAATGTACTATAATATGCCGTTATGTATGTTAACCATAACTTTGTAAAAAGCTTTTTTCATTTTTACCGTATTGACATGAAAACATTGGTATGATAATATTAATTATGTACATATGTTGTTTACATAAGTATGATAATCTGTAATAATAACCTAATTTGACAGGGAGGAAATATCCGTGGATGAACTGAAAGGTAATATCGCATCCTTTAAACTCGTAAATGATAACGGTGAAGAAGTAAATTGTGAAGTTCTTTGTACCTTTGAAAAACAGGAAACGGGTGAAAATTATATGCTTTACACCGATAATTCTCCCGACGAAAACGGAAATGTCAAGGTCTATGCCTGCAGATATGACCCCGACGATGTCAATACGGAGCTTCTTCCTGTTGAATCAGAGGAAGACTGGCGTTCTATCGAGGAAATACTTGATGTATTACAAAGAAAAAACCCCTTTGACGGGGAATAATAAAATTTCAGGAGGAATGAAATATGTTTTGTCCTATGTGCGGTACAAAGCTTGCAGAGGATGATAATTTTTGCTGTAACTGTGGTTTTAAAATAGTGAGGAACACTGCACCACAGCCTGCTGCACCGTCTGCCCCTGTGCTTGAACCGCCTCCCGCAATTTCCCAAACACCGCAAACTGACGAATCAGCCGGTATGAATTTCGGCACTCCGGAGGTTTTCGGGACTTCTTCGGCAGAAAATACAGAAAGAAATTTCGGTACACCCGAACCATTCAATGCACCTGCCCCCGAAGTATTCGATGCTCCTGTTCAGCAGCAAACTCCACAAACATTTGATGCTCCATCTATAGCGGAAACTGTTCCTGAAGTAACTGAAACTCCTGCTATTGAAGAACCCATTCCCGAAGCGGTTGATACTCCTGCTATCGAAGAACCTGTTCCCGAAGCAATTGATACTCCTGCTGTCGAAGAACCTGTTCCCGAAGCAATTGATACTCCTGCTATCGATAAAAAATCTGAATTTGAATACTACAGCACTGATGATGGTCTGGTAATATCTTCATATAACGGCACTGAGACCGATCTGACCGTTCCTACAGAGCTTAATGGTGAAAAAGTTATCGGTATCGGAAACAATGCATTTAAAGAAAAACAGATAACTTCTCTTGTTCTGCCTCAGGGAATAATCTATATCGGTGACTATGCTTTCGCAGACTGCTCTGAACTTAAAGATTTTACACTTCCGATAAATGCAGTATTTACCGACAAAAACGCATTTGACGGCTGCAAAGTAAAAAATCTTACTCTTACCGACGAGCTCCCCGATGAAGGTACTGTTGCTATAACAGATTCCGATATGTTTGCAAAATTGGTTATGCCCGATGACATAACTAACAAGCTTATGGAAATAACTTCTATATTTACCGAGCTTGATTGTCTGTGTATTCCCGATCATGGTTATATGCCTGCTGAAGAGGAAACCCCTGCTGCTCCCGAAACACCGGTTGTTGAGGAACCCCCTGCTGCTCCCGAAACACCGGTTGTTGAGGAACCCCCTGTTATCGAGGAAACTCCTGCTGCTTCCGAAACACCGGTTGTTGAGGAAACATCGGAAGAATTTTCTTATGTATCCTGCGGTGACGGTATAAAGCTTACAAAATATAACGGTACTTCTGCCGATGTTGTGCTGCCTGTTGTTATTGGTGAAAAGAATGTCAAAGAAATTGCAGACGATATATTCGCAGGAAAAACAATAAACAGCGTCAAAGTGCGTGATTTCAGCGATAAACTCGGCTATCTTGAAGTATCAGAAGCCGAAGCTCTCTGGAATTTGCCTGTTGATGATCTGTATAAGAATATGATCAAAGCATTTAAGAACATATCAAAAATAAGAGTACCTTACTACACAGACAGGATAGAAAGAGAAACTTTCCGTGACATAAGAGAACTTATTTCAGTTGGTGTACCTCAGGGCGTGACATCTATTGCTGATGCTGCATTCAAAGGCTGTAAGGGACTTGTAAGTGTACGTCTGCCCGACAGTATCACCTCTATCGGTGAAAATGTATTTGAAGACTGTACCCGTCTTGAATCGGTAAAAATGCCGTTTGAGATAAGACGTATAGGTGCTTGTGCTTTCTCCGGCTGTAAAAAACTTACCGACCTTCGTATACCTAATGGTATAACGGTTCTGGAAAGTTTTGTGTTTGAGGATTGTGCGGTACTTTCTGAAGCCGTAATTCCTCCGAGTGTTACTGAAATAGGCAAATATGCTTTCTACAGCTGCTATTCACTCGAAACTGTAGTCGTTCCTGCAAAAGTCAAGAAAATAGGCGAATGTGCTTTCAAGGGCTGTGTACGTCTTAAAGATGTGACCATGCCGCGTGAACTGGCTGAAAAGCTTAATTTCCCGCCTACAGTAAAAGTTTCATATTCCGAATGATAATGACAGTCTCCGTTTTTCTCAGCGGAGACTGTTTTTTCTTAAAAAAATTATCTTTTATTTAAAAAAATATAGAAATTGTATATATCTTGTGCTAAAATAAAGTTAATATTGTTTTCTGTCTATGATAAAAGACGGTATATATTAAAATTTAAACGGAGGAATATTAAATGAAACGAAAAATCAGCAGAATACTTAAAAAGTTTATTGCTGCTTCATTGGTTATCGCACTTGTGGGCGGAATTTCAATGATCGGCTCTGTACCTCAGATTGCAGCTCCTTCTATTGTTGTAAATGCGGTGGATATGAATGCGATCCCCTATACTCTGGAAAATGGTGTTCTTACCATTCAGCCCGGAACATATACAAATCCTAAACTCGATACAAGTCTTGAAACATCTGAAATCACAAAGATTGTTGCAAGAGACCTTAAACTTATCGGAACTTGTGAGGGGTTATTTAAGGACTATGATAATGCAGAGGAAATTGACCTTACCGGTACGGATACGTCTGAGGCTACGTCTCTGGCTTCATTTTTCGCAAATTGCAGCAGCCTAAAGAAAGTTGATGTAAGCGGTCTTGATACATCAAATGTAGAAAATCTTTATGGTATGTTTCAGGGCTGCAGCAGTCTGAAAAAAATCGATCTCAGCACTTTTAAATGTAAAGACAATACATCTTTGCACTATCTCCTTTATAAGTGTTCAATGCTTGAAGAAGCTGACCTCAGCGGTGTTACTGTATTAAGCGATTATTACAATATTTTCTCAGGCTGCAATAATATTACACGTATAAAATTAAAAGGAGGCTCTTCAGTATCCACTCAGGCATCTCTTAACAATATGGATACTTCCATTTTCAGTTATGCAGGATGGTACAGAGAAGATGATCCGAATCAGGAAATAATTTCAGGCGACCATTTCTGTGCAGTTCTTAATGCAGAAACAACAGGTACATACATTCGCAAACGTATAGACAACGGTATAAATATATCATTTGAAGACGGAGTTCTCACCCTTATCTCCGGTACATTTACAGACAGTGATCTCCAAACTATAAAATCCAGAGTTTCCAATGGCTCAAATCCTATCAAAAAGATCGTTGCCGGTGAAGGTGTTGCATTTACCGGTAATTGCAAAGAATTGATGGCATATTTCTATGATGTTACAGAAATAGACATTTCCAAAGCTGATACAAGTGCAGTAACAAATATGAACAGAATGTTTGAATACTGCGGCAAACTCGAAAAAGTGTCTCTCGGAGATTTTGATACTGCAAATGTAACCGATATGTCCCGTATGTTTGAGGGTTGTTCTTCTATAAAGGAAGTTGTATTCGGAAGTAAAACGGACACAACAAAAGTTTCAAACATGGAAAATATGTTCTCAAACTGTTTAGCTCTTACAAAGGTAGACTTCAAAAACAACTGGAATACAGAAAATGTAACAAAAACCGGAGCTATGTTCAACAACTGTAAGGTTCTTACAAATATAAGCTCACTTAATTTTAAAACCGATAAGGTTACTGATTTCTCACAGATGTTTCAGGGCTGTTCATCAATAGAAACCTTTGATTTGTCAAGTTTTTCCGCTGCTGCAGCTACAAATGTCAGCTATATGTTCGCTGATTGCTATAATCTTAAAAGTGTTGATCTCAGCCATTTCAATGTCGGAAACAGTAGTACAAGTGTATATTTAAATTATATGTTCCGTGACTGTTATTCGTTAAACGAACTTGATATAAGTGCTTTCGGAAATATAGCGAATAATTATCAGACAAATATGTTCAGCAACTGTGAGGTAAGCAAAATTACAAAAGGCAGAGATTTTACTATAACTGCTAACGCTTCTCTTACAAATAAGAAAACATCTGCCAACTATAAACAACAATTTACAGGCTGGATAAAAGAAGGCGATCCTACAATAGTTTCAGGTGACGGCAGTTATGCAGTTCTCAACGGTCAGGGTACTTTCGTTCTGCAGTCAGAGGCAGGAGATATTGATTATACTATTGAGGGTTCAAAAATAACATTTACTAAGGGTACTTTCAAAAGAGGTATTGTGTCCAATATTATCAACTATGAAAATAAATTCGGGACAATTACCGAATTATATATGACTTCCTCAGTTAAATTTGAGGATGACGCAGAAAGTATCTTTTCCAGCTGTGCTGTTGAAAAAATAGACATAAGCGATGTTGATATATCAAATGTCACTGATATGTCATATATGTTCAGCTACTGTACAGCTCTTAAAGAAGTAAAAATGGATGCTTCAAAATGCGGAAACGTTTATACAATGGGTTGTCTTTTCTCGGGCTGTTATAGTCTTGAAACAGTTGATTTTATGGGAAATATAAACGCTTCAAAACTCACATCGGTAAATTTAATGTTCAGTGACTGTGATGCACTCAAAAAATTTGATACAAAATTTGAAAACGCAACTGATCTTATTAATATGTCCTCCATGTTCGGAGGCTGTGATTCACTCGAAAGTGTTGTCATTGATGCAAAAGGATCTATGATAAGTGATTTCAGTTATATGTTCTCCAGCTGTCAAAAGCTCACCGATGTAACATTTGCTGATATTTCTTACTTCGTAGGTACAACCAATTTTTCCGGTATGTTCAACAGCTGCGTTTCACTCAAAACACTTGATCTGAGTTCTATACCCTTTGATACGGATGAAGAAAATAGTAATTTTAAAAATATGTTTGAAAACTGTAATGTGGAAAAACTTACTTTGCACAGCTTCTCTAAAATAACTGAGGATATGAGGCTCAGAAATGTAACCTATGACAAATCTTCAAATGAACAGACTCTTGGTTGGGCTATACAGGGTACAGATACTGTCATTTCGGGCTACAACGATTATGCTCTTATCCCTGCAAATTACGATGCTCAGGATACTCCCACTACATATGTTGTCCAAAAAGGTACGCTGTCATGGGATTATGAAAATGATGAATACCGTACCGTTACTCTTAAATCAGGCGTGTATAATTCATCAATTATGTATCAGATAAAGGATGCTTGCATGGAAATATGCGGTGAGTACGGCGGTGAGCCTTACGGTCATAGTGCTATAGGCAATATAGTGGTAGAAGACGGTGTACAGTTCTCTGGCGACTGTTCAAATATTTTTGACATTGCTTACTACGGAAACTATGCAGGCGGTAATGTCACATTTGAAGGAAGCTTCGATACAAGCAAAATAACAAATATGAGCTATATGTTCGGCGGAGGCGGTCAGCTTCCTAATATTCATAATGTTGATTTTTCAACATTTGATACTTCAAGTGCAACTGATATGTCCGGTCTTTTCGCAGGAAGTCCCCTTGAAGTTATTGATCTGAGCAATTTTGATACAAGCAAAGTTACCCGCATGGCTGCTATGTTTAAAGATGCAAAAGCAAAGGGTATAATTTTCGGCGATAAATTCGTTACCGATAATGTAACAGATATGACACAAATGTTCGCAGACTGTGCTGACCTTACGGATATTGACCTGAGCGGATTCAATACTTCAAAGGTAGGAACTACTACCGAAAGCGGATACTACGGCGATGAAGTGGGTATGTACCGTATGTTCGGCGGATGTTCTTCAATAAAGAAGATAGACTGTTCAAGTTTTGATACCACACAAGTTACCAGCATGAAGAATATGTTTGAAGGATGCAGTTCTGTAAAAGAAATAATTCTGGGTGAGAAATTCCACATTCTGAATATATCGTATTCGGGTCTTGACCATATGTTTGCAGGATGCACTTCCCTCGAAACACTTGACCTGAGCAGTTTCGGAGATAACGATCCCGAAAACAGTGAATCAGGCAGTATAGAAAATATCTATTCAATGTTCAAGGACTGCTCCTCTCTTAAGAGCATAGACTTGTCAGGTATTAATATAAATTACTTATATAATATACGCAATTTGTTCGAGAACTGTTCATCTCTTGAAAATGTAGTTCTCAGTCCATGCATGAAGAGTACAGACAGTTGGTTCTATAACGAGACATTCAAAAACTGTCCGAGACTTACCAAAATAAGTATTCCTTCCGGCTCACAAATAACAACAAGTGCATATATTGATAATGCAAATTCGATTTATACAGGCTGGCATAAAACAGATGAAACCGAGATCGTTTCCGGTGAAAATGAATATGCTGAATTTAACGTACCAGAAGAAGAAACGGTAAAACTCGTAACATATGTCCGTGATTACATTAAGCATCCGAATAATACGATCAACGGTGCAAGCCTCACGCTTGACGGACAGATCGGTGTAAACTTCTATGCAGTATTTACTGACGATATACTCAGTGATAAAGATGCTTATGTTCTTATCAGCGGACCAAAGGGTGAACAAAAACTCCTTATATCCTCTGCCGATATTGATTACAGCAACGGTCTGAAATTCACTTATAAGATCTCTGCAAAACAAATACATGATGATATCAGCTTTACAGTTTATCACGGTGACGGAACCGCTGCCGAGCTTTATAAGTCTTCATCTGATGAAGATGTTAAGGTTGAAAACGGAACATATAATTATTCTGCTGCATCCTATATTGATTCCGTAAAGGCAAATTCCGATAATTACAGTGAAAAACTTGTTTCACTTGTGAATGCCCTTGAAGCTTACGGTTCATATGCTCAGCTTTATTTCCATTACAACACCAAAACTGTAGATACAAGCAAGCTTATCTCTGTTGAAAGTGTTACTGCCGACAGTATAAACGGTTATAAAGCAAGCAGTTGGGGCGATCTTCCGGATGGTGTTGAATATATGGGACATTCACTTATCCTTGATTCAGAAACAACTCTCAAGGTATTCTTTAAAGCCGATTCCGAAAGCCTTATGGATTTCTATGACAATTACGGAAATGCTATGGATTACGGTAAGACTGCTGACGGTCTGTATTATGTAGAATTCAAAAACATACCCGCAAATGATCTTGATGAATGGATCTATTTCAATTACGGAAGCAACAGTGATGCAGGATTCAACTGTAATCCCCTTTCATACGCATATACTGCACTCAATAAGTTTGAAAATAATGCAGAAAAACAAAACCTCTGCAATACTATGCGTGCTATGAAACTCTATAGCGATGCCGCAAACGATTACTTTAGTTATTAATGATCTTAGAGTGCAAAACAAATAAAATAAGCCACGGTTCAAAAAGCTGAACCGTGGCTTCATTTTTTATGATTATCTGCCGAATTCGGGGTATTTACTCATTGTTTCATCCATAGACCCGTCAAATATGACCTTTCCCTTTTGCAGAAAAATACACCGCTTGCATATTTCTTTTATATCACGTCCGTGACTTACATACAAAACTGTTATATTCTGATTTATAAGTTCATGTATTTTATTTTTGCATTTCTTTTTGAAAGCAGAATCACCAACACTCAAGGCTTCATCTATTACCAGAATATCAGGATTCATATTGATATTTATAGCAAAACCCAGACGCATTTTCATACCTGATGAATATGTACGCACAGGCTGGTCTATATACTCACCGAGGTCGGCAAAATCTATGACTTTTTGTTCGATCTCTTTTATTTCGTTTTCACCAAGCCCAAGCACATAACACTTGAAACTTATATTTTCCCTGCCTGTCATATCGGGAACAAACCCTGCAGTAAGCTCCAGAAGTGCCGCAACCCTGCCCTTTACTTTTACCGTTCCTGTAGTTGGAAAAGCAACTCCGGTTATCATTTTCAGAACTGTGGATTTGCCTGCACCGTTCTTTCCGATTATAGCAACAGATTCTCCCCTTCGGATAGTGAAGCTAACACCATCAAGGGCTTTATGACGCTTGAATTTTCGTGATTTTACAAACAGTGCCGCAAACTGCTCACGGCTGTTTTTATATAGTGTATATACCTTTGTCACATCTTTGAATTCAATTATAGGCTCTCCGAGTTTTCTCTCCTGCTCCATAGTATCACTGTTCCTTTCCTTTTTTATTTTAACCTTTTGTATATCATTTGTCAACCAAAACAACAACACTTGAGGCAAGCAGAGGAAATACAGGCATAAAATTCGCAAGAGGAAATATAAAATCACACGGCTCTATCAATCTTTTTCCCACTCTTAATGCACGTTTCAGACTTATCATAGGATTCAGTTCATCAGTACATCCGCATATCCCTATTGTATCCCTTTCAGACATTGAACAGCCTATGACATTTTTACACCCCTCCGCACAATAAACAGATCTTTCATCAGTACTGTCTATAATACATATACAGTCGTCATTCCATTTCACATCATCCGGCTTTTCCGCAGAATATCCGATTATTACTACTGCATTTTCAACGCCGATCTCCCTCAGACATTTTGTGCAGCATATACTGAACTCAGGATCATCACATGAACAATATAGTCTTTGTCCGTCAAATACACTTACCCCTCCGTATTTTTCACAGGTATTTATTATTGCATCGGTAAGTATCCTGTCTTCTGTATCTCCCCATATAATAATATTTTTCATAATAGCACCCCCATTTACTATTATTTACATATAATGCCGTTATATACAAAAAAGCCGCAGTATAAACTGCGGACTTTCTTATCTGTTATTTACTGTTTCGGGGTAAAGATCATGATGTGCAAGCCTGTCCCATGCAAGAGCTTCCCATTTTGTTTCAGGTCTGCCATAGTTGCAGTAGGGGTCTATCGAAATACCTCCGCGAGGCAGAAATTTTCCCCAGACTTCAATATATTTCGGATTCATCAGCTTAATAAGGTCTTTCATTATTATATTTACACAATCCTCGTGAAAATCTCCGTGATTGCGGAAACTGAACAGATATAATTTAAGAGATTTACTTTCGACCATGTGTTCATCGGGTATATATGAAATGTATATAGTCGCAAAATCAGGCTGTCCTGTTATGGGACAAAGACTTGTAAATTCAGGACAATTGAATTTTACAAAATAATCATTATCGGGATGTTTGTTCGGAAATGTTTCAAGTACCGACGGGTCATAATCCGAGGAGTATTTTGTTTTTGCATTTCCAAGCAGGGATATTGTACCTCTTTCGTTTTCACTTCTGCCTTCCATCATTTTACTCCTTTCAAAGCAGGGTCTTCTATTCCGTTTACCCTGAATGCTTCTGCTCTGTCACGGCACGTTCCGCATACTCCACACGGTTTATTTTTTCCTGCATAACAGCTCCATGTAAGCTCATATGGAGCTTTTAATTTTATACCCTGTGCAACTATCTCCGCTTTATTCTTATTTACGAACGGTGCAACTACTTTGAGTTCATTTCCGCTGCCGATATATACCGCTTCACTTATACATTTATTGAACTGCTCACTGCAATCAGGATAGGCATTGCCTGCCGCATCATCCTTATGTGCACCGTACCAGACTTCGCTGCAGCCGTTTGAAAGTGCTATACTTGCCGCCGCTGATATAAAAAGACCGTTGCGAAACGGAACATATGTTGAAACAGGTTTTCCGTTTGTTTTTGTGAGCTGCTTAGCATAGCTTTCAAGCGGTATTTCTTCATCCGAACCGCTGAGCAATGAACAGTCCGAACCTTCAAATATACTGCCGAGATCAAGCTCTTTATGCTTTACTCCGTAATAAGATATTACAGCTCTTGCGGATTCAAGCTCTTTGCTGTGTTTTTGTCCGTAACTGACAGATAGCGTCATTACTTCATCTTTGCCGTATTTTTCTACAGCCTCAGCAAGACAGGTCGTGCTGTCTATTCCTCCGCTGAATAATATTAATGCTTTCATTTTTTTCACTTTCCTCAATTATCAGAATTTTACCAGCTCTTTCAGTGCGGCATCTTCTTTGAATTTTCCTCTGAATGTTGAGGTCACTGTCTGAGCCTCCACATTTTTTATTCCCCTTGCCGTCATACAGCTGTGTGACCCTTTTATCATTACTGCAACATCAGGTGTTCCTGCTGCAAGAGATATTATTTCCGCAATATCCTTGCCTATCCTCTCCTGAAGCTGAAGTCTTTTTCCTGCCATTTCACATATCCTTGCTATTTTGCTGAGTCCCAGAACTTTTCCTTTTGGTATGTATGCAACATTTACACTCATATCATACATAAGTGCCATATGATGCTCACAATAACTGAATATGCTTATATTTTTCATTACAACAGTATGTTCTTCATCATCATCTGCAGGGTCTGTAAATGTCTTTCCGAACATCTCAGCTATTTCACTGTTTGAATATTTTATCCCCTCAAAGACCTCCTCAAACATCCTTGCAACACGTTCAGGAGTTTCCTTTAATCCTTCTCTGTCAGGGTCTTCTCCTATAGCCTCAAGAAGTCCTCTTACATGATATTCTATTGCCTGTTTATCCATTATCAAACTCCCCTTTCATCAGGACTCCATATAAACTTATGTATCTGAAGCTGAAGCCTTACCTTATTAAGCCCTTTTTTCTTCATAAATTCAACCATTATATCGGGTTTTAAACTGTCAAATACGGGACTGAGATATACATAACACTTATCACAAAGAGAATATTTTCTTATTACTTCATCTGCTGTTTCCAGATCTTCTGCTGAACCGCATACAAATTTTACCGTATCATTCTTTTGCAGAAAATTTACGTTATCCTCACAAAATGAACCGTATACCCCGGATGACGGAAGTTTATAATCGAGTGTAAATGAAGGACGATATATAAGCTTTGACGAATCCGATATAGGAATACTTCCGTTTGTTTCTATCTCACAGCGTATGCCGCTTTCCCCTAAAAGCTCGGTAAGCTGATATATCTCACCGCATAAAAGCGGCTCTCCTCCTGTAAGTGTGACATTCAGAACATTCTGATTCAATACCCATTCATTAAGCTCCTGAAAAGTATAATATGTACAAGGTGCATTTTCTTCATTCGCCCATTTTGTATCACAATAACCGCATGAAAGATTGCATCCTTTAAAGCGTATGAAAGCGGAAAGCTCTCCCGAACGAGTTCCCTCTCCGTTTATGCTGACAAACTTTTCTACAACACATAACATAATTTTCACTCCTCGTATACGGCACAATTTTCAGGCGTTTCATATACAGTCACACTATTAGGTTTGATAAGCCTTTTTTCTATAATATGGAAAAACATTTCTGCTAAATTCTCGGCAGTAGGCCGGCAGTCAATTTCTATAAGTTTAAATCCCTCATCTTTCAAAGCATCTACTGTATTATTTTTAAGGCTTCCTTTTTCATAGATAAATGCATGGTCAAAACTGTCTGTCAACGAACGAAGCTCTTTTTTCAGATCACCGAAATCTATTATCATACCACGCTTTTCTCCCTCTGATATAAGTGTATCGGAAGAAATAACTACCTCAACTTTCCAGCGATGTCCATGGAGATTTGAACATTTTCCATTATATCCTGCAAGAAAATGGGCACTGTCAAAAGATGAAGATGTTTTAAGCTTATACATATTATCACTCCAAAAAAATAATGCATCTGCCTCCCGACAGACGCACTCATTCCTTAGTCTGTCCTGGTTTTGTTTAACGACAGGATGGCACAAACGAACTGTCAATTACATATTATAAACTTAATACTATCTGATTGTCAACCCCACCCTGAACAATTTTTCTGATTTTAAGTTCATGGTTTATAAGATTAAGCACTCTTTTTTTATCTTTGCTCCATAGAGGTGCTATAAGTTTTTTCTTATCGCCGTCACCTGTAAGTCGGTGTATTACCATTTCGGGAGGCAGTATCTCAATGATACTGCACACAAGATCAATATATTCTTCTTCTCTCAGTGCCTTTACTTCTCCTTTTTCATATATTTTTTCAAGCTCAGTTCCTCTGAGTATGTGAAGAAGCTGTAATTTTATTCCGTCAGAACCGCTGTCAGATATGAATTTTGCAGTTTTCAGCATCATTTCCTTTGTTTCAAATGGCAGACCAAGTATCATATGTGTTATCACATTTACTCCTGCATCATGCAGTCTTTTAACTGCCTCGGGATAAATTGAAGATCTGTAACCACGATTTATTATTTCAGCTGTTTTATCATCCGAGCTTTGAAGTCCAAGTTCTACCCAAACAGGTTTTATTTTTGCAAGTGATGATAAAAGACTTATTTTATCAGGTTCAAGACAATCTGGTCTTGTGGCAATATCAAGAACCGCTATATCATCACGCAGTATTACCGGCATAAAAAGCTCTTTCAGATATTCTGACGAAGCATATGTATTTGTAAATGCCTGAAAATACGCTATATACCTTTCACCGCTGAATTTTTCCCAGATCAGCGACTTTGCGTATTCTATCTGTTTATCAATACCGAGCTTTGCCGATGCACTGAAATCACCCGACCCCTCACCGCTGCAAAATATACATCCGCCAAAAGATATTTTCCCGTCACGGTTAGGACAGGTCATTCCGCCGTCAAGAGATAACTTATACAGCTTTTCACCGAAATTTTCTTTCAGATAATAATCGAGTGAATGATAACGTCTTCCGTTCCACATACTTTTCTCCCCTAAAACAAGAACAGTCGTGACACCTTCTGCCACGACTTTCTTTAGAAATATTTTTTCATTATTCAGCGGAAAAATCATCCTTGCCTACGCCGCAAAGAGGACAAGTCCAATCTTCTGGAAGCTCCTCAAAGGGAGTACCGGGTTCAATTCCGTTCTCCGGATCACCGTTTGCGACCTCGTAAACATAACCGCATACATTACATACATAGTTCACAGGTATTACCTCCTTTTCATAATATTTCATTGAAATGATTATACAGTATAACAGCTGTATTGTCAATTATTTGTATCAAATTGTTTTTTCTTTTTCAAAAGCTACAAGTCCTACTTCTGTAGGGTGATCCATGAAGATCACATCTTTGCCTTTTGTATTGTATCGAAGAAGACGGATTATTATATTGAAATCTCCTCCGCCTCCCCAGATATTAAAAACGGATAATAATATCACCCAAAAAGAATTGGTTAATATACCTACAACAGCAATCAGTACACCCAATACAAGAGTGGGCATCACGGAACATACAGTTCCTATTTTTATTATCTTTTCACTTTTAGTCTGCTTATTTTTGTTAATTATCAAAATCAGCACTGTTACTATAAGACCGAAGAATATCAATATTCTTTCCATATGCGTGAAATGATAATATTTCATGGGTGTGGTATAATTCAAAGATACTACTTCAAGAAATATAAGTCCGTAAAAGATTGAAAGGAAAATATATAAATTTTTGAACTTTTCACTAAGTTCAAGGGAAAGGAATGCACAAAACCACATAGGCATCATAAACATTGCTATATATTCCAAAGTAGAACATATTATAGGATTATTTATAAAAAGGTACAGCATATTATTTGAGCCGAGTACCCACAAACCTATTGTTATGAAGAAACAGAACAGATACATTCCCTCTCTTACAAGGTCGTTGAATCCACCGAAATTCAGCATCAGCATCATTGCCACAACCGAAACCGCAACAAGAGATATACAAAATACAAAATCAATTTCATGATTTATAAGAACATATCTTAATGAATAATCAGACGGCATAAGACGAACATTTTCAAGTTTTGTAATAATTCCGCCCAAAGGCACTGTACATCTTACAATTATTTCCTTCCCGAACAGATCATCCGAAACAGGCACTGTTATAAGTGTATTTCCCAAACGCCCCGAATTTCTTGAAGAACCGCTTGCATATTCAAATAACACATCTTCATCAGTGACATACTCCCCCACCTATAGAGGTGGGGGACTTCTTGCCCATTTGGGTTAAATCAAAAAATTATTTTTATTTTTTATAAAAAACACTTGACATTTTTATGATAAGGTTGTATAATTATAACTGTTGTTGAGAGAAAAAAGGATATGCGGATGTAGCTCATCTGGTAGAGCGCAACCTTGCCAAGGTTGAGGTAGCGGGTTCGAGCCCCGTCATCCGCTCCAGAAACGCCCCCTCGCAAGCTCGGGGGCTCAATGAATAATGAATAGTGAATAATGAATAGTTTATAATAATGCTCCGAGGGGCGTT
>OMZF01000076.1 GCA_900315465.1 uncultured Eubacteriales bacterium | reverse complement strand
TGCTAAGAAGGAAGAAACCAAAAAAGCAGAAGTTAAAGCTGAACCTGCTAAAAAAGAAGAACCCAAAAAGGCAGAAGTTAAAGCTGAGCCTGTTAAAAAGGAAGAACCCAAAAAGGCAGAAATTAAGGCTGAACCTGCTAAAAAGGAAGAACCTAAAAAGGCAGAAGTTAAAGCTGAGCCTGCTAAAAAAGAAGAACCCAAAAAGGCAGAAGTTAAGGCTGAGCCTGCTAAGAAACCTAAAACAAAAAAGAAATAATCTTATATTGAACAAATAGAAAAATCGTTGCCGATGATACATAAAAGTACATCGGCAACTTTTTTGTTTACTATTCGTCAAGCGAATCTAAAATATCGGCATATACATAAGCAGGATTTGAACCTTCAACAACTTCTGCTATTTCTCCGTTTCTTAATATCACAACACTCGGCAGATCATCTATTTCATAACGCATTGCTATATCGGGCGACTGCTCCACATCTACAACAAGAAACATAACATTATCAGAATATTCTTCTGCAAGCTCCTCTATTACTCCCATAAATGCACGGCTCTGAATATTGAAATGTTCATAGAAATATACAAGAACTGTTCCCGAATCTGCCTTTTCATCAAAATCATATGAATCTGTAAAAATTATATCATCGTTCATTTTTAAAAATTCCCCTGTCAAATTATATTTTTTTGCGGTCTAAATATTACGTCAAATTTTTCACTGTAAAGATGGTAACATAAGTTTACGGTTTTCATTTATCACTGTGTTTTCCGTCAAGCTTTCTGCGAAGTGACACTGCCGCACTGCCTACAAAAGGCAGAAAACGCTGTTTGAATGAAATTGCATAGCCTATCCCCATTGCGGTAAGTATTATATATGCCACACTTATCCCTACAGTCAGAAGCGTACAGATCACTAACTGAAATGACGGTATAAAACTAAGCAGAAGATATACGAGAAAATCAATAAAATACAGTACAGTAAAAAAGGCAAACAATACACCGCCCTGATAGGTATGAAATCTCAGGTCGGGATTGTTTTTCTCAACCGCAAAATGTCCTATTACAAAAAGGATACCTATATATGAAATTGCTGAAAGAAATTTAATATTGCCGTTACTTTCCTCCATAATGTACCTCCTTATAAATATAAAAAACTCTTTACTGATATATTATATTCTATATTATCAGATTATTCAAGGCACATTATAAGAGTAAATGCAGAATATCTGTACATCAATTATCATATATATGTTGAGAAAGCCAAAGAGGCACCGCCTCAAGAAAGGAATGAAGCAAAATGACAGGATACTATCCTGAAGGCAAGCTTATCTCTACCCCTGAAAATTTATCATCTCTGCAGTCTATGGCTTCACTTACCGAAGCTTACCGTGAAGGCCGTATACTTGAAGCAAGAGCATCAGTATGCGACAGTTCCCACAATCTTATCGTTGACCTCGGAGCAATAAAAGGAATAATTCCCCGTGAAGAAGGTGCAATCGGTATACGTGAGGGTACAGTGAGGGATATTGCAGTAATATCCCGTGTCAACCGCCCTGTATGCTTTATTATTACCGATTTCAGAAAAACCGAATCGGGAAAAACCATTGCAGTTCTTTCACGCCGTCTTGCTCAGGAAAGATGTATGGAAGAATATATTTCCACTCTTATTCCCGGAGATATAATCAATGCACGTATCACTCACCTTGATTCTTTCGGAGCATTTGCCGATATTGGCTGCGGAATTGTTTCGCTTCTGCCGATAGATTCCATATCCGTTTCAAGAATAGACCATCCCAGAGAAAGATTTACTGTGGGAATGGATATCCGTGCCGTTGTACGCTCTTTTGACTGCGGAAGGATAAGTCTGTCCCACAAGGAACTCCTCGGCACATGGGAAGAAAACGTCAGCCGTTTTGAAATTGGAGAAACAGTAGCAGGACTTATCCGTTCAGTTGAAGATTACGGTGCATTTGTGGAGCTTGCACCTAATCTTGCAGGACTTGCAGAAATGAAAGAGGGTATTCGTCCAGGGCAACAGGCAAGTGTTTATATCAAAAACATTATACCCTCCCGCATGAAGATCAAACTTATAATTATAGATACATTTGATTATGAATATAGTCCTTCATCTCCCGAATATTTTTATGACGGTGATCATATTGATATTTTCAGATACTCTCCTGACTCATCCGAAAAAATAATTGAAACTGATTTTACTGCTGTAAGACTGCCATCACAAGAAAAATCCCCCTCCCTTATCCGTGTAGGATAAATAAGAAGGGGAACAGTATATTATTTATCTGTCAGAGGAACTTCGATTTCCTGACCCAAATGGAATGAATAAATATATAAAGCCTTAACAGGTTTTTCAAAAATGCGTACCGCAGCCTCACGATAAAGTCTGAGCTGTGGTGCGTGTCTTTTTATAAGTTCATGCGGAGTTTTCACCCTGTCGGTTTTATAATCAACGATAACAAGTCCGTCGTCTTCTTCAAAAATACAGTCCATAGCACCCTGAAGCATAGTTTCATTATCTGCCGAATTACTTACATAACCTTCGGGAATTTGCATAAACAAATCGATAGGAATATTTACAGTAAACTCCTTTTCCCTATACACTGCCTTACTATTAATGATTCTTGAAAAAAGTCTGCTGTCAACAAATGCACGAATACTGTCATTGTCAATAAGTGCGGCTTCGTCTTTGGTCATATATCCGTCTTTTATAATTCTTTCGATTTCAGACTGTATTCCGCCTTCATCCTTAATTACATTGAAATCCGCATACTCAACAAAGTTATGTGCAGCAGTACCCTTCATGGCAGCTGAAAAATCACTTGAAATATCAAAATCGGGGGTTTTCACTGCCGCAAACTGATAACCTACCGTTTTATGCGAAAGTTCAGAAGCAGTAACTTTTGTGGGAACAATTGTAGTAACGTCAGCCGAAACAGGTTTAAGTCTTTGTTTAAGAAATTCGAGAAGCTGAGTGTCGATCTCGGTTTTTGATTCTTCGGTTTCTTCCGTTTTGGTACTGTCAAATTCAGTAATATGCCTGTAACTCCATTTAGCATTACATTTCAAAGACGGAAAATCGGAATTATCAGGAATACCTGCATCCGCTCTCAGACTTGTCATATCCTCATTAAGAATTGCACATGATACCAGCCAATCCGCAAAAGATTTGCCTTCATTAACAGTTATTGGTGAAAATCTTCCTGTGACCTTATCATAAATGATCTTATCCACAAGACTGCCAAGATACCTTTTATATCCGTTTACACCGCTTTTATCAGCCCTATTATCTACTGATGTCAGGATTATAAGCTTTTCTCTCGGTCTTGTAAGTGCTACATACAAAAGCCTCAGAAGTTCGCTTTTTTCCTCTTTATCCTTTAATGCTTTTATTGCTTTGAACTGCAATGTGTCATATTTAATACCTTTTTCGGTATCAACATAACGCATTCCCACTCCAAGTTCACTATGAAATTTTATCTTATCCTTATCATTCTGACCTTCGTTATTGGTGTTTGCAAGAATACATATCGGGAACTCAAGACCTTTTGAATGATGTATAGTCATTATTTTCACTGCATTTACCGATGCCGAATCAGAAATCATGATACCTTTATCATTTTCCTCGATATATCTGATATTTCTTATAAGACCCGTAAGTCCGGCGGCAGATGAACTTTCAAGATCACTTACATAACCTAAAAATCTTCTGAGGTTCTGTACACGGAATTCTCCGTCCGGCATTGCACTCATCACAGCCATAAAATCAGTCTTTTCCATGAATAACTGTACCAGCTTGTCTGCAGGATAGGTTACCGCAAGATACCTGAACTCATGCATTGTTTCAAGGAATAGTATTACCTTCTCCGCTAAAGCAGCATCAATGTCATATTTCTTAGTTTCATTTTCCTCTTCAGTTTCGGAATCGGTCAGATCTATATCTTCATAATCATCCGTATTATCGGCATCATTCTGTTTTTCATAGATCATACGAAGTCTTAACATTCTTTTGTAAAGACCTTTTGCATAGATGCTCTTTATTTCAACTAACTCGTCAGGTGTGAAACCAAATACAGGGCACATAAGTGCGGCAAGTACATCTTTATCGCTTCTCGGATTATTCATAACCTTCAGACATGATATAAGTGCCTTTACTTCATATCTCTTAAGAAGGTCAAATTCTGTGTCGGTGTATGACGGTATGCCTCTTTTTTCAAATTCCCTTGAAAATACTTCCGCACGATTCTTCACTGCTCTCATAAGAATACAGAAATCACTGTATTTCACATTACGCATACACTTTTCATCTTTATCATATACCTGATATTTTTTCATCATATCCTCAACAAGTACAGCACAATATGCAGCCTCGTTACGCAGAAGATTTACATCCTCTTCGCCTTCCTGAACATCCTTCGGATTATAATCTATAATATGGAGCTGTATATTATCTCCATCGTTATCGGGATAATAATCTGCACCTGTACTGAGAGCCTGTGTGGAATCATATTCTATTTCCGCTGATTTTTTGGACATCAGAAGCCCGAATATATAATTTGCACTTTCGATCACATCCGCACGGCTTCGGAAATTTTTATCAAGTACGATAAGTGCCGGAAACTCTTTTTGTTTGTCGTTATAAATTTTACTTTTTTCGCATCTGTTTCTGAAAAGCACAGGTCTTGCTTCTCTGAAACGAAATATACTTTGTTTTATATCGCCTACAACAAAAAGATTTTCTTCATTTTTTGAAATAGCAGAGAAAATTTTTTCCTGAATATCATTTGTATCCTGATATTCATCGACCATTATCTGCTCATAACGCTCTGAAAATTCTTTTCCGAATTCCGATATTTTATATTCGCCTGTTGTTTCATCATAATCATAAAGAAGCTTTAACACGAGTGCTTCAAGGTCATGAAAATCAAGAATACCCTTTTCGCATTTTGCTTCAAAAAATCTTCTATGAAATTCTTTCAAAAGTACGGCAAGACATTTTACCACAGGATAAAGCTGTTTATTGTTATCTTTGAATATAGATTCAGTAAATCCGGTGTGTGTTTTAAGAGTTTCAATATATGCAGGAACTTGTTTTAAATTTTCAATGACTGCACTTAATGCTTCCCCGTAATTTTTATTTGAACGTAAAGATATTTTCTCAAAACCGGAAACACAGCTGCTTATCTTATCAATATTTATTTTATCGGCATATATAAGGGTTTTTAGATCACTTAGAAACTTACCGTATTTATCTGATGTATCTTTGACAGTTTGCCAATAACTTTCAGATTTCTCAGTATCAGAATCACTGATTGTCAAAGCACGTTCATAATAAGCATTGATTACCTGAAACTTATCTCTTATACTTTCGGCATAAATATTATACAAAGTTTCTTTATCTGTTTCGGGAGAATACATAGCTATACTCTGGTTCATCCATAGTTCAGGGAAAGCGTGTGAAGTATACTTATCATATGCATCAAGGAGTTCTTTTTCAAGTTCTGAATCAAGCTTCTCACTCGTAAGCATCATACTCAGGCTATTGAACGCAGACCCGAATTCTTCATCCTTTTCCCCTCTGTCATAGCTTTCCTCTATAATTTCTGTCATAAGCCTTTTCTTAAGTTCATCAAGGCTTGTTGAGGTCTCTATACGGAAATCACGGCTCACACCAAGATGAAAATGATTTTCTCTTACTACCTTTGAACAAAACGTATCTATTGTACATATATCTGCTGTCTGGAGAAGCATCTGCTGACGGCGGTAAAATTCATTTGCAGGGTCACTGTTGATAAGTTTTTCCAGACTATCCGAAATACGCTTTTTCATTTCGGCAGCTGCCGTTTTTGTAAACGTAAGCACCAGAAGTCTGTCTGCCGGAATACGTTCATTTGTAAGCATATTGATTACTCTTTCGACCAGCACCCATGTTTTTCCTGATCCTGCCGCAGCAGAAACCGTAACTCCTCCGCCTGTGGTATATATGGCATAATGCTGTTCCTGCGTCATTTTAGGAGATTTTTGTTCATTCATTTTTATTATCCTCCTTGTTTTTATCCTCAAGTTCTTTTTTCATTTCCTCGACTGCAATTTTCTTGTCAGGTTTTTTCGGTGAGCGTTTTGCAGCCGTACTCTCTATTCTGCATACGGACGAGAATTCGCAGAAAGTACAGGCATCCTTTGTCGGATTTACTTCTATACTTCCGTCATAAAGCTCCTCTGCCATTTCTTCTATTTTCTTCTTAACATATTTGAATATATAATCAAATTCTTCTCTTGTAGCCACACTGCTCACTTTTGAATTAAAAATATCATATGGTCCCTTGACAGCATCATCTTTTTTCTTTTTCTTTGAAGAATCATCGGCTTTTGCAGCAGCCGGAATAAACTCACCCTTAAGTTCAGGTTCCATTTTTTCGAGTACATTTTTATCAGCCAGAAGAAGCCCCTTCATTTTAAGACTTTTGTTAATCTCTTCATTTCCGTGTTCTTTTTCATAAGCGGAAGCTGATGGCATATTCCCCGATTGTGCTATCGACGGAACATAAAGAACTCCTGCAGGAACAAGCTCCTTGCTTCCGTTTTTATACTTTTCTGCACCATGCTCAAGTATAGCGTAAAGATAAATGAACATCTGAAGCTTTTGTCCGTATGTAAGTTCTCCTAAACTGAAATCCGTTTTACTTTTTGTTTTATAGTCTATTATACGGATATATGTTTTATCATCGTTTTCATTTGTTATCTTACAGGTATCTATCCTGTCCACATAACCTGTAACACGAACATTTTCACCCGAAGGAAGCTTTATTTCATAAGCATCGATCCTGTTATCCTCTTTCGGATCTCCGCCGATATGAAGTTCATAACCTACAGGAGTGAATTGGTCTTTTTCAAACTGCTTACACATTCTGCTGAGAACAAGAAATGCATGATTCTTTATTCTCTTTCCTATTGATCTGAATCTTCCGCCTCTTTCCTGTGCATCTCCTATTTCTTTTGTAAACAATTCATACGCACTGTCGATCTCTTTTTTCAGATCATCATTGCTAAGTGACTTCAGAACATTTATACCTTTTTCCTTAAAAAGATACTCAAAAATAAAATGCATTGCTGTGCCGAAAAGACTATGATCATAGGAGCATTTTTTTACAGTATTAATCTTCAGTCCGTATTCACAGAAATATGAAAAACGACATTCATAGAATTTTTCTATTTTTGTGCTTGATAAATACATATTATCTCCATAAAGCTGTTTTGCAAGTTTTTTGTCACTTATAGCAAATTTGCTTTTATCTGCAGCCTTTTTAATTGCATCTACCCTGTAATCATACTTAGGATTCTCCGAAAAATAACTTTTTAAGGTATCTGAATATTCATTTTTATTATTCCATTCTCTTGCACAAAGCTCAAAGCTTTGCTTTTCGGTATAAAAAATCTTCTCTCTCGGATCAGTTTCTTCCTTTTTGTCATTATCTTTTTCATCACTGAGCAAAAGCTTGATTTCATAAAAAATTATTGACGGGTCAAAGCTGTCACCTGATATACTGCGGGTATGACGTGTTATAAACAGCTTTTCAGAAGGTGCTGTAAGCGTCATATAAACATTTAACTTTTCTTTGAGAGAGTTTCCGAATACAGAAGGTCTCAAGGGAAGCCTGTTTTCATTATCGTTATTTTCGCTCAACATTCTTCTTTCACTATCTGTAAATATACCTGTATCAAAAGGCATTGCCGGAAAAACCCCTTCGTTTGCTCCTATTGCAAACACAACCTTTGGTTCATTACTTCTTGCAATTCCTGCATTTGATACTGTAACACTGTTTATAGTACGTGGTATATCTGATATGGGGCTGTTTTTCAGATATATTTTAAGAAGCTCCACGTACCCACGGCTGTCAATAGGTTTGCCCTTGAGCAGTTTATACATATTGCTCAGAATGTCCATGCATATATCCCAGACTGATGTTTCTCTTGAAAGTGTAACATCATCCATCTTATGACTGAAAATACTGCACAGCTTTTTAAAATTCTCACTGCAATTGTATTTTTTCATAAGTTTATATAATGCAGCCGTAATTTCCGCACCATCAGATGCATTTTTAAGATCATTTTCAAATTCAAGAAGAGGATCAACTATCTTCTTTCTGATACCCTCAACTTTTTCGATCTCTTTTCCTTTTTCCTTCTGTTCTTTTTCGTCATTTCCTTTAGTCTGACGATTAGCTTCAGGATCCATCGTAAACGGTGAGCACCAGCGTTTTCCTCTTATATCCCATACATAGCAATACTCTTCTATAAGGTCTGTTTCACTTGGTGTAATACCTGTAAGCTTTGTTTTTACCATACGGAGTACAGATTCTGTATCAAAATTTGAATTTACTACTGCAAAAGCTGATATAATAAATTTTATAAGATGTTTGCTTTCGAGTGATTCTGGTGATGAAAGGAAATACGGGATATTATACTTTGGAAATTCAGATGCAAATACTGCTTTATATGGCTCTGTATCCCTGCCGATTATCTCAATATCGCTATATTTTAATCCTTTTTTACTTACAAGCTCAAATATTCTTTGTGCTATGAACTGTACCTCGTCATAAATATCCGTACCTTCATATAAAACAACACTTCCGTCATTTTTGAACTTTTCGGGACGGAGATATCCCTTTTCTCCTATCCTGTATGTTGCAAATAATCCATCCTCTATCGCAAGCAGGGAATCGCTTTTATAATAATCGCTGTATCCGCAGAATTCATTTGAAACAGGGATATTCTCACTTGAACAAAAGCTTATTATGCTGTTATATGTTTCATTAGGTTCGGCAAAAATACTTGAACGGTTCTTCAAACAGCTGCGGTCACAGCAAAGTGTTATAACTGTATTTTCTGCCTGACGCATTATAATACGAATAACATTCATCTCCTGTGCTGAAAATCCGTTGAATGAATCTATAAATACATTCTTACCTTTAAAAAACGGATTCTTAGTCAAGATATGTGCTGTCTTTTTCAGATCATCATCAGGATCTGCATAAACATCTCCGAGTATGCTGTTATATGCTTCATAAATAATAGCACTGTCGTGGAGTTTAAACGACAAATTTTTATCCTTGACACTTCCGGCAGCATTCAAAAGCTGCTCCGGACTTATATCACAGCTTTTATATTCATTCACGGCAGAAAGCATAGGTTCTATAAGCTCGGCTGTTCTTTTAGAATTTCTTTCTCCCTCTGCATAAAGTTTCAGCTTAGGCATACATTGAGAAATTGCCATACTCATAAGGACCGCTTTCGTACCGTCATCTATCGGTTTTCCTATATGCCCGTTATATGTATCGAAAATAAGCCTGCAAAGTCTGCGGAAACTGAGAACCCTTATATTTGCAGCTTCCTTTGCTCCAAGCCTTTGGAGAAGCCTTTTTTCGTTTGTAAAAGAGCATTGCTCGGGTACAATAAGAACCGATTCGGTATCTTTGGTAAGATCATCTATCATAAAGTTAAGACGATCTGTCTTTCCGCTTCCGTTCCTGCCCATCACAAGATATACCATAATATTACCAACCTTTCTTTATATGAATTATATTTAATTATTTTGTGATATATTTTTGCTTATAATAATACACCAAATACAAAAGCATTTGGTGTACATTTTATCGTACTTTATACTTCTTCATCAAAGCTTTCAGACAACTGATTAAGGCTCGCCGCTTTGAGATATGCATTAATGAATCCGTCCAGATCTCCATCCATAACAGCATTTACATTACCTGTTTCAAATGAAGTACGGTGATCCTTTACCATAGTGTAGGGCATGAATACATAGGAACGTATCTGTGCACCCCATGCTATCTCCTTCTGAACACCCTTAATATCTTCTATTTTTTCAAGATGTTCTCTTTCCTTGATTTCGATAAGCTTTGATTTAAGCATTGTCATAGCCATATCACGGTTCTGATACTGGCTTCGTTCAACCTGACACGAAACGACTATACCTGTAGGCTTATGTGTAAGACGAACAGCAGAAGATGTTTTATTTACCTTCTGACCGCCAGCACCGCTTGCACGATATACCTGCATCTCAATATCATCATCACGGATCTCTACATTAATACTATTGTCGATTTCAGGCATTACCTCAAGAGATGCAAATGATGTATGTCTTCTTCCTGATGCATCAAACGGAGAAACACGAACCAGACGATGTACGCCCGATTCACTTTTCAGATAACCGTATGCATTTTCTCCTTCAATAAGAAGTACGGCACTTTTAAGTCCTGCTTCTTCACCAGCAAGGTAGTCAACTTCCTTTACCTTGAAATTATGACGCTCAGCCCAACGCATATACATACGATAAAGCATCATAGCCCAGTCCTGTGCTTCTGTTCCGCCTGCTCCGGCATGGAATGTAAGGATAGCATTTTTGGAATCATATTCACCTGTGAGCAAAGTCTGAAGTCTTTGTTCTTCGAGTGATACACGAATATTTTCAACTTCACTTTGTGCTTCTTCAAGAAGCGAAAGGTCTTCTTCTTCATCAGCAAGCTCTATAAGTGCCATTGTATCATCGTAAGCCGTAAGAAGTCCTTCATATTCAGCTACTTTATTTTTGAGTGTACCCGTTCTCTGAAGAATTTTGGCGGAATTTTCAACATCATCCCAGAATCCCGGCTGTGAAGCTCTTTGTTCAAGCTGTTCGATCTCCATTTTAAGTTTATCAAGTCCGAGTGCAGAAGACAGATCTACTATATCGGGATGCATCCCCTCCAGCTTCAATCTTAGTTCTTCAAATTGTATCATGATCTCACCGTTCCAATCTTTCTTTTTCCTGAAAAGTACGGAATTAAACCGTTTGTAAATATTATAATCTATATTATTCTCTTTGTAAAGTGGCAATTTATTTTTTTGTGCTATATTTTGTCTATATGATTTTATATAGCAATTATTTTCAGGATAAACTTGCTAAACTATAAAATATATAGTATAATGAAATCAATTATAGAATAGGAGTCAGAAATGGATTTTACAAAATACAAATGTCCTGTTTGTGAAAAACAATTTATCGAATCAGATGATACAGTTGTTTGTCCCCGATGCGGTGCACCGTATCACAGGGAATGCTATAAAGTAAAAAACAAATGTATCTTCCCTGAGCTTCACAAATCAGGCAAGTCATGGATAGAACTCAATACACCTGACGAACCGGAAGAGCCGGCACCGGTTGAGGTCGAAACAGATGTAATTATATGCAGGCATTGCGGTCATAAAAATCCTCTTTCAAATAATGTCTGTGAAAGATGCGGAGACCTTCTTGATAAACCTAAAACTAAGGTGCCTCCGTTTTTCAGTGAAAATTTTTATGATGACGACAGTAATAATTTTGATGAAAAACCGAATTTCTTAAATATCGATTCATTTGATCCCGAAAATATTCTTGAAAATGCATTCGGAGTAAAAGATGATGAGGACTTTGACGGTGTTTCGGGGAAGGAACTTAAAAACTTTGTCGGACGGAAAAGATATTACTATATACCAATATTCAATTCTATTAAAAAAAGTAATATCAGCCGTTTTAATTTTGCAAACTTTTTCTTTTTTGAATTATGGTATTTTTACCGCAAACAATATTTTAAAGGTTTCATTTCGCTTATATTGGTGTCTCTTCCTATGCTCACACAGCGTATATTTGAATTTTTTTACTCAGACAGTTTCAAACAGCAGTTCAAGGATTTTAATGAAATGAATGGTTATTATACTGTGGACAAATTATGGGAATGGCTTTCTGTAAATGCTACACCTCTCGAAACCGCTCTGGTAATTATTCCCGACATATTATTAGTTGTTGTTTTCATAATTAAAGTATATTTTGCAATAAGTGCGAATAAGGGATATTATCGCTTTGCTAAGAAAAAAATAAAAATAATCAAAAACTCTGATCCCGAAGCTGATGAAAAAGATGTATCAGACCGTATCAAAGAAGCAGGCGGAGTTAATTTTCCTGCTGCATTCTGTGTGCTTATGTGCGAAATGATTTTTTATGTAGCTCTTGTTATGTTGTAAACAGTAAACTAAATAATAATAAATTTATCTAAGGAGGCAATACCCATGAAAGTAACTAAAGCTGTTATCCCCGCTGCCGGTCTCGGTACAAGAGTTCTTCCGGCAACAAAAGCAATGCCAAAAGAAATGCTGACCATCGTTGACAAACCTGCTATTCAGTATATTGTTGAAGAAGCAGTTAACTCCGGAATTACCGATATACTTATCATTACAAATCGTGGTAAGGGTATTATGGAAGATCATTTTGACCGTGCTCCCGAACTCGAAGACAGACTGCTCCAGACAGGAAAAACAGATGTGTATGATGAAATAGTTTCAATTTCACGTCTTGCAAATATTTTCTTCATACGTCAGAAAGAAACAAAGGGTCTTGGTCATGCTGTAAGCTGTGCAAGATCATTTGTAGGAAATGAACCGTTTGCTGTTCTGTACGGTGATGATGTAATAATCGGAGACGACCCTGCCTGCGGTCAGCTTATCCGTGCATATGAAAAATACGGAAAAGCGGCTGTAGGAATAAAAGCAGTTCCAGAGGATGCTATATATAAGTACAGTTCTCTGAAAGTCGAACATCTTGAAGATAATTTGTATAACTGTACAGATATGATAGAAAAGCCAAAAACAAAAGATGAAGTTCTTTCTTTATTCTCAATTCTCGGAAGATGTGTTCTTACTCCGGATATTTTCGATATTCTCGAAAATACTGCTCCAGGTGCAGGCGGAGAGATACAGCTCACCGATGCTATGAAAACTCTTGCCCGTACAGTTGGTATCACAGGTGTTGATTATACAGGTAAACGCTATGATATGGGAGATAAGCTCGGCACACTTCAGGCTACAGTTGAAATTGCTCTCAGAAACCCCAAACTCGGCGGTCCGTTCAAAGAATATCTTAAGGAAATTGTCAAGACTCTTTGATTTTATAGTGTGCAATAAATAGTACATTCAAAAGCAAAAAATAGTATTTCCACCCTTGACTTTTTTGGTCAGGGGTGTTATACTTTCATTGTTGTTTAATTACAACGTATCCTTGCTCTCGAAAAGAGAGCCGAAGTCCATAAGGAGGTGCAAAGACAATGGCAGTAATTAATTCCTATGAAGCAGTATTCGTGATTTCTTTAAAGCAGGGCGAAGAAGCCGTAGCTGAGATCGTAAACAAGTTTAAGGCTCTCATGGAAAAGAACGCTACTGAAACTAATGTTGATGAATGGGGCAAAAGAAAACTTTCATACCCGATCAACAAAGAAACAGATGCTTATTACGTTCTTTTTACATTCAAGTCCGAAGCCGAATTCCCGGCTGAGCTTGACAGAGTTGCCAAGATCACAGATGGTGTTCTGCGTTCCATGATCATCAAAAAAGAGGCTTAATTAACAAGGAGGATGTTTGTATGAACGTTGTATCACTGATCGGAAGACTTACCGCAGAGCCTGAACTGAAACATACTCAGTCGGGTATAGCTTTTGTTCGTTTTTCAGTAGCAGTAGATCGTCCTACAAGGCAGGGCGAAGAAAGACAGACAGATTTTATTAACTGTGTTGCATGGCGTACAACTGCTGAATTCATCAGCCGTTATTTTAGCAAGGGCAACCGTATAGGCATTACCGGATCTATAAGAACCGGTTCATATACTGCTCAGGACGGTTCCAAACGCTATACAACAGAAGTACAGGTAGATAGTGCCTATTTCTGTGAATCAAAGGGTTCATCAGGAGGCAGTGGCTACAATAACAACAGCTACAGCAATAACGGCGGAAATAACTACAATAATGGCGGTAACAATTATAATAACGGCTATAACAACAATGGCGGCAGCGGTTATAACAATAACAGCTACAGTGAGCCGTCAAATATTCCCGACCAGTCTTATTCTGATTCAAACTCCTCTTATTCCAATGGGTCAGCAGGGGAATTCCAGAATATCCCCAGCGACAAGGATCTGCCCTTTTAAGTATTAAGAAAAGGAGGAAATCACAATGGCTGAAAGAATCGAAAGAGATAACCGCAGAGGTGGCCGCAAGGGTCGTAAAAAGGTTTGTGCTTTCTGCGTAGATAAGGTTGAAGTGATCGACTATAAGGATATTTCCAGACTTCGTCGTTTCATTTCCGAGAGAGCAAAGATTCTTCCCCGCAGAGTAACAGGTACTTGTGCTCGTCATCAGCGTGAGCTTACAGTTGCTATCAAGCGTGCAAGATATCTTTCACTTCTCCCCTACACAAGCGATTGATTATAGGTATTTCAGACCGGTACTATCCAGTATCGGTCTTTTTACACATAAGGAGAACTGATTTATTATGAAATACACTTATAATACACGCCGCACCTGTTCCCGTTCAATAGAAATTGAACTCGACGGTGAAATAATAAAATCCGTACGTTTCAATGGCGGATGTCACGGAAATACTCAGGGTATAGCCGCTATAGTCAAAGGTATGAACGCCCATGACGTGATAGAAAGATTCAGCGGTATCGACTGTCAAGGACGAGGCACATCATGTCCCGATCAGCTTGCTGTTGCCCTTCAAAAAGCTCTTGAAAACAAATAAAACGACCCCCGACAGCCACAAAACTGTCGGGGGTTTGATTATATAGGAGAAACCAGTAATGAAAACTTTTAATCAAATAATAAATTCGGCATTGGAATCAGTCCCAATAATATATTTTGAACCGTGAGCATAAGCTCCAAAGCTGAATATTACATTGGATTCAGTCCTATCTCTATAAATTTTATATAATAAGCAAAACCTGCGATAAACCTATTTCATCGGGGAGCTGCGTTAGGTGTGCGAACACATAACCGCATCACCATCGACGCTGTTTACGCCTTAACACTTGATTCTGAAAGCCGTCCCTACTTCGGCTCACACCTGTATAGCCTGTCCACCACATCAGATGAGGAACCTCCCGGATAAAACGGTACATTCAAACCTGTTCAGCCCATGGCATTTCGTACCTGACACGATACACGCATACCATGCGTAATGACAACAAAGCAACCGTATTGCAAGAACGTACAGCACATTTTACGGAGCTTCTATTCAATTGTAAGCTCTTGCTGAAGCTGCCCTCGTCGCCTCAAACGCTGACGGCAACCGACCTTTATCGTCAGGCTCTTCTTACAGGTCAAAGATTTCCGATTTCACGAGCTTACAGCTATATACCGTACATGGAGTCATTTACCAACCGTTGCCGCCTGCTAAGCCAAGTGGGGCTGAAGGCAAATCCACTCAAAAACAATACTCTGATCTTATCTTTTCCCTGCAGAAGACTTCACACCAAGAGCGGTTTCGGTTTCAAAAACCGGTTCTGATTCGCCCATCGGAGCTTGCCTCCCTTCGTGAATTAGACGTCACCGAACCAAAACCTGCAGTCAAGGTATTTGCTGTTCGGTTTTTATCTTGAATATATTATACCACATCTTTGTAAAATGTCAATAGTTTTTTTGAACTTTTTTAATTTTTGTTTTTATATCCAACAAATGTCAAATAATAAATAACGATCCATAATCTATGTATTGGACAAATATACCTATTGACAAGAGATGAAATAAAGTATACAATAATACTTGTGGTGAAATTATGTAATGATAAGTCCGTGTCAACGCATTATGTCTTTTCATCAAATAATTTTCAAGGAGATTTTGATTATGAGTGATAAAGAGAATATGATTCCCGAAGATGAAATGGAAGATGTGGATATTATATCCCTTATGGATGATGACGGCAACGAATACGAATTTGAAGTTCTTGATGAGATCGATTACAAAGACGGCCATTACTATGCTCTTATGCCCACATTTGACCTTCCGGATCAGAATATAGAATCCGGCAGCACATATATGATATTCGAGGCTGTTGAAGACGAAAACGGTGATCCTCAGCTTGCTGAAATCGAGGATGATGATCTCCTCGATGAAATCGCCGAGATTTTTGAAAATAATTTTGATGCACAGGATGAATAAAAATTAATTTTCTTTAATTTGCATTTTTCTCTTGATTTTTATCTGATCATGTTATATAATAAGTTCAGACAAAGATAACACAATTTGTTTATATTGTCTGCCTAATGCGTAATATGTGTCTTAAATAACCCTACAACCTTTAAATCGGGAATCCGGTCTCCTGTAACGGACTTCAGACCTCCTGCTATGCAGACGAAGGGAGTATGAAATTATGGGGAGGATACCCACCTGCTTATCTCGTAGGCAGGTTATTATTGACACCTACGGTTAGGCGGACTTTATTTTCTTTCGGCACAGTCTTTCTGTGCTGTTTTTTTGTGTCATCTTTATTACAATGTTGTAGTTGAAAAAAATGTATAAACATAATATAATATTTGTAAATAAAGGCTTCCGGCGGTGTTTGTGTCGAAGTGAGGTGAATCTTGTGTCTGAAGCTCAACCGAAAAAAAGCAATATCAAACTAACAATATTTATAGTTGCCATTATTGTCATCATCGCTCTTATTGCATCATGGCTTATAATATACTTTTTCTATCAAAACAATAATTCGGATAAAAAATACACTGCTTCCTTCGTCACAACAGGGGTCGTAAAAAAAATGAATTATGATGGTCTTTCGGAGATCAGTGCATCAAATGTAAAAAATTACTATCCGATCAACGAGGATATAGTGGATGACTGTTCCATGTATATATCAACACACACTGATGTATTTACTGAAGTAGCCTGTTTCAGACTTCGTTCAAAAAATGACAGCGAAGAAATGCTTGATATTATAGACAGATATATTGCGGATAAAACCTCAACTTATCAGAATGTCAACGAAAAGGCTGTAGCTGTACTTAATGCAAGTAGAACAGATGTATTATACCCTTACGTTTTTGTAGCAATAACAACCGACAGCACAGCAACCATAAACGCATTTGAAAGTATTGTTTCAACGTAAAATTTTTTAATATATGTCAAAACACCGCAGCCGGAACTGCGGTGTTTTTGTGTTATAAATCAAAAATGCAGCTGATCAAAATAATAACTCCACGAATAATAATTGGTAACTGAAAATGGTAAATAAATTAAGAAGCTCACAACATTCGCTATTATAGCATATACAATACTTCCTATTCTAAATTTTGGTTCAAGCATACAATAATATATAACACTTTCGACAACTAAAACCAATCCCTCCGCATATAAACAAAAGTTGCTGCCGAAAATCATCAGCAACACATACAGCATTACCTGTGTTGACAGATTGGTAAGTAAAAATATTATCCAGTTTCTTTTGCTTGATCCTAACGGAATAAAAAGAACGCTTTCAGTTATTATCGTTATTATAAATGTTATAACAAAAGAAAAAGTATACCTTTGATTTTTTCCTCTTTATCCAATGAATTGTCTTCTCTGTACTCTCCTGATGAAACATCATAGTAAATAGTTGAATAAAATGCCTTCTTGTGCATTTCATCACTAACAATCATTTGATAATCGTCTGTTACAATAACAACCTTGAAATCGTTAGCATAAAAACGAAAAAATTGTATTTATTCTCCGGATTCGGCTTTTCAAAACCATCTGCACCAGTTACAAACAGATGCCATGAAACCCAACCATATTCATTATAATAATCCGACAGCAGTTCTGGCATTTCAGGATCACTTGCAAATTCTTCGTTATAACGCCTTTTAATTTCGTCTTTATCATCAAAATATTTATTATTTACTAATATACCGACATAATATATATTTTTCGGTGGATTTTCAAGTACAATATTTATTTCGGGTTTAGGTGATGTGTCGGCATAAACAACAACTGATATTGAAAAGAATATTGTAAAAATCAACATCAATATAAATAATATCTTTATTTTGTACTTCACGATAACACCTCCAAAACTGTTTTTAAAACAAAGGTTGGTACAAAAACGCACCAACCTTGAATTGATTATAAGTATTGTAAACGAATTATTTTATAATGCTTTCTCCGTCCATTTCTTCGGGCTGAGGAAGTCCCAGAAGTTTAAGCATTGTCGGAGCTATATCGGCAAGTCTGCCGCCGTCACGAAGCTCACAGGGATGATTTACAACAGCAAACGGAACCATGTTTGTAGTATGTGCTGTGAAAGGCTCTCCGCTTTCGTCAAGCATCTTGTCTGCATTACCATGATCGGCTGTGATAAGAGCCACACCGTCCATTTTCTTTATTGCCTTGACAACCTGACCAACACAGTCATCAACAGCCTCAACAGCCTTTACAGCAGCCTCAAATACACCTGTATGACCTACCATGTCACAGTTTGCAAAGTTAAGGATTATAACATCATATTTGCCGCTTTCTATTCTCTCAACAACATTCTTTGTAACATCATAGGCACTCATTTCGGGCTGAAGATCATATGTAGCAACCTTCGGTGAAGGAATAAGGCATCTGTCCTCTCCCTCACTTTCCTTTTCAACACCGCCGTTGAAGAAGAATGTTACATGGGCATACTTTTCTGTTTCAGCGATTCTGAGCTGTGTAAGACCCTTTGAAGCTATGTACTCACCGAACATATTTGTAAGCTTCTGTGGCTTGAATGCAACCTCTACGTTGGGCATTGTTGCATCATACTGTGTCATACAAACATAATTGAGCGGGAAGAAACCATTTCTTCTTTCAAATCCGCTGAAACTTTCGTCAACGAATGTACGGGTGATCTCTCTTGCTCTGTCAGGGCGGAAATTATAGAATATTACAGAATCGCCGCTCTTAATTGTTGCACCCTCAACGCAAACTGTAGGAATAACAAATTCATCTGTTACACCCTCGTCATAGGAATTTGTGATAGCCTCTACAGCATCAGCAGCTTTTTTGCCCTCGCCGTAAACAAGTGCAGAATAAGCCTTTTCAACTCTGTCCCAGTTGTTATCTCTGTCCATAGCATAATAACGGCCTGAAATAGTTGCAATTTTTCCGAGACCTATCTCCTCAAGCTTATTGCTGCATTCGATTATATAATCCTTTGCACTTGAAGGCGGTACATCACGTCCGTCAAGGAAGGCATGGATATAAACATTTTTTACACCCATTTTCTTTGCCATTTCAACAAGACCGTAAAGATGTGTCATATGGCTGTGAACTCCGCCGGGAGAAAGAAGTCCCATAAAATGAAGTACTTTACCGTCCTGGGCAGCATTTTTCATAGCATTTACAAGTGCTTCGTTTTTCATTACCGAGCCGTCTTTAATAGCCTTGGTGATACGGGTAAGCTCCTGATATACAACACGTCCTGCACCGATATTTGTATGACCTACCTCACTGTTACCCATCTGACCGTCAGGAAGTCCTACATCCATACCCGATGCAGCAATAAGACCCCAAGGATTAGTTGAAAATATATGTTCAAGATTAGGCTTTTTGGCAGTGCGGATAGCATTGCCGTAATTTGTTCCGATACCAAAGCCGTCAAGTATCATTAAGATCAATGGTTTTTTCATATTCAGTCTCCGTTCTTTATCCTCTTATTTCAGCAAAAGTACCGGATGATCTCTCACCCGATACTTTCACATAAACTAAGATCAATTATTTGCTTGCTTCCTCAAGAAGTACGCCGAAATCAGCAGCTTTAAGTGATGCACCGCCGATAAGACCGCCGTCAACATCGGGCTGAGCAAGAAGTCCTGCACAGTTCTTCGGGTTCATTGATCCGCCGTACTGGATTGTAACAGCGTCAGCAGTTGCCTGATCATAAAGCTTTGCAAGTGTTTCACGGATGAATGCACAAACTTCCTGAGCCTGTTCATCAGTAGCAACCTCGCCTGTACCGATAGCCCATACAGGCTCATAAGCGATAACAGTCTTTTTGATGTCCTCAGCAGATACGCCCATAAGGTCAAGCTTTATCTGTGTGGAAATAACTTCCTTTGTTATATCAGCCTTTCTTTCAGCGAGAACTTCACCTACGCAAACGATAGGCTTGAGACCTGCTGCAAGAGCTGCTTTTGTTCTGAGATTTACAGTTTCGTCTGTTTCACCGAAATACTGTCTTCTTTCACTGTGACCGATGATTACATACTCTACACCGATCTCTGTAAGCATTGCTGCTGATATTTCTCCTGTGTAAGCACCGCTCTCTTTGAAATGTACGTTTTCTGCACCTACTTTGATGTTAGTACCCTTTGTAAGCTCAACTGCTGTTTCAAGGTTTGTAAAAGGCACACAGATGATAACACCGCAAGTTGCTTTTTCAGCTATAGGCTTTAATTCCTCGATAAGAGCCTTTGCTTCAGGACGAGTTTTGTTCATTTTCCAGTTTCCGGCAATAATAGCCTGTCTGAGTTCCTTGTTCATTTTAATTACCTCCAGATTTTTAAAATAAAAAGGGAGACAGAGTCATGCCCTGCCTCCCGTTACTGCATATTACGAATAAGGCATTTCATGCTGCATAAAGCATTATGAATGATGCATTATTTATCGTTAAGGCAAGCGATACCCGGAAGTACCTTACCCTCGAGGAATTCGAGAGAAGCACCGCCGCCTGTAGAGATGTGAGTCATTCTGTCAGCATAGCCGAGTTTCTCAACAGCAGCAGCAGAGTCACCGCCGCCGATGATTGAAATTGCACCGCTTTCAGCAACAGCCTTTGCTACAGAAATTGTACCTGCTGCAAAGTTCTCCCACTCAGAAACACCCATCGGGCCATTCCATACAACTGTTCCTGCTCCTACAAGTGCAGTAGCAAATTTTTCTCTTGTCTTGGGGCCGATATCAAGACCCATCCAGTCATCTTCGATCTTGTCGCTGTCAACTGTCTTGAACTCTGTATCAGGCTTATACTCCTTGCCTACAACTGTATCTTCGGGGATAAGGAAGTTTACGTTCTTAGCCTTAGCCTGAGCCATAATATCCTTAGCAAGCTCTACCTTATCAAGTTCACAGATAGATGTACCTGTTGAATAGCCCAGAGCCTTCATAAAGGTATAAGCCATACCGCCGCTAATGATAAGAGTATCAACTTTATCAAGGAGGTTTGTGATTACACCGATCTTATCTGAAACCTTAGCACCGCCGAGAATAGCAACGAAAGGTCTCTTGGGATCTTCAAGAGCACCGCCCATAACAGTGATCTCTTTTTGAATAAGATAACCGCATACTGCCGGGAGATAATCAGCAACGCCTGCTGTTGAAGCATGAGCTCTGTGAGCTGTACCAAAAGCATCGTTTACATAAATCTCTGCAAGAGAAGCAAGCTTCTTTGAGAATTCAGGGTCATTCTTTTCCTCTTCTTTGTGGAAACGAACATTTTCGATAAGTTCAACTTCACCATCCTGAAGTGACTGAGCTATAGACTGTGCACTTTCGCCTACAACATCAGAAGCCATCTTTACTTCAAAGCCGAGAGCCTTTGAAAGATAAGCTGCTACAGGAGCAAGAGAATATTTCATATTGAATTCGCCCTTCGGACGACCAAGATGTGAACAAAGGATAACCTTAGCTTTCTTGTCAACGAGATATTTGATAGTTTTGAGAGCCTCGTCAATTCTCTTGGGGTCAGAGATGTTGCCTTCACCGTCAAACGGTACATTGAAATCGCAGCGAACAAGCACTTTCTTACCTGTTACTTCGATATCCTCAACGGTTTTCTTGTTAAGATAGTTCATTTTACTTACATCCTTTCAGGTGCCAAAAAGCACTTTAAGATTTTTTACAGTCGTGTGAGCCTATAAAAGCTCACACTTACATACTATATTTTACCCTATTCTATATGTTTTTTCAATAGGGAAAACAAATATTTTGTTTATTTTTAATCAGAAAAGTGAAAGTTTTACTATTGTTTTGGGAGATACAGCACCGAGTATACCGTCCATATCCTTGATTGCAAAAGAAACGTAATTTTCCGGATTGTCATAATTCTTTGAAATTCCGTCATCCTCATACATCATATATTCGATATTATCGTCTGTATATGCTATTATCTCGAACATAGATGTATCAAGATTATCAGTACACTGTGCAGTTCTGCAAAGAGGAAGAAGCTTATTCTTTCTCACAAACAGAGGTACTTCATTTATATCTGCCTGAATATAATGCATACCCTTTTTCATTATCTGGTATCTGCGTACAGATGAAGATTTGAATACAACAAGAAGCATATCTTCAGGGAGATATACATATCTTCCGACAGCATTCTGTTCATATACAGGAGCTATCATGATGCTTTCTCCGACAATAAGCTGGTCTTCAACCGTTCTTGCAAAGTTATCGGAAGGATATACGAATGACAGAGGCTTAAACATCATGTCATCATTAAGACAAGCCTTCATATATTCGCTGTAAAGGTAAGGCAGAAGACTGTAACGGATAGAAATAATACTTCTGAAATCTTCTGTATCACCGAAGCTGTAACATTCCTGTTTTCTTGTACCTAAAGCCGAATGGTTACGCATAAGGGGTGTGAATATACCAAAACCGAGCCAACGCATAAGGAGATCTCTTGTGCAGTTGCAGCCGAAGCCTCCGAGATCTGCACCGGTGTACATAAATCCGCACATATTAAGAGAGGGCATCATCTTTATATTAAGAAGAAGATGTGACCACCATGACTGATTATCTCCTGTCCACAAACCACCATAGCGATGTGCACCGATATATGATGCTCTTGAAAAAAGAAGCATACGTTTATCAGGCGAAAACTGCTGAAAAGCTTCTCCTGCAGCCCTTGTCATATTAGCACCGTAAAGATTATGAACCTGATCATGACGTACTATTGTACCGTCCATATTATGGAAAAAGCTTTCATAATCCTTCATACGATTTGAAATACCTGTAAGCTTATCTTTTATTTCAAAGAATTTTCCGGGGTCGTTTGTATTGAAATCAAAATTCTGAAGATATTCTTTGACTTCATTAACACCTTCTTCAGTGAAGAACATTGCCGGCTCATTCATATCATTCCAGAAACCCTCTATACCTGCATCGATAAAGGTCTTATATTTTGAACCGAACCACATACGTGCATTTGAATTCATAAAATCAGGGAAATGTGTTCTTCCCGGCCATACACCTGCCACGAAATCAGAACCGTCTGCTCTCTTGCAGAAAAGCTGATATTGTCTGCCTTCCTCGTAAATGTCATATCCCGGCTCGATTTTTACACCTGCATCAATGATAGGTACAAGTCTTACACCCTGTGCCTTCATTTCCTGAACAAAACCCGGCAGATCCGGAAACCTCTCCTCAGATACTGTAAAGTCCTTATATCCGTCCATATAATCTATATCAAGATATACAGCATCAAGAGGAATACCGTTATCACGATGATTTTTAACAACGGTACGTATTTCATCCTCGTTCATATAGCTCCAGCGGCTCTGCTGATAACCGAATGCCCAGCGTGGTGCGATATAGCTTCTGCCTATCATTTTACGGAACTGTTTTACTATGTCATAGGCACTTTTTCCCTCGATTATATAAACAGTAAAATCATTGCATGAAGGCTCGATATTAAGCATATTCAAAGCTTTGTATCCTATGTCGAATGTTACCTGCGATGCACAGTCAACAAATATACCGACACTTATAATACCTGTTATAACCAGAAAATTATGTGCACCATAAAGTGACTGCTTATCCTCCGTCTGATTCGGTTCATCGGAACAAAAGCTTCTGTAAATTGCTCCTCTCTTATTCATACCATGATTAGCTTCACCGAGACCATATACTATGTCATCGTTTTCCATGGCATAATTAAGAATTATTTTTCCGTTCATCTCAAGCTCTGTAAAATATTGTATACCGCCCTCTGCGGCTTCAATATCCTCTACAACTGCCCCTGTGGGAATGGGAGTGCCATATACATATTTTTTTATCATCATTTACCTTCTTTCTTATCTGTTCCTTTTCAAAAAGACCTGCACGGATAATACGAACAGACAGCATTTTCATAAATTATATCACAAAAAAGTATAAAACGCTACATACATTTTACAGTTTTGTCATATTTAACATAATCATGTGTCAAGTCTGCGAAAAACAAAACCATTTCCATAATATTCCGTAAGGTTTTCCCAATGCAGATAACCACTCTGACCACGCCTCAGATAACCCTCACAATTCACGGCAGAATTATTGAAAGCACCGCCTGTCTGTTTCATACTTCCGGTATAATGAATACCTCCGCTTGCCTGTTCATATACACCTGTGAGTGTATATTCGGTTCTTGTGCCGTTATTATTATCGCTTATAACAATATCAAAATTTTTGTCATCCTTTGTGGTTATTTCAACGGAACATAAACTTCCGTCAAGGTCTTCCCACTGTCCAAGATACTTTGTATATTCAAACGGGTCATCACTCAAAAATATCGGCTCACTGAATTCACTGTATTTTTTCTGCTGCGAATCTTCGGAAACAACAGATATTTCAGAAGATCCCTCTTCGCTTTCTTCCTTGCTCTGTTCTTCTTCGGATGATACTGAGACAGAGCTTTCCGTATTGCTGTTTGTCACTGATATTTCAGTTTTAGTTTGTGTACATCCTGAGATCATAAGCACAGTCAAAAAAGCTGTGACCAATGCAAAATATCGTTTTTTCATAGACTTCTCCTTTACTGGACATAGTTATAATCTTCCGCACGGATATATTCTATCATTTCTTCTCTTCCATCATTAGTCATAGGAAAAGTACGCTCTGAAACAATTTCATCTTTGCTTTTTTCATAACAGAATTCTCCGTGCCATATTTTTACGGTCATAACCTCCTGTTTTGTATCAGGAATTATAATGTAGTGGAATAAATAATTACATTCGGTGTAATCATTATCATTCTGAAACCACATAATTTTTGGTAATTCTTCGCACAGCATATTTTCACCCCTTAAAAAATATCGCCCGAGCAATGCTCGGGCGTTTTTATAATAGATCAAAGTGCAGCCTTTGCCTTTTCTACAAGAGCTGTGAAGCCCTCAGCATCAGCAATAGCGATCTCTGAAAGCATCTTTCTGTTAAGAGTGATACCTGCCTTTTTAAGGCCGTTCATGAATGTTGAATAGTTAATTCCGTTTGCCTTGCAGCCTGCGGAAATTCTTGTGATCCAGAGTCTTCTGAAATCACGCTTTCTCTGTTTTCTGCCGATGTATGCATAGTTGCCGCTCTTCATTACGGCTTCTTTAGCCATTTTAAAATGTTTGCTCTTTGCTCCCCAGTAACCTTTTGCGAGTTTAAGAACCTTTTTTCTTCTTTTGCGTGTTGCCAACGCACCTTTTACACGAGCCATGCTATATACCTCCGTTTAGTAATAATAATTGTTGCACTCCGAATTATTTGTAAGGGATAAGCTTCTTGATTGCTGCTACATTTGTTACATCTGCAGCAACAGTCTTTCTGAGACCTCTCTTACGCTTTCTTGTCTTTTTGTTAAGTATATGTGACTTATTAGCGTGAGCACGAATTACCTTACCGTTCTTTGAGAGCTTAAAACGCTTTTTTGCGCCGCTGTGTGTTTTGATCTTAGGCATATCGAAGATCCTCCTTGTTTTTTCTTTTATTTATTATGTTTGGGTGCGAGGAACATAAGCATATTCCTGCCCTCAAGCTTTGCAGGCTTTTCCACAACTGCAAATTCCTGACAAGCATCTGAAAACTTACGCATGATTTCGGTACCTATCTCAGGATGTCCCATTTCTCTTCCTCTGAAGCGTATGGAGACCTTGACCTTATCTCCGTTTTTAATAAATTTTTCGGTATGATTGAGCTTAGTATTGAAATCGTGAGTATCAATATTCAGTGAAAGGCGAATTTCCTTAATATCCACAACTTTCTGGTTCTTTTTTGCTTCCTTTTCCCTTTTGGACTGTTCAAAACGATATTTACCGTAGTCCATGATCTTACATACAGGCGGAGTTGCCTGCGGAGCGATCTTTACGAGGTCAAGGTTGGCACTTTCAGCCATTGCCAAAGCCTTCGATGAAGTCATTATGCCGAGCTGTGAGCCATCCGAACCGATAACGCGGACTTCCTTATCACGGATCTCGTCGTTGATCTGAATTTCCTGCTTGCTAATTGTAACGCACCTCCAAAACAATATAACATAAATAAAGCGTGAACAGTCACCAACCGTCCACGCAATAACAGCATAACAATACCGTATCATTATAAATACGGAACAACTGATATTGACCTGCACAGACGGAACTCTACGGGTGAAAGCATAGGCTTTACTTTGTTTTACCTGAATAATATACCATTTATAATTTAATTTGTCAAGGGGTTTATAATTATTTTTTACGTTTTCCCGTTAATGACAGGCTGAAATACAATCCTCAC
>OMZF01000187.1 GCA_900315465.1 uncultured Eubacteriales bacterium | reverse complement strand
TAAATTGGTCGTAAATTTGTACGCTTACAATACGAAAACCCTGATTTTATGCGGGTTTATTTGTCCAAACTCTTCATTGTCGGGAAAAGCAGGACATCTCTGATAGCAGGGGAATCAGTAAGGAGCATAACCATACGGTCAATACCGTAACCTATACCACCTGTGGGAGGCATACCGATTTCAAGAGCATTAAGGAAATCTTCATCCGTGTGGTTAGCTTCTTCATCACCCTGAGCAAGAAGTTCCTCCTGAGCCTTGAATCTTTCTCGCTGATCGATAGGATCATTAAGTTCGCTGTAGGCATTAGCCATCTCCCAGCCGTTCATGAAGAATTCAAAGCGTTCTACATAATCGGGATTACCCGGCTTTCTTTTGGTAAGAGGAGAAATCTCAACAGGATGATCCATAAGGAAAGTAGGCTGTATAAGATGTTCCTCAACAAATGCTTCAAAGAAAAGATTAAGAATATCGCCCTTCTTGTGATGGGGTTCATATTCGATACCCTTTTCATCGGCAACAGCACGAGCCTGTTCAAGATCCTTTATTTCGTTGAAATCAACACCTGAATATTTTTTTACAGCATCAAGCATTGTAATTCTTTCAAAAGGTTTACCAAGGTCTATTTCAATTCCGTTATATGTTATTTTAGTAGTACCGAGGACTTCCTGAGCAACGTAGCGGTAAAGATTTTCGGTAAGATCCATCATACCGTTATAATCGGTGTATGCCTGATAAAGCTCCATAAGAGTAAATTCGGGATTATGTCTTGTATCAAGACCTTCGTTACGGAATACTCTGCCTATTTCGTACACTCTCTCAAGTCCTCCGACAATAAGTCTTTTGAGGTAGAGTTCAAGTGAGATACGGAGTTTAAGATCTTCGTCAAGTGCATTGAAATGTGTTTCAAATGGTCTTGCGGCAGCACCGCCGGCATTAGAAACGAGCATAGGAGTTTCCACTTCCATAAAGCCCTGAGAATCAAGGTAACGGCGTATTGCACTTATAATTTTTGAACGCTTTATGAATGTATCCTTAACATCACCGTTCATTATAAGATCAACATACCTCTGACGATAACGCATATCGGTATCTGTAAGACCATGAAATTTTTCAGGAAGAGGGAGGAGGGACTTTGAAAGCAGTTTTACAGATTGTGTATGTACACTGACCTCACCTGTCTGTGTACGGAATACAAAGCCTGTTACTTCAACAATATCACCAACATCCCATCTTTTCAGGAGAGCATATTCTTCTTCGCCAAGATCGTCACGTTTTGCAAATACCTGTACCTTACCGCTTTTGTCGTGCAGATCCATGAAAGCAACCTTACCCTTAACACGCTTTGACATTATACGTCCTGCTATGCATACGGTTTTATTTTCATATTCATCAAATCTTTCGTAAATTGCAATACATTCTGTATCTCTGTCTGATGTAGTTATTTCAAACGGATCTCTGCCCATTTCTCTAAGTATATTCAACTTATCATAGCGAGCCTGCACAGGGTCACTTGATATTTGTATCTGATTAGGATTTTCAGCCATTCCTGTTCTTTCCTTCCATTTTTAATTTTACATTTTGATTTCGAGAATAATAAGTTCTATTTCTCCATCGGGAGTCTCAACCTTAACTATGTCTCCGACTGTTTTATCGAGGAGAGCCTTACCAACAGGGGATTCATCGGAGATTTTTCCTTTAAAAGGGTCAGCTTCACTTGCACCTACTATCTGATATAACACATCTTCGTCTATATCACTGTCATGTACTTTTACAGTTGAGAAAAGATGCACTTTTTCATTGCTGAGTTCACTTTCGTCAACTACTTCTACATTACGGAGAATAGCTTCAAGTTCTTTTATTCTTGCTTCAAGTTTAGCCTGATCATTTTTAGCTTCATCATATTCACTGTTTTCGGAAAGGTCACCCTGAGCACGGGCAGTCTGAAGATTTTCAGCTATTTCCTTTCTTTTTACAGTTTTGAGTTCATTAAGTTCAGCTTCATATCTTTTCTTACCATCTGCAGTCAATCTTATCTTATTGATTTTTTCAGCCATAATTGAATACCGCCTTATCATTTTTGTTTATATCAGAGCATAAGCACTGATGAAATATCATAACTTATATTATATTGTTTATATCTTTTTATGTCAAGCAATAATTTATGCATTTTTTCTTTTTATATTGCGTATAACTTATTGAAGGGTTGTGACATACTCCCCCACCTATAGAGGTGGGGGCTTCTCGCTCAAGTATGGTAACCCATACAGTATCAACGAGCTAACCCCGTGTG
>OMZF01000084.1 GCA_900315465.1 uncultured Eubacteriales bacterium | reverse complement strand
GTGCGATGTGAGGAGTGATGCTTATGCATCAACAGACTCCTTCTTAGAAGTCTTGAACAGGTAGATACCTGCTGCTGATACCATAAGAATACCAACGCCTGCAACTACAGTTACAGAGGGAACATCAAAACCTGTTGTCTTGATTACGCCTTCACTGCCATTAGGATCAGTGATAGGTGTATTTGTGCCTTCCTTAACGAGTACAACATCTGCAAGTGCATCAGCTCTTCTTGTAACTGTGATAGTAGCTCCGCCTGCTGCTGCTTCCTTAGAAATAGCTGCAATCTGGTTGAACTGAGCATCTGAAATAGACTTTGCATTCGGCTTACCGAAGCTCTCGATAAGTGCAACTGCTTCCTTGATCTTAGCGATTACTGCATCAGCCTGAGCATCTGTAAGCTCAACTGTATTGAAGTAGTTCTCAGCCTGAGTAATGTACTCAGCAGGAAGTGACTTCTGAACACCAGCCATATTTGCAGTAGTGTGAAGTTCATCAAGGATTCTCTGTTCAGCTGCGTTTACACCTGCAGCAGATACTGATGCAGCAGCAGATACTGCTACAACTGCTGAAAGCATAGCCGCAGAAAGAACCTTAAGTACTTTTTTCATGGTTATTACTTCCTTTCTATATTATAAATTGGATAACACTAAATCGAAAGCACTACCAACTTTCTGACTTGCGGCTACGCTTGAATAATTATAGCCATATATCCAATCTGTCTCAATTATAAACTTTTAATCTGCATTTGTCAATCACCAAAAAAAAATTTCCTGATGTTTTAGATATTTTAAACAAATAATTGTTGTTTTTCATAAATTAAAAATTACATATATACAAATTTTTAGTAAAGTTTATCCATTTAATACTTCGTCAATACACTTGGCTCTGTATAAAAATTCAAAAAATTACTGTCAGTAATACCATATTCAGCCATACTTTTTTATTTTTTGTAAAAATATTTAGGTTTTACCGCTATGATTTTTCTGTGTATTGTTGTATAATTATTATATAATATTAATGTATACAGGAGAACTGATAAAATGGCTAAAGAAAATAAAACAAATGCTATGCGAAAGCTTGACAGTATGAAAATACCATATAAAGAACATGACTACTCAGATACCGGTGCTGTTTCAGGCACAGAAATAGCCCAGATTCTCGGCGAAGACCCTGCCCATGTTTTCAAAACCCTTGTAACAACAGGAAAATCGGGGAATCATTATGTATTCATGGTTCCCGTTGCTGAAGAACTCGATCTTAAAAAGGCTGCCGCAGCAGTAGGAGAAAAATCAATTTCCATGCTAAAATCAAAAGATCTGCTGGGTCTTACAGGCTACATCCACGGGGGCTGTTCGCCTATCGGAATGAAAAAATTTTTCAGAACAACAATAGATTCCTCTGCCGCTAATCAGCCGTTCATTTATTGCAGCGGCGGCAGGATAGGTCTTCAGATTGAACTTACACTCGATTCACTTGCAAAAGTAATAAAATTTGAACTTGCGGATATTACAATATAAGGAGGTTAATAGATGCTTGAACATATCGAAAAAGCACATCAGGCTTTAAATGAAGTAAATAAAGCCGTTCTCGGCAAACAATCCGAAATTTTTGAAATAATGACTGCATTTCTCGCAAACGGTCATGTTCTTCTTGAGGATATTCCAGGCGTGGGCAAAACAACTCTTGCAATAGCATTTTCAAAAGCATTGGGCATGGAATGTAAACGTGTACAGTTCACTCCCGATGTAATGCCCTCAGACCTTACCGGTTTTTCAGTTTACAGTCGCGAGAATGACAAATTCATATATCAGCCAGGCAGCGTTTTCTGTAATCTGCTTTTAGCTGACGAAATAAACCGTACTTCCCCGAAAACCCAGTCCGCACTTCTTGAAGTAATGGAAGAAAGAAAAGTATCCGTTGAAGGTGAAACACGTCCTGTTCCCTCTCCGTTTCTTGTAATAGCAACTCAGAACCCTTCGGGTACTAACGGAACTCAATTCCTCCCCGAAGCTCAGATAGACCGTTTTATGATAAATATGTCACTCGGCTATCCCGATTTTAACAGCGAACTTCAGATTGCTCGTTCAACAGGAGCGGCTGCAAGAACAGAAATTGTAAATCCTGTACTTACCACAGATGTATTCCTTGAAATGCAAAGTGATATACATAATGTATTCATCAAGGACGAAGTTTATAACTATCTTCTCACTCTTGTTACCGCTACACGAAATCATCCTTATATAGAACGAGGGGCAAGTCCTCGTGCTACTATAGCTCTTGTTAAAATGTCAAAAGCTTATGCATGGCTAAACGGCAGAAAATTTGTTGTGCCGAGTGATGTTCAAGCACAGCTGCCTTATGTACTCTCCCACAGAATAATCGTGAACTCTTCTGCAAAACTCGGCAGCATAGCAAAAACCGATATAATAAAAAGTATCGTACAAACAGTTCCTCTGCCATATATGGGTGCAAGATAATGAAACATTTAGTTGCTCTTATACTCCTTTTTGCCGCATGGTATTTTGCAGGCATGAATCAGCAAAAGCCGATAATGGCTGTGATAATCTGTGCTGTAGCTGTTACATTTATATCACTTGTTTTTTCACTGGTCATGAAATTCCTTACATCTGCAAAAATTCCTGCCCAGAAATCCATTCTTTACAAAAACAACGACTCTCCCCTCACTCTCTCAGTCGTAAATAACACCCGTATACCTGTCAACAGGGTTTCCCTTACGATAACTATGCAGTATGCCTCAGATAAAAAAAATCGTGTCAAAAAACGTCTTGATGCCGCTGCTGCCGCGAAATCAGAAACCGAAGCAACGATGTATTTCAATGCCCCTTACTGCGGACTTATAAATGCAAATATAACTAAGATCAGGGTATATGACTACTTTTCCCTCTTTCACTCTTCAGGAAGAATTAAAAATGAACCTGCTCAGCTTTTTATTCTTCCTGTTTTCAAGGATATACAAATGATAATGCCCCCATTCGGTGCATACACGGCAAATGCTGTGGATGATTCGACATCTGACCGCTCAGGTGATGACCACAGTGAGATACATCTTATAAGAGAATACCGTCAGGGCGACCTGACAAGACATATACACCGTAATTACAGTGCAAAAACTCAGAAACTCTGGATAAAGGAATATTGCCGTCAGAATGATTTTATATTCGACCTTGTTGCAGACAGCTCAGCTTCCCCTCTTACAACAGACACTGCGGATGCTATGTATGAGATATTATTCTCCCTCACAAATACTCTTTTCATCTATGATGTAATAGTGAGACTCCATTGGTATGACAGAAAAACAGGTACTCTCCGAATGAAAGAACTCGGAAATAATAATGACCTTATGGAAGTTATCCCTGAAATATACAAAACAGATATACGCTGTACACCCGAAGAATTCGGCAGTGCAGCAGGCGATCTTATCACAAAGGGTATGCTTGTAAATTCAAAGCTTGAATGGTTCTTCCTTGGTGAACCTGTATACAGCTTCAATAAAAATAATGTTGAAAATGAACTTATAACCAATATTTTTGATCTCAGGAGGTGAGTACCATCAGGAGAATAAAAATACGCAACGAAAAAAAGAACATTACCCGTGCAGAAAAAAAGCAAAACGAAACATTAAGAAAGAAAACTGACACCTCTCCTCTGCTGCTTCTTCTTTATCTCTGCGGTCTGAACGGACTGCTTATGGCTGCAAATGAAGTTCTGCTGATGCCATCGGCATATTTTTTCCTCGCAGCTTTTTTATCATCACTTATCAGTATTTTTCTTTGGTTTATACTTACCCGGCACAACAAACTTTTTACCCCTATAATCATAGCAGGATGCGTTGCCGCCGTTATGTATTCCCTTATAAATTTCCGAAGTCTGTCGCTCAGTTTTTCGGGGATGTCCGCTGAGGGTAATAGCATCTCCCTGCCTGCAGCTATACTGATAGCCCTTATATTGCTTTTGCTTGTATTTACCATGGAATTTGTCTCACGAAATCATTCTCTTATGTTTCTGATATGTGCTGCAATTATAATATTCGGTTCATCTGCGGGAATAAATCTGTCAGCTGTTACCGTTATACTTATAATCATCTTTCAGTTCGGATTCATGGTGCTTAATATGTCACAAGCACCAAAAAGAAAAAGACTGATAATGAATAATCATGCACGCATATCTGCTATATGCTCGGTAATAGCCACCGTACTTATAATTATATGCTTTGCACCGTCTTTTCTTATATCGGATATATTTGAGGATGATCTTTATTCTCAGGTATATATGGCAGATGCATTTGTACAGGATATATACAAGTCTCTGTCCGAATTCAATAATAATGACATAATAGACGGTCAGGTAAGCCGTGGTAACCTTCATCAGACAGGCAAAAAAATATTTACCGTCAGCACAGTAAATCCTTTGCAGCAAAAAATTTATCTGAAAGGTTTTATCGGCAGGGAATATTACGAAGATAATTGGCACGAAGCTTTCGACGGTATATGGGACAGTGACGGTTTTACGCATCCCGAAAAAACATCATACAAAGACGATATGTACCCGAGTTATCAGGAAAATTTGTATAGTACAAGCTTTAATATGATGTATTTTTATCGTGAACCGTTTATGAATGAATTGGTTGAAAAGGTAAAAAATCAGTATTTTGATAATGTTGAAAAAGCATTTAACGATACTACAAATCTGAAACTCATATCTCCTCTGACATTAAATGCAAATTCAGAAAACATAATTACAAACTATATTTACTCAAGAACGCTTAAAGGACTGGATTATTATGATGTATTTATTCAGCATGACGGAAAAATAATTCTATCCAATCCCGAAAAAGGAAATGTCGAAACCTATACTATGCCTGATGGTAAAACTATACCTGATTTTCCCGAGCTTATTCTGAACAAAGACAGCACTGACATTATTCAGACGATAATCTCAGGTGATGTTTCCTATGATACTGTTGAAGCAGGTGAGGGAAATACGATAAATATTGCACCTGACGATAATTCCATGCAGAATGTGCTTATACCGTACTACAGCAAATATACCACACATGAAATCTATCCTTATTCCAATACCATAAACCATGCATATACAAACCTCTACAGAGATTCACTGTCCACAGACAGCAGTTCTGCATCTCAGACAAAAATAAAAACCGTATACGCGGATTTTATGGAAGCTTATGAGGAACAAATACAGGAGGAATATAATTATATTCCGTTCGAGGAAATGCCCCGTCTTACCGACCTATGCTCCAATACCGAACTTGATAACATAAATGAAATAACCACATTCATACTCTATACTCTACAGACTCATGCAAATTACTCCACAACTCCGGGTACTGTTCCCTATAATAAAAATACTGTTGAATATTTTCTTTTTGAAAACCATAAAGGATATTGTGTTCATTTTGCGACCACTGCCGCTATGATGTACAGGCTTTACGGCATACCCGCAAGATATGTAACGGGTTATGTTGTATCTCCAAATGACCTGCATCTTATGGACGGGGCAGACCCGTCTGTACTCAAAGGTGCTGCCGATTATCGCTATGAAGGAGAAATAACCGACAGAAACGCACACGCATGGGTGGAAATATTCCTTAAAGATTACGGCTGGGTTCCTGTTGAGGTCACACCGACTTCTGAGGGGCTTATGTATGCCGAATATCCGGGGTATGATGTTGAAGAAATGACAAGCATCATGCAAAAATACGGCTGGGAATTTACGGGGACCGATCACACGGGTACAAATAACAGAAATCAGGCCGGCGGTGATGATGAGGGACTTTCTACATTACAGCTTACACTGATATGTCTTTTGCTTGCGGTCATAGGCGTTATTGCATTTATCATAGTAAGACGTATCTATATACTAAGAAAACAAGACATTATGAATTGCCCGCAGATATATCATCGTCTTATTACTGCTCTGCACTGCAGCGGACTTCTTACGGCTTTGAATGGCTCGGAGGATTATTTTTCTGAAGTGCTGAAGGAAGCCGTACCGGTTCTCTCAACAGATGACTGTATCGCCCTCGTAGAAATACTTAGAAATTATCATTATTCGGGAGAAAAAGTTTCTCCTGAGGAAACAGAAAAAGTAAGACAGCTTTACCTTGCTGCCTCTCACTACCTTTATGAACATACTGTATGGTATAAAAAGCCTGTTTTCAGATTCATAAAAGCTCTTTGCTGATGTTTATATATACCGTCAGTATGCACAAACAGAAATAATATTTATGCACACGCCTCCGTGTGTATCCGGCGTGCAAAACAAATATAAATTATTGTTCAAAATAACGAAAAAGTTTATTTTGATTAAAAAAATAAGAAAAATCCGCTGCCAACCTATTGACAGCGGATAATTTTTTGTTTATAATATGAAAATACACCATTATAGGAAAGTGTGCCTTCTTCGGCATTTTATATTTTCTTTTATCTAAACTCACCTGCATATTATCACAAATTCTTTAAAAAATCAAGTGTTATTTTCTACAATTATTTCATAATGCAGTGAGCAGATAGTATAATGTGTATTTCCAATACTTCTATAAGTAATAATGAATGGAGTGATCGTATGGTAAACGTCAAACCCGTTCGTCTTGGTAAGACTGAACGAATGAGCTTCTCTCACATAGATGAAGTTCTCGATATGCCTGACCTTATCGAAATTCAGAAGGATTCATACAAGTGGTTTCTTGAAAAAGGACTTCGTGAAGTGTTTGAAGATGTTTCGGGAATTACAGACTTCTCAGGAAATCTGGTTCTCGATTTTGTCGACTATAAGCTCGATACCTCAAAACCTAACTACACTATTGCCGAATGTAAGGAAAGAGATGCTACATATTCTGCTCCCCTCAAGGTGAATGTACAGCTTACAACACCAGATGGTGCCATAAAGAATTATGATAACATCTTCATGGGTGATTTCCCGCTTATGACACCAAGCGGCACTTTTGTTATAAACGGTGCGGAACGTGTCATAGTTTCTCAGCTCGTTCGTTCTCCTGGTGTTTACTATAAAATGGATCACGATAAATACGGAAATAAGCTTTTCAGTGCTACCGTTATCCCGAACAGGGGTGCATGGCTTGAATACGAAAATGATGCCAACGGTGTTTTCTTTGTAAAAATAGATAAGAACAGAAAAATACCTGTGACCACTTTCATCCGTTCACTCGGATATGAAAACGGTATGGAAAGTGATGATGCAATAATTGACTTCTTCGGAGCCGATCCTCTTATACTCGCAACTATAGAAAAGGACAGCACCAAAAATGGTGAAGATGCTCTTAAGGAAGTATACAAAAAACTCCGTCCGAGTGAGCCTGCTACAAAAGATGCCGCTCAGACACATATAAATAACCTTTTCTTTGATGCAAGACGCTATGATCTCTCAAGAGTAGGTCGTTATAAGTATAACAAAAAACTCGGTATGGCAAACAGACTTGCCGGTCAGGTACTTACCCAGCCTATCATAAGCGATGACGGCGAACTTATTGCAGATGCCGGAGAATACATCTCCAAAGAAAAAGCTATGGAAATAGAAAATATGGGTATTACCGTGGCTTATGTAAAACCTCAGGCTTCATTTGCTGATGAATATATGGAAGAAATAAAGCTTATCTCAAACGGTATGGTGGATATTTCCAAGTATGTTGATTTTGATGCAAAAGAAGAATGCGGCATAAATGAAAAAGTTCGTTGGGTAGTTCTTAAAGATATTCTCGCTAAAGATCTGAATGATGATCTTCTCCGTGCAGAACTTAAAAAGAATAAGGATCTCCTTATCCCGAAACATATCATAGTTGACGATATATATTCTACCATTAACTATATGCTTTCTCTTGCTCATGGTGTAGGTAATACAGACGATATTGACCATCTCGGCAACAGAAGAATACGTTCTGTAGGCGAACTTCTCCAGAATCAGTTCAGAATAGGCTTTACAAGACTTCAGAGAGTTATCACCGAAAGAATGACAAATCAGGCTCAGGATTATGACCGCATTGATGCTAAATCACTTATAAATATCAGACCCGTTACAGCAGCTATAAAAGAATTCTTCGGTTCTTCTCCTCTGTCACAGTTCATGGATCAAAATAACCCTCTTGCAGAACTTACTCACAAACGCAGACTTTCCGCTCTTGGCCCCGGCGGTCTTTCAAGAGATCGTGCAGGATTTGAAGTACGTGACGTACACTATACCCACTACGGCAGAATGTGTCCTATTGAGACTCCTGAAGGTCCTAACATCGGTCTTATTTCCTATCTCGCAACTTTTGCGAAAATAAACGAATATGGTCTTATTGAAGCTCCTTACCGCAGGGTAGACAAGGAAACAGGTATCGTTACAAAAGAAGTAACATATATGACCGCTGATATTGAGGATAATTTCATCGTTGCACAGGCTAATGAACCTCTCGATGAAGAAGGTCATTTCATAAATCAGAAAATTGTCGGCAGACATCGTGATGAATTCGTTGAAGTAGAACGCTCAAAGGCTGATTATATGGACGTATCACCTAAAATGGTTGTATCTGTTGCTACAGCTATGATCCCCTTCCTCGAAAACGATGACGCAAACCGTGCCCTTATGGGTTCAAACATGCAGCGTCAGGCTGTTCCGCTCCTCGTTACCGAATCACCTATCGTCGGTACAGGTATGGAATATAAAGCAGGCGTTGACTCAGGTGTTTGTATCCTTTCTGAAGAAGACGGCGTTGTTCAGTATGTAAGTGCAAATGAAATCCGTGTTCTTTACGATTCAGGCAAAGTAAGAAAATTTGAAGTAACCAAATTCATGCGTTCAAACCAGGGTACTTGTATCAATCAGGTTCCTATTGTTGATGTTGGTCAGCGTGTTGTAAAAGGAGAAGTTCTTGCAGACGGCCCTGCTACACATAACGGTGAAATTTCCCTCGGTAAAAATGCCCTTATCGGCTTTATGACATGGGAAGGCTATAACTACGAGGACGCTGTTCTGCTTAATGAAAAAATCGTAAGAGATGACGTTTATACATCTATCCACATAGAAGAATATGAGACCGAAGCAAGAGATACCAAACTCGGCCCGGAAGAAATCACAAGAGAAATACCGAATGTAAGCGAAGAACAGCTTCGTGACCTCGATGAAGACGGTATCATCCATATAGGTGCAGAAGTACACTCCGGTGATATTCTCGTTGGTAAGGTAACACCTAAGGGCGAAACCGAACTTACAGCAGAAGAAAGACTCCTCCGTGCTATATTCGGTGAAAAATCGAGAGAAGTAAGAGATACTTCCCTGCGTGTTCCCCATGGTGAATATGGTATAATCGTAGACGTTAAAATATTCCATAAAGAAGATCCCGACAGTGAACTTTCTCCGGGTGTAAATAAGCTTGTTCGCTGCTATATCGCTCAGAAACGTAAAATTCAGGTCGGAGACAAAATGGCAGGTCGTCACGGTAACAAAGGTGTCGTTTCACGAGTTCTCCCCGAAGAAGATATGCCATTCCTTCCCGATGGTCGTCCGCTTGACATAGTTCTTAACCCCCTCGGCGTACCTTCCCGAATGAATATCGGTCAGGTTCTTGAGGTTCACCTCGGCTATGCTGCAAAGGCTTTGGGATGGAAAATAATGACCCCTGTATTTGACGGTGCTCATGAACAGGATATTTTCCAGTGTTTCCGTGATGCAGGAATAAGTGAAGACGGTAAAATTCGTCTCAGAGACGGTCGTACAGGTGAATACTTCGATAACCCAGTAACTGTAGGATATATGTACTACCTCAAACTGCATCACCTCGTTGATGATAAAATACACGCACGTTCAACAGGTCCATACTCGCTTATCACACAGCAGCCTCTCGGCGGTAAGGCACAGTTCGGCGGTCAGCGTTTCGGCGAAATGGAGGTATGGGCTCTTGAGGCTTATGGTGCTGCTTATACCCTTCAGGAAATACTTACAGTTAAATCTGATGACGTAACAGGTCGTGTGAAAACATATGAAGCTATTGTAAAAGGTCAGAATATTCCTAAGCCGGGTATCCCCGAATCATTTAAGGTACTTATTAAAGAATTCCAGTCACTCGCCCTTGATATTAAGGTTTATGACAGAGATAATAACGAAATAGACCTTTCGGCTGATCTTGATGATGATACACCTATCGACAAGAATTCCTACAATCAGAAAAATGATGATCCGATGGACGATACCGAATACTCCTACGGCAGCGAGGTTGCAGAAGATAAGGGCTTCCAGTACCTTGATGAAGACGGTGAAGAGATAACCAACGAATCATCATATGATGACGACCTTAGTGGCGAAAGCTTCGGCGGCGATGATTTCGGCAATTTTGATGATCTGTCTGATGATGATGACGATGACAGATTCTGATTTATGATTCTTTCTGTTGCTGCTGCAAAAAGCGGCAGTAACAGTGTCATATATAACGAAAATTAAATTAATCGAAAGGGGAATCGCATACGTATGGAGTTTAATGAATTCAGTTCAATAAAAATAGGACTTGCTTCTCCCGAAATGATGCGTGATAAAACTGAAAAGATCATCATTAATGAAAACGGAGAAGAAGAAAAGGTTGTTATCAAGGGCTGGTCATACGGCGAAGTAACTAAACCCGAAACAATCAATTACCGTACACTCAAACCTGAAAAAGACGGTCTTTTCTGTGAAGCTATCTTCGGCCCTACAAAAGACTGGGAATGTCACTGCGGTAAGTATAAAAAGGTTCACTATAAGGGCAGAATATGCGAAAAATGTCATGTTGAAATAACCAAATCAAAGGTAAGACGTGAGCGTATGGGACATATTGAACTTGCGGCTCCCGTATCTCATATATGGTACTTCAAGGGTATTCCTTCAAGAATGGCTCTTATGCTGGACGACATTGTTCCGAGAAATCTTGAGCAGGTACTTTATTTTGCAAAATACATAGTAACATATGTAGAACCCGGCTCACTCGCTGAAAGAGAGCTTAAAAAACAGCAGATACTCTCCGAAACAGAATACAGAGAATTCAAAGAAAAATATGATAAAGAATTTGAGGCTATGATGGGTGCAGAAGCTATACAGAAGCTTCTTTCCGAAATAAACCTCGAAGACCAGTCAGAAAAACTTAAAGAAGAACTTAAAAATGCTACAGGTCAGAAAAAAATCAAGCTGCTCAAAAAGCTTGAGGTCGTTGAAGCTTTCCGTCTTTCCGGAAACAGACCTGAGTGGATGATACTTAATGTGCTTCCTGTTATCCCTCCTGAAATTCGTCCTATGGTACAGCTTGACGGCGGTCGTTTTGCTACCTCAGACCTTAATGACCTTTACCGCCGTGTTATCAACCGTAACAACCGCCTTAAAAAGCTTAATGAGCTTAAAGCTCCCCGTATGATCATACGCAATGAAAAACGTATGCTTCAGGAAGCTGTAGATGCTATTATCGACAACGGCAGAAGAGGCAAGCCCGTTACGGGGCCTAATAACCGTTCTCTTAAATCACTTTCCGATATGCTTAAAGGTAAGCAGGGACGTTTCCTTCAGAACCTTCTTGGTAAACGTGTTGACTATTCAGGTCGTTCCGTTATCGTTGTAGGTCCTGAACTCAAAATGTATCAGTGCGGTCTCCCCAAAGAGATGGCTCTCGAACTTTTCAAGCCCTTCGTAATGAAGATACTTGTTGAAAGCAATTCCGTTCATAATATCAAAGCAGCTAAAAAGACCGTTGAAGGTGCTAAACCGGAAGTATGGGATGCTCTTGAAAGAGTTATCAAGGGTCATCCTGTAATGCTCAACCGTGCACCTACACTCCACAGACTTGGTATTCAGGCGTTTGAGCCTGTTCTTGTTGAGGGTAAGGCTCTTAAGCTTCATCCTCTTGCTTGTACCGCATTCAACGCCGATTTCGACGGCGACCAGATGGCAGTTCATGTTCCGCTTTCAGCCGAAGCTCAGGCTGAAGCACGTTTCCTTATGCTCGCTTCCAATAACCTGTTAAAACCCTCTGATGGTAAGCCGGTTACCGTTCCTACTCAGGATATGGTACTTGGTTCATATTACCTTACACTCGATAAAGACGGTGAAATGGGTGAAGGCAAGATATTCCGTGATACAAACGAAGTTATTATGGCTTATCAAACGGGAGTTATCGCACTTCATGCAAAGATCAAAGTACGCCGTGAGGGTGTATTTAATGGCAAGAAGATCTCTAAGCTTATCGATACTACCGTCGGCAGAATTATCTTCAACAGACCTATCCCACAGGATCTCGGCTATGTTGACAGAACAAAGGAAGAAAACTTCCTGAACTACGAGATCGACTTCCTTGTAGGCAAAAAACAACTCGGTAAAATCATTGATAAATGTATCAGAAAGCACGGCACACAGATAACATCTCAGGTACTCGATGATGTCAAGGCTCAGGGGTATAAATACTCAACAAAAGGTGCTATAACCGTTGCTGTATGTGATGCTACAATTCCTCCTCAGAAAAAGGAACTTATTGCTCAGGCTGAAAAAGAAATTGATAAGGTAACAAAAATGTTCAGACGTGGTCTTATGTCCGATCAGGAACGTTATGCAAAGGTTATCGAAATCTGGGAAAAGGCTACTAATGACGTTACAGACGCACTTAAAAACAACCTCGACAGATATAACCCGATATACATGATGGCAGATTCAGGTGCCCGTGGTTCTATGAGCCAGATCAGACAGCTCGCAGGTATGCGTGGACTTATCGCCAATACATCAGGTAAAACAATCGAAATTCCTATTCGTGCAAACTATCGTGAAGGTCTGAATATTCTTGAATACTTTATATCCTCCCGTGGTGCACGTAAAGGACTTGCAGATACCGCTCTGCGTACCGCTGACTCCGGTTACCTCACAAGACGACTTGTTGACGTATCTCAGGATGTAATCATCCGTGAAGAAGACTGCGGAACTAAAGAGGGTATCGTAGTTTACGATATTCGTCAGGCAAATGCCGATATAGGTGATGAATTAGATGTTTCAAACGAAAATCTCGTTGGCAACCATCTCTCTGAAAACTTCTATGATTCCTCAACAGGCACACTCCTTATTTCTACTGAAAAAATACTTACCCCCCGTGATGTTGAGATAATAAAAATGGCAAATGTCAACTCTGTAAGAATCCGCAAGCATGATAAACTGCTTTCTCTCAGAAGTCAGATACTCGGCAGATACCCTGCTGAAGATGTTACCGATCCTACAACAGGCGATGCACTTGCTGTAAAAGATCAGCCTATCACTGAATCTGATATTGAGAATATCATCAAAGCAGGCATCAATACCGTAAATATTGCAGCAACCGAAGATAAACCTGCCGAAACTGTTAAATCATTCTATATTACACTCAAAGACAGAAGACTTATTGATGATTTCAATGACGAGGAAGGCAGAAGACTTATCCCCGCAAGAAAACTTCTCACAAAATCTGATATAGATATGATAGTTGCTTCAAAAGTTGCGGATGTAAGAGTTATCCATTCAGGAGACGAAGACAATATAATCGAATCCATACATGAAAGACTTCAGGGACGTTACCTCTGCGAAGACTTCTATGATATACAGACAGGCGAACTTCTTGTTTCTTCAAACAAGATCATGGATGAACATGATGCTGACCTCATCGTTAATTCGGGTGCATCAAAAGTAAAACTCCGTTCTATCCTTGATTGCCGTGCTAAACACGGTGTATGCAGAAAGTGCTACGGTTCTAACCTTGCAAACGGTATGCCTGTTACTATAGGTGAGGCTGTAGGTATTATCGCCGCACAGTCTATCGGTGAACCGGGTACACAGCTCACAATGCGTACATTCCATACAGGCGGTGTTGCAGGCGGTGAAGATATTACACAGGGTCTTCCCCGTGTAGAAGAACTGTTTGAGGCAAGAAAGCCTAAGCATATCGCTATCATCACCGAAATAAGCGGTCAGGTAAAGCTCGAAGAAAGAAATGCTGTTATCACAGGCACAGACCCGAAAGAAACCGTTGACGGTAAACCTGTATTCGACAGCAAGACCTATCTTATCCCCTTCGGTGCAAGACCTAAGGTTAAAAACGGTCAGATGGTTGAAGCAGGTGACCTCCTTACCGAAGGTTCTGTAGACCCCCACGAGATACTCAATATCAAGGGTGCTGCAGCTGTTCAGGACTACCTTATCGAAGAGGTTCAGAGTGCATACAGACTTCAGGGTGTTGATATCAACGACAAGCATATCGAAGTAATTGTCCGTCAGATGATGAAGAAAGTCAGAATAGAAGATGCAGGTTCAACAGATCTCCTTCCCGGCTCGATGGTTGACAAGGGCAACTTCTACGCTGCAAACGAAGAAATCGAAAAGAGAATTGCTGCAGGTGAAGAGGGACTCAGCCTCGCTACCTACAGTCCCACACTCCTCGGTATCACAAAGGCTTCTCTTGCTACAGACTCTTTCCTCTCAGCTGCTTCTTTCCAGGAAACAACAAGAGTTCTTACAGATGCTGCAATCAAGGGTAAGGTCGATCCTCTTATGGGGCTTAAAGAAAATGTACTTATCGGTAAGCTGGTTCCTGCCGGTACAGGTATGCCTCGCTACAGAGATGTAGAGATCGAAGAAAACAATCCTGTTTCCTTCGGAAACGGCAGCGATTCAGATCTTCTCTGATCAGTATAAAATATGCATAAAAAACGGCTGTTGCAGTAAAATGCAACAGCCTGTTTTTATTTAGTGTGGAGGGGGAGTTATTATGATATAGCCCCAAAAAGTTGATAAAATCTACAAACTTTAAAGCCTGCCCCACCGAGTTGGATGTCATCTGATAACATAAAAACTAAAATAGCAAAGTAAAGCCGCCTGAATGTCATCCCGAACGAAGTGAGGGATCTTTTGAATAAAGCAGTTGTTCCGGAAAGATTCTTCGCTTCGCTCAGAATGACAGGTACGCT
>OMZF01000184.1 GCA_900315465.1 uncultured Eubacteriales bacterium | reverse complement strand
TTTTATGCGGAAGGATTTTCTGCATTTTAGCAAAAACGAATTTTTATTCAGGAGGTCATTATGGCTGAACAAAATTCAGGGATTTTCAGGCAAAAAGCACTGGAAAGGATAACAACTCCCGAACAGCTCACCGATTATCTGAGGGTGACAAATCCCGGAATATGGACGCTGTTTGCGGCTATCATCATACTGCTTGGCGGTCTGCTTGTATGGAGTACGGTAGGAACACTCGAAACACTGGCTGACGGCGTGGCGGAGATCAAGGACGATCAGGCAGTGATAATGGTAACAGAGAATGCAGGGAATGAGATTGCATCGGGAATGACTGTGCGTATCGGCACCGATAACTACACTATATCAACAGTGGAAAAGGACGATTACGGCAGGGCGGTGGCTTATGCTCCGATCAGCAAAGCGGACGGTAAATATGACGTAAAGATCGTTACCGAAAGCATCCACCCCATCCAGTTCCTGTTTGACTAAGAGGAGAACAAATGAGTAAAAAGAAAATAAAAGAGCCTGTTACTAAGGGTGTGGCGAAAGTCCCTGTCATTATGCAGCTTGAAGCACTCGAATGTGGTGCGGCAAGTCTTGCAATGGTAATGGCATACTACGACAAATGGATACCTCTGGAACAGGTAAGAGCCGACTGCGGCGTATCCCGTGACGGATCAAATGCAAAGAATATTTCCAGAGCCGCAAAAAGCTACGGCTTCAAGGTGCAGGCGTTTTCACGAACACCCGAAATACTGCGAAAAAAAGGGAAATTCCCCTGTATAATACATTGGAATTTCCGACATTTTGTAGTTCTGAACGGTTTCCGGGGAAAATATGCCCTCATCAACGACCCGGCAAAGGGCTTCATCAAGGTCGGCATGGAGGATTTCAGCAAATCCTTTACGGGAATTACGCTTAACATCTTCCCCGGCGAAAACTTCGAGCCCCGCGGTAAACGCAAAAGTACCCTTGAATTTGCAAGAAAGCGTCTTGTGGGTGCAGGTGCGGCAATGGCATTCATTATGCTGACAACGACCATTTCATCTCTTTTCGGCATAATCAATCCTGTTATGTCCAAAATATTCATGGACAGACTTCTTACGGGAATAAATACAGACTGGCTGTATCCGTTTATCGGGATAATGTCGGCGTTGGCACTCGTGCAGATAATAGTTGAGTGGGCACAGACTATTTACAGTCTGAAGATCAATGGTAAAATGTCCATGATCGGCAGCACCACCTATATGTGGAAGGTGCTGCACCTGCCCATGGACTTTTTCGGTCAGCGTATGGCAGGCGATATACAGTCCCGTCAGGGAACAAACGCCAGCATCGCAAATTCCATTATCAGCACCGTCGTTCCCCTGGGACTGAATACGATAATGATGGTATTCTATTTTGTTCTGATGGTAAGGCAAAGCATAATGCTGACCGCCATCGGCATTGTGACATTGGTGCTGAATATAATCGTGTCAAGGTACATATCGGAAAAGCGTATCAACATTACAAGAGTAAAGCAGCGTGACAGTGCAAAGCTTTCTGCAACGACTGTTGCAGGCGTTGAAATGATAGAAACGATAAAGGCAAGCGGTGCAGAGGTAGGATTTTTCCAGAAATGGGCAGGCTATCAGGCGTCCGTCAATGCACAGGATGTCAAAGCTGCAAAGCTCAATAACTACCTCGGAATTATCCCTGCATTTTTGGGGACAGTTGCAAATTACGCTGTTTTCATTCTGGGAATATGGTTCGTCATGCAGGGTCAATTTACCCTCGGTGCTTTGCAGATGTTCCAGGGCTTTCTTGGTTCATTTATGGCTCCGGCAATGTCACTTGTTTCCGCAGGACAGACTTTGCAGGAAATGCGTACACAGATGGAGCGTGTCGAGGATGTAATGGAATACCCCGTTGACCCGAATGCAGTCGAAAACCTTGACGATAGCGTAAAGCTCAAAAAGCTTCGCGGAAATGTGGAGCTTAAAAATGTGACCTTCGGCTATTCAAAGCTTTCCGACCCGCTTATCAAGGACTTTACAATGAACATCAAGCCCGGCGGCAAAGTCGCCTTTGTCGGAACATCGGGCTGCGGAAAATCTACGCTTTCAAAGCTGATCTCAGGTCTTTATGACCCATGGAGCGGCGAGATACTTTTTGACGGCAAGCCAAGAACCCAACACCCGAGGGATGTAATGACAGGCTCGATAGCCATTGTAGATCAGGAAATAACCCTCTTTGAGGGAACAATAGCCGAAAACATCACTATGTGGGATGAATCTATCGAGGATTATGAGGTGATCCTTGCCGCAAGGGATGCACAGCTTCACGACGACATTATGGCAAGAGACGGCGGCTACAACTGCAAGCTTGCTCCGGGCGGACGTGATCTTTCCGGCGGTCAGAGGCAGAGAATGGAGATCGCCCGTGTGCTTGCACAGGATCCATCAATTATTATTCTCGATGAAGCAACTTCGGCACTTGACGCAAAGACCGAATATGAGGTGGTAAAGTCCATTAAGAACAGAGGTATCACCTGCATAGTTATTGCTCACAGGCTTTCGACTATCCGTGACTGCGATGAGATCATTGTCTTAGAGCACGGTAATGTAGTTGAGCGTGGTACACACGAAGAGCTTATGAAGCTCGGCGGTGCTTACACTGAGCTTGTCACTAATGAATAAGGAGGGAGAATCTTGGGTTGGTTTGAACAACAGATAAAACAAAGGAGAAAATACGATCAGCAGATGTTTGATGATTCTATCTTCCATGCAGCAGGTGTGGTTTTAGGAAAACGCAATGCCGCAAAGATCAGTGACGATCATATCATTACTAAGCAGGCAATAGATGAGATACTGAAATACTATCACTTTAAACCTGTGGAGTTTCCGAGAAGCGTCAAGACACACGAGGAGCAGCTTGATTACTGTCTGCGTCAGCACGGACTGATGAAACGTCAGGTCACGCTTGAAGAAAACTGGTACAAGGATGCCTACGGTCCTATCCTTGCCTACACAAAGGAGGAAAACGAGCCGGTGGCACTCCTGCCGGACAGGCTGATAGGATATTATTACATTGACAGAACAAGCGGGAAAAGAGTTAAGCTGAACTCAAAGACCGCAAAGCGTTTCGACAGCGAAGCCTACTGCTTCTACAGACCGTTTCCTCAGAAAAAGTTAGGAATACCTGATCTCATACTGTATATGAAGCAGTGTATTAATTTTAATGATATTGCTCTGATCGTAATTGCAACATTTATGGTCACAGGTGTCGGAATGTTTATGCCCCGTATCACAAGGGCACTCACAGGTCCTGTTCTTTCAAGCGGAAGTGCTGCGATACTTATTTCAATCGCAATTTTTATGGTGTGTACGGCTATCTCCTCGCAGCTTATCGGCACAATCAGCAGTATGCTGAATACAAGAGTACAAACAAAGATAACCCTCGGTGTGCAGTCGGCTCTTATGATAAGGGTACTGAGCCTTCCGGCGAATTTCTTCCGCAAATACAGTTCCGGTGAGCTTACAAGTCGTTCACAGTCGGTCAGCCAGCTTTGCACTCTTTTGCTTGGTATGATACTGGGTACGGGACTGACCTCTCTTATGTCACTGCTGTATATCACACAGATATTCAGCTTTGCCCCGACACTTGTTATACCATCTCTGCTAATCATACTTGTTACAGTGGGCTTCAGCATCATTTCCTCGGTCGTACAAATCAGAATCAGCAAGCGTCAGATGGAGCTTGCTGCGAGGGAATCAGGTATGAGCTATGCAATGCTCAGCGGTATCCAGAAGATAAAGCTGTCAGGCTCGGAAAAGAGATTTTTTGCACGCTGGCTGAATGAATATTCCGAGGAAGCGGAGCTTACATATTCACCGCCGATGTTCATCAGGGTAAACAGCGTTATCACCTCAGCTATTTCTCTTATTTCAAATATTGTTCTCTACTATCTCGCTGTTTCAAGCGGTATAGATCAGTCAAATTATTTTGCATTTACTGCGGCTTACGGTGCTGTAATGGGTGCATTTTCATCACTTGCAGGAATTGCCCTTTCATTCGGCAGGATAAAGCCGATTTTAGAAATGGCTGAGCCGTTCCTCAAAACCGAGCCTGAAACGGCGGAAAATAAGGAAATGGTAACAAAGCTTTCCGGCAACATCGAGCTTAACAATGTATATTTCAGGTACAGCGAAAACTCGCCCTACATCGTAAACAATCTTTCGTTGAATATAAAAAGCGGGGAATATGTTGCCATCGTAGGAAAAACAGGCTGCGGAAAATCAACGCTTATGCGGCTTTTGCTTGGATTTGAAAAGCCCGAAAAAGGCGCTGTCTATTATGACGGCAAGGATCTGAACAGGCTTGATCTTACAACGCTCAGACGAAAGATCGGCACAGTAATACAAGGCGGCGGACTTTTGCAGGGAGACATTTTCTCCAACATCATCATTTCTGCACCACACCTTTCAATTGATGAAGCATGGGAGGCTGCCGAGCTTGCGGGAATAGCAGATGATATCCGTGCTATGCCTATGGGTATGCAGACAATGATTTCCGAGGGACACGGCGGTATTTCCGGCGGTCAGAAGCAAAGATTGATGATTGCAAGGGCTATTGCACCGAAGCCAAAAATACTTATGTTCGACGAAGCGACTTCGGCACTCGATAACAAGACACAAAAACAGGTCAGCGAAGCTCTGGACAAAATGGGCTGTACCCGTATCGTCATAGCTCACCGACTTTCGACAATACGCCACTGTGACCGCATACTCGTTCTTGACGGCGGCAAGGTCATTGAGGAAGGAACTTATGATGAGCTTATCGCACAGAACGGCTATTTTGCCGAGCTGGTTGAGAGGCAGAGGCTGGATAAATAATATAATGGCAGGGTGCTCGCTCAAACGAATACCCTGCTTTTTTCTTACTTCTAAATTTTTTTAGTCTTCTATCGAACCGATTCTTTTCAGACTATGAGTTTCTGCTCAATATCTGCTATTCGACCTTGACAGGATTGCTACAGACAACAGATCGACACCCTCCACGCTTTCCTGTACCAGCAGAATAATTCTCAGAGGTGAAAGCCCTCCCTTCCAAGATAGGGAATATACCAGGGCGAAAGCAATCATACATCCGCAGAATGCAAACAAAGGTGTAAAAAAGAAAAGCTGCGGCAGAAATGCTGTTATCAGCACGGCAGTAAGACTTGCATCTGAGCTGATGCCGATAATGCCGGGATCGGCAAGGGGATTTTTCATTACAGCCTGCAAAAGCACACCCGACACAGCCATAGCTGCACCGCCCAGCATGGCGATGAAAATACGGGGAAAACATGGTAACTATACTGAAATATGCGATTATATCAGTCAGATCGGCACAAATGCAGATGAAATTACTGAAATACTTACAAAGAACGATAGCTTCCAGAGCAAAAAGGTAACAGCTATAAATCCCGATGATATTGAAAAAATTATCATAGGAGAAAAGAACTATACAGTAAAAAAATCTCACAACAAATGAATAAGTGGTGTGAAGAATGGATGAGCATTTCATCGTTCCTTCACACCACATTTTTTATGAGTACCGAATAAATAAGAATTATCTTTTCTCAGCCTGCAATAATTCAGCTTTGTTGTTATCGTGCTTATAGTGAGGAGTTGCACTTTTCTATATTATTTGAGTCGTTTACGTCAATGGTAGCATTTATTTCTCTGCTGAACTCGAATTCTTGTTTACCGTTAGTTTCGCTGATTTTGATTTTTGTGAACCGTAAATTAATGAATAAAGAAAAAAGAATAAATAATAATACAGATAAGTGAAGCCCGAAGAGGACAAGCCGAAGGCGAAGACCGATTAGCTAGCGGAACTTATGCAGCAACCGCAGGAAGTCGCAAACGCCCGTCGGACTTTTTCTTATTTATTATTTGAGCCCTCGAACGAAGTGAGGGGGCGTTTCTTTCAACAGAGTATAAAAAGATATTTTTCGTAAGCCTCTGTCGGACTCGAACTCCTGCATAAAACAAAATCAAAGTATTTTCGCTATTTTCGGTTCTTTCATACAAATAGTTTTTCTTTTTAATGAATAATGAAAAATGAATACTGTTAATTGTTTTAGCGAAGCACATCTTCACTTAATAAACCAATCCCTCTAAAGTAGATTTTAGGTTGACGCTTGCCGTCAGCCTTTTTTTCTTGGCTAATAACGATATGGTCAATAAAGTCCTCAACTATCTCCTTTGTCAACTCTCCGATTTCGCCTTTTGTGCAATAACTGTCAACCACATCAAAAAACCCCTTCATAGCTTATCTCGTTTTGCCGAGATTAGCCATTTTCTTGTTGCAGTCTAAGATTTTTGCCGTCAGGCTTTTTTGCTCTGTACAGTATTCGGAAGAAAGCTTCTGAAATATCTCAAGAGAAATATTTCCTTTCACCTTGTCCTCATACAACGATTTAATGATCTGATCTATCTCGTCTGTTCTTTTTTGTGCGGACGAGATTTCTTTTTTTATTTCAGCCTGTGTCAGTCCATTTTGTTTTGTAAACTCAGAGGATATAATCTTCTGAAATTCTTCGGGACTTTTTCTTGCTGTTTCCAAAAGCTCATTGACCATTTTCAGAACAATATCTGCAAGAACTTTTTCGGTAATGTAGTGAGAAGTGCAGGAACGCTCCTTTATCGTAAGTGCCTTGCGGTAAGTGGAGCAGACATAAGCCGCAGGATGATAATTCCGTGAACGGATAATGAGCATTCTGCTACCACAGTCTGAACAGTATACTTCTTCAAAAAGCACAGGCTTTTCGATAGCGGCTCTGCGTCGTTTTTTACTCCTGATTTGCTGCACTTTGTCAAAGAGTTCTCTGCTGATAATTGCTTCGTGTGTGTCCTCAAAAACCTTTATGTCTTCGGGACTGTTCTTTACAATGATCTTGCTGCACAGTCCCTTCTTGCGATAGCGGAAATTAACAGTGTCACCGCAGTATTCTTGTTTGCTCAAAATTTGCGAAACTGTTTGTGCTGACCAAAGATATGGATTACGTTCTGCAACGCTACCTTCTTTAGCTTTGCCTTTGTACGCTGTGGGATTTTTTATCCCGTTAGCAAAAAGATAATTTGCAATCTGCTGTACACCTTTTCCGCTTGCACATAACTCAAAAATTTTCCTGACAACCGAAGCTGCCTCTTCATCAACCATCCATTGACCGTTTTCGTCTTTTTGATAGCCATAAATCGCCCTCGTGGTCAATCGTTGTCCTGCGTTACCTTTGCTTTTTGGCTATGTCCTTTGCATAGAAGTCATTGATCAGATTATGGAACGGTGCAAATTCATTCGTTCCGTTGATACTGTCAACATTGTCGGTTACGGAAATAAACCTGATGTTGTGTTCCAAGAAAAACTTCTCGGTATAGTATCCAACTTGATAGTAATTTCTTCCAAGTCGGGACAGGTCTTTGACAATCACAGTGCCGACAATCTGACTTTCGATATCTTCAATCATTCTCTGAAAATCAGGACGATCAAAGTTTTTTCCCGAAAAGCCATCGTCAACATAGAATTGACAATTTCCCAAACCATTGATAGCTGCATATTCCTCAAGAATTTGCTTTTGGTGGATTATGCTGTTATTGTCACCTTGCAGCTCATCGTCTGAGGACAGACGAGCATAAAGTGCAGTGATCTTGTATTGTCCTGTTTGCATTAACATTACTCCTTTCCGCAAACAGGCAAAGTTGAAATTCGTGTTTCACTACAATACCATAATCCATCCAAAAATGCAAGTGAGGCTGTACAAAATAACGCCCGGAGAGATATTCATAGAACACCCCTCTAATAACAAGCCGAAAAAAATGCGAAATCGCACCCCCTAAAAACGCATTTTTCCAAAAATTCGGCGTTTTGCACAAGTTGGAGATTTGTGTATAGTGCGTTATGACCGATTTTCTTAGCTTCTGTAATATGCGTTTTCTCTTTCGGCAATACACCTGTCTGCTTATACCGTGCTTTTTGGCAAGCTTTGTATAATTAACTCTTTCGCCTTCAAAAAAACATTCTGTAATAATCTGATCTTCTTCGGCGGTCAACTCAGCTAATGCACGGTCAAGTGCAAGGTGCATATCTCTTGCGGTTATCATATCCTCTATCAGCGTTGGTGAGCTTTTCTCCTGCATATATCGTTCATCAAACCCGATAATTTTTCGTCTGCCCTTGCCGCCCTCACGTTCGTGCAAAATGTATCGTGTTTGGCGATCCAACTGCCGTACTTTCTTTCGGAAATCAGGAGGATTATTTTTTGTATTTTCGTTGTCGTTCATTCTTTGTCTAACACTCCTTGCTAAACATCGAACGAACATACAAATGATTGATGTAATAAGAATATCACATAATTTTGTGCAAATCAACGATTTTAAAAATTTTTTCTATTTTTTTGTAAAAACAGGGGTGCGATTTTGGGATTTTTTCGGCTTATTTATAGGAGGGTTTATAAGCCTGCGGCGGAAATCGGGATTTTACGGTTTTCAAGAATAGCAAGCACTGCGAAGTGTCGGACACTTCGCAAAAATGCCCTCCGTTCCGTCAGGCATTGTGCTTGTTAGGGGACAGCCCCTAAGACCCCGTTGCAGCTGACAGATTTTCCGCTAATATCGATTAGCATTTGGAGGTGATTTTTTGAAAAACACAGTAAGTCGAAAAGTAAAAATATCTTTTCGTGTTACGGAGGATGAACGTGACTTCATTCTGAAAAAAGCAAAGCTTGCGGAGAGTCGTTCCACAGGAGCATATCTTCGCAAAATGGCTATAACAGGAGTAATAGTAAATTACGATAATCAAGAATTGAAAAAGTTGCGGAAATCTCTTGTCGGCATACAAAAGAACATCAATCAGATGACGATCAGAGTTAATGCAACGAGCCGAATGTATGATGATGATTTTGATTATCTGAAAGAGGTGGTAAACGAGATATGGCAGTCACTAACGTCCATCCAATCCGTACTACTCTCTCTAAAGCAATAGCGTATATTATGAATCCCGATAAGACAGAAAAAGGCTTATATGTAAACAGTTATGGTTGTTCAACTGATTTTGAAAAAGCAACTGAGGAATTTCTTCAAATGCGTTCCCTCGGCAGTGGTAGAGGAACGATTCTTGCACAGCACATCTATCAGTCTTTTCACGGTAAGGAAGTTACACCCGAACAGGCGATAAAAATTGGTGAGGAACTTGCGGAACGGTTTCTGAAAGGAAAGTTTCAGTACATCATCGCTACCCATGTTGACAAGGACAATATCCACAATCATATCATCTTCAATAACATTAGCTTTGAGGATTTCAAAAGCTTTGAATATACGGAAAACCGTGGCGGTAAATCGTGGGAGAATTTACGAAATGCCAGTGATGAATTGTGCAGAGAAAACGGCATATCTGTTATCGAAAATCCGCAGGAGAACAAGGGCAAATGTTATTATGAATGGCAACAGGATACACAAGGAAAGTCGTGGAAAGCTAAACTCCGAAATGCGATTGATGAAACGATTATGCAGAGTGACAGCTTTGACGATTTTCTTGAAAAGATCAGAGTCAAAAATATCGAATGTGTTTACACTCCTCAGAATGTCATCAAGATAAAATTCCGCATGGAAGGTCAAGAAAGATTTTCAAGAGGACGTACTCTCGGATGGTATTATGACGAGCCGCAGATAAGAAAAAGAATTGAGCAATATCTTTTCCTGAAAAACGGGTATGAACGGAAGGACTGCCCAAGGAACATGGGATAGCGAAGTCGTGTTACTTCCAAAGCGTGATACAATCCTTCCGGCTTTAATCGTTGAGATGAAATGGAACAAATCGGCAGACAGTGCCATTGAGCAGATTAAAGAAAAAAATCTTTTTTGCATGTGAGGGCGGATTTTAAAGAGAAATTTGTTTAAATTCAGAGATATCTAAAATAAAAAACTAATTAATACACTTGTAATACACTTGACAAATATCGGATTTCGATATATAATAAATATCGAAATCCGATATTTGTCTTAGGAGGAATTTATGGGAAATAAAACATTAACCTATGGAAATGTTGATATGCTTGTGCTAAAGCTGCTTGAAAATCGGGATATGTATGGCTATCAGATCATTGAGCAGCTTGAAAAACAATCCGATAATACATTCAAATTATCTGCCGGTTCGCTCTATCCTTTGCTTCATAACCTTGAAAGCAAAAATTATGTAGATTTTTATGAGGCAAATACAAATGATAAATCACCAGGAAAAAAAAGAAAATATTACCATATTACGGAAAAAGGAAAAAATTATTTATTCGAAAAAGCAAGCGAATGGGAGTCATATTCCAAAGCAATCAATTCAATTTTGTTCTTTGAGGGGGAAATGGTAAATTGAGACAATATTTGTCGGCTGAGGAATATATCAGTGAAGTGCAAAGTCATATTCGTTGGAAACGAGCAAGGAAAATTGCAACGCTGGAATTAGCAGATCATATTGAGGATCGGAAAGAGGCCCTTATGGCGAATGGTTTTGATGAAGATGCTGCAATGTCTGCTACAATTGCTGACATGGGTAATCCCCGCACAATCGGTATGCAGCTGGATGAGGTTTATCAACCAAAAGTGAATTTTCTTTTGATTGAGCTTACTGCTGCTTTTTTGATTTTAGGAACAGGAATCAGCTATTTATCGGGAAACATATTACATTTTAACCAGATTGTAGCTATCCTTATCGGTGTTTGTTTAACAGTTATTTTCTATTTCTGGGATTATACTGTTATGCTCCGTCATCCGTTCACTATATATTTCACACACACATTTGTAACAGTTGTACTGCTTATATTTGAAGCAAGAAACGGTTTTGAAACCATAAGTTACAGTTATACATTTTACATTTTGATTTTATTTCCGATATCACTGACAGTGATATTTACTCATGTAAAAAACAAGTACAAAAAGTTCGGAATGTTTATTTTTGCTTGTTACTCACTTGTTCCCTTTTTTGCTGCTTTTTTATTGTCGTCTTTACCGGCAATGGTAATCATTCTTAGTACATATATCATCCTCGTCTGTTTCGGACTACATAAACATTGTTTTAGTCTCTCGTTTACAGAAATTGTCATTCTGTTTTGCTTGAGTTCGGTTGTTGTAATCGGAATGTGGTTTATGTATACGATTTTTCGCTTGAAATCACCATTTATTAATACAGGTGATGATTTTGTCCGAAAATTAATTTTTGATACTGTTCATTTGTCAAAACTATCAGGCAGCAGTGATTTTTGTATCATATACGATAAAGAGCAATTTCTGAAAGAAAATTATCCGTTTGTTCTTATTTTGAATAAATACGGTTATTTTGGTGTTGGATTTGTAATTGCTTTATTTGTAGGTCTGCTTACAATAATGTTCTATACTGCAGCTAAACAAAAAACAGAAATCGGAAAAATGATAGCAGGGGTGACATCCTTTATTATTTCCTTTCAATTATTTTGCTCAATTATTTGTAATTTTTGGTATCTTGGTTCAATGTCAGTATGTATTCCGTTTTTATTCAGCGGAGGGGTATTTACAGTTGTTGATTTGATACTGATTGGTTTAGTTCTGTCTGTCAGCAGGCATGAAGAGATTGTCAGAGAATGGATACAATACAAAGAAAGGAAAAACTGATATGAACAGAATTTTTGAGTACATCTTCAATGGTATTCCCTATATGCTGTGTTCTGTACCGTTTATCGTTATCATCAGGGTTATTACCTTTCTAATCAGAAAGAAAAAGCCTCAAAACTGGTTTCACGAAGTGGGGTTATTGCTTTTTGTGATGTTTTGTGTCGGAGTTGCTTCACAAACCTTCATTCCTAAAATTGAATACGGAAATACAACAAATTTTATTATTAATCAAAATGTTTTTGGAGAAATTAATCTGATTCCCGGAAAGATTTTTTCTGATACATATCACGAGTGGATTTTAAACCATGATTCAATGTATCTTATCATTAATTTCATTGGAAATATCTGTCTTTTTCTCCCGATAGGATTTTTTATATCACTGTTATGGGAAAATGAATCTATGAAAAAGACTGTTCTGATTTCATTTATTATGACACTCTCAATAGAACTGCTTCAATTGCCACAAGCACGAGGTACGGATATTGATGACTTATGGATTAATGTTTTAGGAGCTGCTCTCGGGTATTTTATATATAAGATATTATCAAAATCTTCCTTTGTCAGAACATTTTTCTGTAAATTTAA
>OMZF01000075.1 GCA_900315465.1 uncultured Eubacteriales bacterium | reverse complement strand
TAATTATATTCCTTTCTTTCTGCTACTTGACGGCGTTTAATCGGGCCGTATGTCCTTTCAAATATTTCCATAAGCTCCTTATCAAGTGCGAAAATATCCTTTTGCGACTTGTATTTTGAAATATTCTGGGGAGTGACGGTCTCGTGCTTCGTGGGTGCAAGCGTACTTTCAAGGTGCATATTTTCATATACTTTATCCCATTTTACAATATGTCCCGCACCATGTGAGCAGAATACCGAATCGCATGGATTATCTGTGTCTGCATCAGGATCATAGCCGAATGAAGCAATTACTTCTTCGGAATTATGACATGGTGCATATCCTCCCATTGTACAAGTAAGCCTGCCCCTGCCTTTTGTATAGCTTATGACTTCTGAAATATATCCGTTCATTTCCGATACAGGAGCAGTTCCCGTTATAATAGTGGTATTTTCAACTGTTTCGGGGGTATTGAATGTTCCTTCCATACGCTGTATGTCTGTTATGGCTCTGCCAGCGTTTTCAGCAGGTATTTCGAGGGTAAAGCTATATATTGGTTCAAGAAGTATGCTTTTTGCATATCTCAGTCCGTGACGGACAGCCCTGTATACAGCCTGACGGAAATCTCCGCCCTCGGTATGTTTAAGATGTGCTTTACCTGATGTAAGGGTTATTTCAATATCGGTTATCGGTGAACCTGTGAGCACCCCTATATGAACTTTTTCATATAGATGTGTAAGTATAAGCCTCTGCCAGTTTCTGTCAAGCTTATCCTCACGGCACTCAGTTTTGAATATAAGACCGCTGTTTCTTTTGCCGGGGCGGAGGATAAAATGTACTTCGGCGTAATGTCTGAGGGGTTCAAAATGTCCTACCCCCTCAGCTGTTTCGGTTATGGTCTCCTTGTATATTATGCTCGGTTTGCTGAAAGATACGTTCATCCCGAAACGATCAGATATAAGTCTTTTGAGAATTTCAAGCTGTATTTCTCCCATAAGATTTATTTGTATGTTTCCTCTGTGCATATCTCTGCTTACATTAAGAGATGGGTCTTCTGCTTCAAGTATTTTCATCTGGGAAAAGGCTGTATTTTTGTCCGTTCCTTCGGGAAATTCTACTGTATAGCTCAGTACGGGAACTAAAAGAGGCATAAAGCTGTCATTTTCTGAACCCAACCCTTCTCCTGCTCTGGTGAGTGTAAGACCTGTAACAGCACACACTGTGCCTGCACTGACTTCGCTTACAGCAGTAAATTTCTTTCCTGAATAAATTCTTATCTGATTGACTTTTTCGGTCTGCTCTTTATCTTTATAGGAAATAATATCTTTTACCTTTAAACTTCCGCCCGTTATTTTCATAAAAGTAAGACGTGAGCCTGATTCATCAGTCATTATTTTATATACTTTTGCTCCGAATTCACTTTTATAAGAATTTCCTGAAGTATATCCGCAAAGGGTTTTCATGAATTCTTCTATGCCGGAAAGTCTGAGAGCTGAGCCATACATACAAGGAAAAATATTCCTGTTTTTTATGGAACTGCAAATATCGGATTTTTCTATACTGCCTGTTTTGTCATATTTTTCAAAAAGAGTTTCATCACACATGGCGGCTTCTTCATTAAATTCCTGTGTGCCGACACAGGAAAAATCTATACAGCTGTCGGAAAGACGATTTTTCAGTTCCTGGATAGTGTATTTTACATCAGCACCGGTCAAATCTGTTTTGTTTATGAAAATAAAACATGGTATATTATATTTTGAAAGAAGTTTCCAAAGGGTGATAGTATGACTTTGCACTCCGTCAGTGGCACTTATTACGAGTATTGCATAATCAAGTATCTGCAAAGACCTTTCGGTTTCAGCAGAAAAGTCTGCGTGACCGGGAGTATCTGCAAGTGTTATTTCAGTATCATTGTATGTAAGCTGTGCGAGCTTTGAAAAGATAGTTATGCCTCTTTCTTTTTCGAGGGAAAATGTGTCAAGGAATGCATCTTTGCGATCTACACGACCAAGTTTTTTTATTGTTCCCGAAGTATAGAGCATGGCTTCGGAGAGGGTGGTTTTTCCTGAATCTACGTGGGCTAAAATGCCGATAGTCAATTTCTTCATTGGGTGATCATCTCCTTTTCTACAGTATAGCATATTTTTGCGTATTTTTGTAAAATGGGTAATTATGCATATATAATTATTGCATAAGAAATAATGCTTGAAAATAATTGTACTTGTACAAAATGTAATAATTAATAGAAGAAATTTTCATTTTATTATAATTATCATTAAATATTGGCTTAAATCGCTATACTAATCATCTAAATGTTTTGTTTATAGTAGAAATTTTTTAAAAAAATATAACAAAAAACTATTGATAATTTTAGAAAATGATGTTATGATGTTGATGGAATAGTCCGCAGTGTTCGGCACAGTATTAAAATATTGTATTCTGCGGTATAATTCTTAAATTTATTATATTTCAAAGGAGCTGTATGTCAAATGAAAAATCTAAAAAGAGTTATTGCTTTGTCAATGGCAGGCTGTATGATGGCAGGTGCAATGGCAGCATGTAACACCGAAGGCGGAGACACTTCCTCCAAAGCAGCAGTAGGCGAATCATCAGTAGATACCAAGGATGTAAAGTCAATCTACTTCCTTAACTTCAAACCTGAAATCGCTGACAAATATGCTACTATAGCAGAGCAGTACAAGAAGGAAACCGGCATCGAAGTAAAGGTAACAACTGCTGCTTCAGGTGAGTATGAGCAGACACTTACCGCTGAAATGGCTAAGTCTGAGCCTCCGACAATCTTCCAGATCAACGGCCCTGTTGGTTATTCAAACTGGGCAGAGTGGTGTGCAGATCTTAAGAACACAGATCTTTACAACATACTCTCAGATAAGTCACTCGCAGTAACAAAGGATGACGGCGTATATGGTATCCCCTATGCAGTTGAGGGTTATGGTATCATCTATAATGACGCTATAATGCAGAAATATTTCGCAACCAGCGGAGCAAAGGTTACTTCTGTTGACGAGATCAACAGCTTTGACAAACTCAGTGCAGTTGTTGAGGATATGACAGCTAAGAAGGCAGATCTGGGTATTGACGGCGTATTCGGTTCTACATCACTTAAGACAGGTGATGACTGGAGATGGCAGACACACCTTATGGATCTCCCGCTTTACTATGAATTCAAGACAGATTCAGGCAGCTCTATCACATCTTGTCTGAATTCTACAGAGCTTAAATTCACATATGCTGATAACTACAAGAAGATATTCGATCTTTATACAAATAACTCCTGCACAGAGAAGTCACTTCTCGGCGGTAAGACAGTTGATGAATCAATGGCTGAATTTGCAACAGGCAAATGTGCTATGATCCAGAACGGTAACTGGGCTTGGGGTCAGATCAATGGTATCGACGGCAACCAGGTTAAGGCTGAAGACGTTAAATTCCTGCCCATTTACACAGGTGTAGACGGCGAAGAAAAGCAGGGTCTTTGCATAGGTACAGAAAACTATTTTGCAATCAACAGCAAGGTTGATGCAGCTACACAGAAGGCTTCAGCTGACTTCCTTAACTGGCTCTTCACAAGCGAGTATGGTAAGAAAGCAGTTAAAGATGACCTCGGATTCATCGCTCCGTTCACATCCTTCGGCGACAACGAGAAACCTGAAGATCCGCTTGCTAAGAGCGTTCTTTCATGGATGGAAAAAGACGGCTATAAGTCAGTAGAATGGACATTCGGCGGTATCCCCTCAGAGAACTGGAAGAAAGAATTCGGTGCAAACCTTCTCCAGTATGTACAGGGTCAGAAAGAATGGAATGCAGTTGTTGACGAAGCTAAATCTTCATGGACAACAGAGCGTGAGGCTGCTGCTACAGCATAAGAGCCTTTCTAACTGAAAAATCAATCAGTCCCCCTCCTGCTCCCCCATGAGGGACGGGAGGGGATTTTGACTTAAAGGAGGATACCTTTTATGGATAAAGTTATAAAAAAATGGTTTCCTTTGTTTGCTCTCCCGACTTTTGTAGCGTTTTCGATCGCATTCCTTTTCCCGTTTTTTATGGGATTGTATTTGTCATTCTGTAAATTCAAGGTTGTAACAAATACTACGTTTGTGTGGTTTGATAACTATGTAAAGGCTTTTACAGCAAACGGAGATTTTCTTAATGCGTTGTGGTTTACCACTAAATTTACAATTGTATCCGTTATCAGCATAAACATTATTGCATTTATCTTTGCAATGCTCCTCACAAAATCACTCAAGGGTACAAATGTTTTCCGTACAATATTCTTTATGCCCAACCTCATCGGCGGTATCGTACTCGGTTACATATGGAGTATGATGATCAACGGTGTACTTTTAACTTGGCAGTCAACCATTACCACAGATGCCAAATATGGTTTCTGGGGTCTGGTAATACTTATGAACTGGCAGATGATCGGTTATATGATGATCATCTATATTTCCGGTATTCAGAATATATCCCCCGATCTTCTTGAAGCAGCTGAAATCGATGGTGCTAACGGATGGCAGAAGCTTATCCACGTTACACTGCCCCAGATCATGCCTTCAATAACTATCTGTCTGTTCCTTACACTCACAAATTCATTCAGACTGTTTGACCAGAACTATGCTCTTACAGCAGGTGCTCCCGGTAAACAGACACAGATGCTCGCTCTCGATATTTATACAACATTCTACGGCAGAGTAGGCTGGCAGGGAGTTGGTCAGGCTAAGGCAGTAATATTCTCAATCCTTGTTGCTGCAATAGCACTCACACAGCTCTACCTCACAAGAAGTAAGGAGGTTGAAAACTGATGGCTGAAAATGATAACAAATTAGATCTGACTGAAGAAGAGATAGCAGCTCTTAATCTTGACAAAGATGATGAGGAGCTCGAAGCAAATTCAAAGTATACCGGTAAAAGTGTTTCTTCCGAATGGAAAAATTTTCTTGATGGTGTTGAGAAAGAAAATGAACAGAGAAAAATCAAGGAAGAAATGGATAAGCTGAAGCTTCAGAAGCCAAAGGGCAAGAAGATGACCGGCAAGGATATATTTGCTTTTATTGTGCTTGTTATTGTTGCGATAGGCTTTATCGTACCCATACTTCTTGTTGTTATGAACAGCTTCAAGGGCAAACTTTATGTAAGTAATGAGCCTTTTGCCCTTCCTACCGCTGAAAGCTTTGTAGGATTCAAAAACTATGTTGAAGGTATGGAAAAAATCAACTTTATTCCTGCTTTCTTTACATCACTGTTCATAACAGTATTTTCCGTTGCACTTCTCGTACTTTGTACTTCGATGTGTGCATGGTACATAACAAGAGTTAAAACATGGTACACAAAGATCATGTATCTGCTTTTTGCCTGCTCAATGATCGTGCCTTTCCAGATGGTGATGTTCCCGATGTCATATGTAGCAAATGTTCTTCATCTTGACAATATGTTCGGCATACTTATCATGTATCTCGGATTCGGTGCAGGTTTGTCAGTATTCATGTTTGCAGGATTTGTAAAATCCGTTCCCCTTGAAATTGAGGAAGCTGCAATGATAGACGGCTGCGGCCCTATCAGAACATTCTTCACTATCGACTTCCCGATAATGCGTCCTTCGGCAATCACTGTTGCAATTCTTAATGCGATGTGGATATGGAATGACTACCTTCTCCCCACACTCGTACTCAGCAACGACAGAACACTTCCTATGGCTATCCAGTACCTCAGAGGAGGCTACGGCTCAATAGATATGTCACAGATGATGGCTATGCTCGTTCTTACAATCATCCCGATCATTATTTTCTACTTCTCATGCCAGAAGTATATAATCAAGGGTGTTGTAGCAGGTGCTGTAAAGGGTTAATGTATTTGATTCCTATAACAGAATAAAATCGGCTGATGTGCTTAAAAGTACGTCAGCCGTTTTTTTGTTGAAAAAAATTGATAGTTGTGGTAGTATAGTAGTGTTTGTCTATTGATAATATTATGGGGGAGAAAGAGATGTATAAAGAAAAAGATATAGTAATGATAGCAAAGCGTGAAAACAATAATGCACGTAATTATCTTGTAGTAAACAGACTTCAGGCAAAGCATATCCCGACTGTTCCGAGTGAAGCTATAGGTATGTTTGACAGCCTTGCACAGCTTATAAAAGGAAAATTCGACCCACAAAAAACTTTGATAATAGGTTTTGCCGAAACAGCAACAGCAATAGGCTCACATCTTGCGGTAAGACTTGGAACAGCATATATGCAGACTACCCGTGAAGATATTGACGGTGCTGAATATCTCTATTTTACGGAATCGCACAGTCACGCTGTTGAACAAAGATTGGTTAAAAACGAATTGTCATCTGTTGCAGAATTTGCGGACAATATAGTTTTTGCAGAGGATGAGCTTACAACAGGAAATACCATTCTCAAAGCAGTAGGAGCGATAAAATCTGCTTATCCTGAGAAAAGACTGCATTTTTCAGCTGTATCAATACTCAACGGCATGGAAAAAGATGCACTTGATAGATTCAGTGAAAATGGTGTAGACGTTTATTTCCTTGTAAAAACAAATCATAGCAAATATCCCGAAACAGCAAGCCGTTATAATTGTGACGGAACATATAATGAGGTCATGCATTATAATAACTGCCGTATAAATTCGCATATATTGAATGGTGCAGTAAATCCCAGAATTATGACTGACGGAAGGGCTTTATGCGGGGCGTGTGAAAAACTTGCTGAAAAAATATGTTCGGGTGTCGAAAAGGATAATATGAAGAAAATACTTGTTTTGGGTACTGAGGAATGTATGTATCCGGCGATATTTACAGGTATGGAGCTTGAAAAAAGAGGTTATGATGTACGCACCCATTCAACAACAAGAAGTCCGATTGCGGTAAGCTGTGATGAGGATTATCCATTACATAAGCGTTATAAGCTTAAAAGTCTGTATGACGATGAAAGAACAACATTTATTTATGATCTGGATAAATATGACAGAGTGATCGTGATAACAGATGCGGAAAATACAAACAGTGGTGGAACAGAAAGCCTTTTAGCTGCTATAAGCCATGCAGGAAATGATTGTATAGATATTGTGAGGTGGAAAAATTGAGAACTTCTTACAGCGAAAATGATGTAATACTTCTGCTTAAGGATATTACAGGACAGGTACAGCCTCAGTCTACAGAGGAAAGAGAAAGACTTATACAGTCAGGTAAGCATTATTGTGAAATGCTGCCTATAGAATATGTACCTACAGAAAAATATATGCAGATATATCATCAGGCACTTGAAGATTATTCTCAGGATGTTGCGGATGCGGTTGCCCGTCTTGCAGAAAAGGTCATAAAAACAAAAGGAGAAAACGTTGTACTTGTATCATTGGCAAGGGCAGGGATACCGATAGGGATATTGCTCAAACGATATATAAATTACAGATACAGCATTGATGTGAAGCATTATTCCATCTCAATAATCAGAGGAAAGGGAATCGACAAAAATGCTATGAAATACCTGCTTGACCGTTATGAACCTCAGAATCTTCTTTTTGTAGACGGCTGGATAGGAAAGGGTGCTATTCTGAAACAGCTGACACAAGCACTGAAAGATTTTAATAATGTATCACCTGATATTGCAGTTGTGGCAGACCCTGCAAATGTGACAGATCTTTGCGGTACGCATTATGATATACTCATACCGAGTTCATGCCTTAACAGTACAGTATCAGGACTTGTGAGCAGAACATTTTTAAGAGATGATATTATAGGCAAAGACGATTTTCATGGAGCTGTATATTACGGTGAACTGAAAGATAACGACCTTTCGTATCAGTTCATCGAAGCAATAGAAAGTAAATTCCGAAAAGATGTTTTGCCGGATAATACAAGACCTGAAGGCTTTGGAATACAGGAAGTAACGCAAATAGCGGATAAATTCGGAATAAGTGACATAAACCTGATAAAACCGGGCATAGGAGAAACAACAAGAGTATTGCTCAGGAGAGTACCGTGGAAGATACTTGTAAGCGAAGAACATATAGAAAATCCTCAGCTTGCTCCTGTAATACGTCTTGCACAGGAAAAGGGAGTTGAAATCGTTACATACCCCCTTAAACTGTATCGCTGCTGCGGTATCATCCGCAAGATAGCAGACAGCTGATCGAATTAAATTTCATATATTTGGCAAAATCCGTTAATGAATTGTTAACACATTTTTGAAAAGAATGGTATATAATTGTTGCAATGTCAGAGTGATGTGATTTTACTGTGACAGATAATAAAATATGGGGGCGTTTAGTTATGGATTTATTTGAAAAACTCAACAATGTTGCTCAGAACATGGGTGAAGAGGCTGCTAATGCAGTAAAAACCGTAGGCGATTACATCAAAACTACAAACGGCGACCAGAGAGATATGGCAGGACTTAAAGTTCAGCTCGATATGATAAATAAAAAGCTTGAGGTTTATTATGCTGCCATAGGTAAGCGTTACGTTGAGTATGTTGAAAATGTTACAACAGACAGTACATTTGATGTATCCGACATCCTTGAAAACATGAAAGAGGACTACGAAAGAAAGGCTAAAACAGAAGCTGCTATCGCAGAAAAGGAACAGGCTCTCAAAGATGCTGAGGCTGCAAAAGCTCAGGCAAGGGCTCAGGAAAAATTTGAAAGAGAAAAGAAAAAGCTTGAAAATGCACTCGCTATGGATGTTATCACTGTTGACGAGTATAATGAAAAGCTTGCATTGGCTCAGAAAAAACTCGATAATTACGAGATTCTCAAAAGATATGAAATGCAGTACAATATGCAGATCATAACTAAAGAAGAGTACGATGAAAAGGTTAACGAAATCCTGAAATGATTATGACTCCTTCCGTTCTGCTGTCAGTACGGAAGGAGTTTTTACTGTCATAATGATGTGAGAATGTAC
>OMZF01000072.1 GCA_900315465.1 uncultured Eubacteriales bacterium | reverse complement strand
TTGGAGGTAAATTACCATGGCATCAGAGAAGGTAACAAATATCATTGAAGAATTAAAGGGTCTTACAGTTCTTGAGCTTTCAGAGCTTGTACATGCTGTAGAAGACGAGTTCGGCGTATCAGCTGCTGCTGCAGTTGCAGTTGCTGCTCCCACAGAGGCTGCTGCTGTTGAGGAAAAGACAGAGTTCGATGTAATCCTCAAGTCTGCAGGTGCTGAGAAGATCAAGGTTATCAAGGTTGTTCGTGAGATCACAGGTCTTGGTCTTAAGGATGCAAAGGCAGTTGTTGACGAAGCTCCCAAGACTCTTAAAGAGGCTGTCAGCAAGGAAGATGCAGAAGCTATCAAAGCAAAGCTTGCTGAAGTTGGTGCTGAAGTTGAGATTAAATAATCCGGCTTTTGCCTGATTATTTCTGAAATCTTGAGGAGGTGCAAGTTATGGCAAAGTGTGACATTTGCAATAAGGGAGTAACCTTTGGTATTAAGGTTTCTCACTCACACAGACGCTCAAACAGAACTTGGAAGCCGAATGTTGTAAAGGTTAAAGCTATCGTTAACGGCTCACCAAAGAGAGTTAATGTATGCACCCGTTGTCTGCGTTCAGGCAAGGTTACAAGAGCTGTCTGATTATAACATAAAATAATCATTTTCCGGCAACAGTCATTTAATGGCTGCTGCCGTTTTTTTCGTTAAGCAGGTTGACGATTTGCTGAAAAACCCCTGCACTTACATATTAACAGTGCAGGGGAATGTTTACTTTGCCTTATTCTTTTTCAGGAATTTTCCGTCAATTAAATAATCAACTCCGTTTGCAAGAAAACGGAAAAGTATTGAAATAATAATCGTTGCGGCAAAGCATGCAGCAAAATAAAGATATTTTTGTGGAATGTAATTCTTTAATATAAGCATCGGTATTCTCTGGAGAATATATATTTCAAAAACATATTTTCCGAGGAATTCGAGAATTTTGTTTTTGAATTCAACTTTGAGAGAAAGTGCAAGTATTATAAAGATTGATGCAGTGACAAATACTTCGTATGATGTAAGCTTTCCCTTGTCATACGATGAAAGGAATATGCTCACAGCACCTATAGTTGCTATTATAATAAAATTAAAACGGCTTTTGTTTATCCATGCTCTGAACTGCGGCTCTGTCATTGCAAAAAGCATACCGAGGGGATAGGCAATAATAGTATTGTACCAGTAACCCTGTTTAAAGAAGGTCATTGTGACAACAAAGGCAGTTGAAAGCAGTGCCATTATATACATACCGATTTTGTTGTTTTTGCCTACAAATCTGAAGCTCAGGAAAGTCAGGATATAAAGCACAAGGGTATCAAAGATATACCAGTTACTGTTTCCGATACCATCCCAGCCGATAAGGGAAAATAATACCTTGTTTAGTTTAAGTTCATTTCCGAGGAACATATTTGTGAATACAAAAAGCACTATTGCCATCATGAAATGTATCCATACTTTCAGAAAACGCTTTGTCATTATTGAATTGACATAGCCCTTTCCTTTTTTGCTTATGGAAAGCATTATTCCGTAGCCTGAGAAAAACAGGAAAGGTACAACTATAAGCTGTCCTGTCCAGCTGTCTATTGCCTGAAATATATGGTCAAAGTCCCCGAATTTGATATAGCTTTTAAAATGCCGCATGAAAACGATAAGCACAAAAAAGCCGTTTATACATTGTGTCTGTGTGCGAGAAATATAGTTTTCATTATTATCTTTAAAATGGAATTTTGCCTTTATGAAAAATATGATTATGAAAAACAAAAGTATAAAATCCAAATACATCACTCCTCGTATAATCAAAGATTCACCGCAGCCGTAAAAAGCTGCGGTGATGTTTAATATTTATGTCCGGGTTGTTTTGGAAAGATTCTTTGCTTCGCTCAGAATACAAACAAATATAATAATTATGAATTTTTTGATTTGATATATTCATCAATAGCCTTTGCAGCAGCCTTACCTGCACCCATGGCAAGAATAACAGTTGCAGCACCTGTAACAGCATCACCGCCGGCATATACTCCCTCACGGCTTGTAAGACCGTTTTCACCGTCTGTTACGATACAGCCTCTTGAATTAGCCTCAAGTCCGGGAGTTGTGCTTCTGATCAGGGGATTGGGGCTTGTTCCGATAGCCATTATCATTGTGTCAACATCAAGCACAAATTCACTGTTTTCTTTAACAACAGGACTGCGTCTGCCGCTTGCATCAGGCTCACCAAGCTCCATTTCAACACACTTCATACCGCATACTTCTCCGGCTTCGTTTCCGAGAACTTCAACAGGATTTGTAAGAGTTCTGAAAATGATACCTTCTTCTTCAGCGTGTTCAACTTCCTCTTTTCTTGCAGGAAGTTCTTCCATACCACGTCTGTAAACGATGTATACTTCTTCAGCACCCATTCTCTTTGCTGAACGTGCAGCGTCCATTGCAACATTACCGCCGCCCACAACAGCAACTTTTTTACTGTGTTTGATAGGAGTTTTGCTTGTGGGGAGATAAGCTTTCATAAGGTTGATTCTTGTGAGGTATTCGTTAGCGGAATAAACACCCTTGAGGCTTTCACCGGGAATATTCATAAATCTCGGAAGACCTGCACCGCTGCCGATATATACAGCTTCGTTGCCCATATCAAAAAGCTCGTCAATGGTAAGTACCTTGCCGATAACCATATTTGTTTCTATATCAACACCGATAGCCTTGAGGTTGTCGATTTCTTTCTGAACTATGATTTTGGGAAGTCTGAATTCGGGGATACCGTAAACAAGCACACCGCCTGCAAGATGAAGTGCTTCATAAACAGTTACTTTGTAGCCAAGCTTTGCAAGGTCACCTGCTGCTGTAAGACCGCTGGGACCTGCACCGATGATTGCTACTTTATGACCGTTCTGTTCGGGCATAGCCGGTTTTTCCTTGCAGTTTTCACGATGCCAGTCAGCAACAAAACGTTCAAGTCTGCCTATACCAACAGATTCACCCTTGATACCTCTTACGCACTTGCTTTCGCACTGCTTTTCCTGAGGACATACACGACCACATACAGCAGGAAGTGAGCTTGACTGTGAGATGATCTGATAAGCACCCTCCATATCCTCGTTGGCAACTCTTTCAATAAATGCCGGAATATCTATCTGTACGGGACAGGCTGTTCTGCATGGCTTATTTTTACAGTTAAGACATCTTTTAGCCTCGTTTACAGCCATTTCATAAGTATAACCGAGAGCAACCTCGTCAAAATTATTTCTTCTTACCATAGGATCCTGAACGGGCATAGGACA
>OMZF01000071.1 GCA_900315465.1 uncultured Eubacteriales bacterium | reverse complement strand
TACTCTGGGGATGTGCACAGGACATATATATCAATGGATGGATAGGCAAGGATACGTTTAATCACGGACTTGTATATCTGGAAGAAAAACAGAACATATCCGGGTACATCACCGGTGCGCACCTGACACCGGAAGAGTCAGATTGCGAGGAGGACAAGAGCGATATCGCAAAGTTCAAGGTGAAGCTCATATAAAAATTAAATTTTCAACAGATCCATATTTTATGTTAATAAGTAAAAAGGAGAAAGGATGTATTATTGTTATGGAGCATACCATTGCAGCAATTTCAACTCCAAATGGTCAAGGAGGAATGGGAGTCATCAGAATTTCAGGAGAAACAGCATTAGAAACAGCAGATAAAATATTTTCATCCATATCAGGAAAAAGAGTTACCGAAATGAAAGGATATACAGCGTCATTCGGTCAGATAAAAGATGGTGAAGAAATAATAGATGATGCGGTGGTTCTTGTGTTCAAAGCACCGCATAGTTATACGGGGGAGGATGTTGCAGAAATATCCTGTCATGGAGGAATGTACATTACAAAAAGAGTTTTGAGAGCAGTACTAAATAATGGTGCTGTACCCGCACAAGCAGGAGAGTTTACCAAGAGAGCATTTCTTAACGGAAAAATGGGACTTACCGAAGCCGAATCTGTTATGGATATTATTTCAGCCGGAGGACAGCAGTCGGCAAGAGCAGCATTATCAAGTCTCAAAGGAAGACTTCATAACAGAATAGATAATGTAAAAGAAGAACTCTTATCTTTGGCGGCACATCTATCGGCATGGGCAGATTATCCGGAAGATGAAATTCCTGAGATTGACGATACCCGACTTTTGGACGGTCTTTCAAAATGCAGATCGGAGCTTTCAAACCTACTTAAAACATATGATGCAGGAAAGGTAATGAGGGAAGGGGTAGATACAGTTATTGCAGGCAGACCAAATGTAGGAAAGTCTACTCTTATGAATCTGCTTTCAGGCTGTGAGCGTTCAATAGTAACCAATATACCCGGAACGACAAGAGATATTATTGAAGAAACGGTAATGCTCGGAGATGTTCCTCTAAGATTATCCGATACAGCAGGAATACGTTCAACTGATGATCCTGTTGAGAGCATAGGAGTTCAAAGGGCAAAAGAAAGACTTTTGAGTGCAGGTCTTATATTTGCTGTATTTGATGCATCAATGCCTTTGTCTGACGATGATATGGAATTGCTTGAACTTTTGCATAATGCTCCGGCTGTAGCAATCATAAACAAGTCAGATCTTGAAAATAAAATAGATGTCGATTACATCAAAGGAAAAGTACCCCATACTGTAATGATCTCTGCAAAAACAGGTGATGGAGCAGATATACTTGCTTATGAAGTGGGGGAGATAGTCGGAACTTCGTCACTTGATGCTTCTCAGGGTATACTTGCAACAGAAAGACAGTATTCAGATGCAAAAGCCGCCTTGAAATCTGTTGAAGAAGCAATAGCCGTATTAAAAGCCGGAATAACATATGATGCTGTTACTGTAGTGATAGAAGAAGCTATAAACAGCTTGCTTGAACTTACAGGTGAACGAGTTACTGAGGCTGTTGTTGATAAAGTATTTTCGCATTTTTGTGTCGGCAAATAAAATTTATCCTGTCTGGAAAAATCGGGCAGGATTTTTTATTTTGTTTTAGCTTTTGTGTAACCGTGAGGCTTTTATCACCGTTATTAATTACAGACCGGTCAAAAAGTGAGGTGATGTAAAAATTGAAAGAAATAAGCAAACGTCTTAAAAAAGGAGATGAAACCGCACTTGAGGAAATAATGCAGAAATATTTTCCTCTTGTTTCTTCAATAATCTTTAACATAGGCAGAGGAACTTTGAGAAAAGAAGATATTGAAGAAGCTGTGACAGATACATTTGTTACTCTTTGGAAAAATCGTGATAAGGTGAAAGATGAAACATTAAAAGGTTATATCTGCTGTATTGCCAAAACAAAGGCTTTTGACAAGCTTGATTCTGTAGGAAAGGAAATTATCCTTGATATTGAAGAAATAAATGCAGAGGATGATTTTTCTCTTGAAATAAATATCGAGCAAAAAGAAATCAATAAAATACTTGGTGATGCAGTAAATGAACTGGGAAAACCTGATAGTGAAATAGTAATAAGATATTATTTCTATTATCAGAGAATTTCGGACATTGCGGAAATAACAGGCATGACAGTGGACAATGTAAAGGTACGGCTTCATCGTGCAAGAAAGAAAATCAGAAAATATCTTGAAGAAAGGGGATATGAACCATGAAAAAAAATGTATTCGATAATATGACAATACTCCCATCATCAACAAATAATCTCAATGAAAATACCGTTTATGAAGACACAGGAATTGAACTCGGTATCATAAAGAAAAATGTATTTTCGCAAATAGGTATTAAAAGAAATCCGAAAAAGAAATTACTCAAAAAAATCCTGATAGCTGCGGCAGCTGCTGCATTGTGTACAAGTATGTTAGCCATTCCTGTTGTAGCGGAAAATCTTTATGTGCTGTACAGTTCTGTTGTGGGCGGAGATGAATATACGGCAGATTTTACAAACGTAAAGAACGCTGATATAAAAATACATGACCCGAACTTACAGATTGATTCCATACAGGTAAGTGCAAATCGTGGAGCGGATAATCTTATTGATATTCGCCTGAGCAAGAAAAACGGAGATAAATTCACCGATGATAATTTTAATATTGTCAGAAGAGGAAACATTGGTGCATGGTTTTCTGATTCATCAGATACAGAGCATAACCGTGATCTTGAACTTATAATCGAAAATAATGATAAGAATTCCGGAAAAGGTTTAGAATATGATGCACTATACGGAATTGAAAATGACGGAAAAATCTTACGCATTCTTATTAATATAAACCTTTTATCAGATAATCAGTTGTCTGACAGTCTGCAAGGAAGAAAAATCAGGATAAAGAGCAATAATTATTGTGTATGCAGTGTAGATAAGGTGCTTGGAAGTTTTGAAGATATGACAGCAGAAAATCAAGAAAAGGCAAGCAAACTGCAAGAAGATAGTAAGGAAATACTTCCATACGATATTTTTACCAACAGCTATTATTATTCGGATATAATGTATGCAGATGATAAATTTGATGTAGTGAAGGGAAGAGGTAAAACTATCAGTCTGCCGTTTGAAATTGAATTTACTATGGATTGTGAGCCTGTAAATAATTTCATAACTCTTGATAATCAACTGCTTGAACACATTTTCGGAAATCATGCAAAAGAAGGTGTGATGACAGTTTCATCAGCAGGTTTTTATCTTTATGCAAAGAATGACAAAGTACCTGATGAAATAAACTGGAAACAGTCATATATAAAACTGAAGAATGGAGATAAATATTATCTTATTGCAAACGGATGTGAGTATACAGATGAATACACATTAATGAAATGCAGTTTCGGAAAATTTCCGAATAAAGAATTGAGCAATTTTTATGACAAAAAATTATATCTTATTGACACAGAAAATATTTCAGAAGTCGTTCTAAGCGGTGTGAGTGTTTACAAGTCAAACTGAATGTTTCACATGAAACAATTTTATTTGTTAAGGAAACCTGCTTTAATGTTTCACATGAAACAATTTTCTTTGTTAAGGGAAACTGCTTTAATGTTTCACATGAAACAATTTTCTTTGTTAAGCAAAAGCACTTTATGTTTCACATGAAACATTTTTAAACAAAATATCTGTACATTCCCTCAAATATGTTTTATAATAATGTTATAAAAACGGGTCAAGGGAGCTTGCTCCCTTGCGGGGTTCGGGGCAGAGCCCCGAGCGGGTTTGGGCGGCAGCCCAACAGGAAGGCAGCCCAACAGGATAAAGAGAGGAATGAAGAAAATTGAAGTTTTTGGCAGGAGAGTTTGATGTAGCGGTAATAGGTGCAGGTCATGCCGGAATAGAGGCAGGGCTTGCATCTGCGAGACTGGGATGTAAAACAGGAGTTTTTACCATAAATATGGATGCTGTGGGAAATTGTCCTTGTAATCCGTCAATAGGCGGAACAGCAAAAGGTCATCTTGTAAGAGAAATAGATGCACTCGGAGGGGAAATGGGTAAAGCGGCAGATGAATGTTTCTTGCAGAGCCGTATGCTTAACAGAGGAAAAGGTCCTGCTGTACATTCTCTCAGAGCTCAGATAGACAGAAGAGCTTACAGTACAAGAATGAAACATACTCTCGAACTTCAGGAGGGACTGGAACTCAGACAGGCAGAAATATGTGACCTTGAAAGAACTGATGACGGAGAATGGCTGCTTACAACAAGACTTGAAGCTCAGTATAAGGCTAAGGCAGTAATTCTTGCAACAGGTACATATCTCGGAGGAAAAATATATGTAGGAGATGTTTCATACGAAAGCGGCCCTGACGGAATGTTCCCGTCAAAGTATCTGCCTGATGCACTTGAAAAGCTTGGTATGATAATAAGACGCTTCAAAACAGGAACTCCTGCAAGAGTGCTTAAATCAAGCATAGATTTTACAGACCTCGAAGAACAAAGCGGAGATGACCCCATTGTACCGTTTTCATATGATACGGATGAACCGGGAGAAAATAAAGTCAAATGTTATGTAAGCTGGACAAATGAAAGAACTAAAAAAGTAATCCTCGATAATATAGGACGTTCACCTATGTACAGTGGAAAAATAGAGGGAATAGGCCCGAGATATTGTCCCAGTATAGAAGATAAGATAGTACGTTTTTCAGATAAACCAAGACATCAGCTTTTTATAGAGCCGTGCGGACTTGATACAGAAGAAATGTACATTCAGGGAATGTCATCGTCATTGCCCGAGGATGTACAATTGGAATTTTATCATACGATAAAAGGACTGGAGCATTGTACGGTAATGCGTCCGGCATATGCAATAGAATATTTTTGTGCAGACCCCATACAGATGAACCGTACACTTGAATTCAGGGATCTTCCCGGACTTTACGGAGCAGGTCAGTTCAACGGCAGTTCGGGTTATGAAGAAGCAGCTGCTCAGGGACTTATAGCCGGTGTAAATGCCGCATTGAAAATTCTTGGAAAAGAACCTCTTATGCTTGACAGGGCAAGTTCATATATAGGAACACTTATTGACGATCTGGTTACAAAAGGTTGTAACGACCCGTACCGTATGATGACATCAAGAAGTGAATATAGACTGATACTGCGTCAGGATAATGCTGATACACGCTTAACTCCTACCGGAAGAAAAATCGGACTTATTACAGACGCAAGATGGGAGAAGTTTACCAAAAAGCAGGAGAGAATATCTGCCGAAATGGAAAGAATAAAAACAACCACTCTTTCTCCTACAAATGAACTTAACTCAATATTGAGAGAAAAAAATACTTCAGAAGTAACAACAGGTATCAGACTTATTGATCTTCTGAAACGTCCTGAGCTTGATTATGCTTGTCTCGCACCTGTAGATACATCAAGAACTGAAACGGATAATAATGTACTTGAACAGGTGGAAATAGAAGTTAAGTATGACGGATATATAAAACGTCAGTTAATGATAATAGAACAGGTGAGAAAGCTCGAAACAAAACTTCTGCCCGTTGATATAGATTACAGTACCATTGACGGATTAAGACTTGAGGCAAGGGAAAAACTCGGCAGAGTACGCCCCGATAATATAGGTCAGGCGAGCCGTATATCAGGAGTAAGTCCGGCAGATATTTCTGTGCTTATAATATATCTGTCAACATTAAAGAATAAGTCAAAGGGAGAAGATGTATGATAGGTGAAACAGTAAAAAAATGGTGTTCGGAAAATAATATTGAAATATCGGATATGCAGCTGAAACAGTTTGAAAAATATGCAGCTTTGCTAAAAGAATGGAATGAAAAAATGAACCTTACGGCTATAACTGATGACGAAGGAATAGCAGTAAAGCATTTCATAGACAGTATTTCAATTCTGAAATTCTGCTCCCTTGATAAAAAAGAAAAGCTTATTGATATAGGTACAGGTGCAGGTTTTCCCGGCATACCTCTTAAAATCATGCGACCTGAAATAAAACTGACATTGCTTGACAGTCTGAATAAGCGTCTTGTATTCCTTGAGACTGTATGCAAAGAACTGGGAATAGATGCTGAAATGATACACGCAAGAGCAGAGGAAGGCTCTCAGAAAAAAGAGCTCAGAGAGAATTTCGATATAGCAATATCAAGGGCAGTTGCAAATCTTCCGGCACTTTGTGAGTATTGTATCCCGTATGTAAAAAAGGGAGGATATTTCATTTCTATGAAAGGCCCTGACGGAGATAAGGAACTTAAACAAGCAGAAGAAGCAATGGATATTCTTGGAGGAAAACTTAGCAGGACAGAAATATTAAGTCTTCCTGATGATAGCCGGCGAACAGTAATATTCATATCAAAAAATAAAAATACCCCTATGGCATATCCAAGACGTGGACAGAAAATAAATAAAAATCCGCTTTAAAAATATTCCGCATAGTGAAATTTAATATTTCGCTGTGCGGAATTTCTTGTTATAAACTATGTGGAAACAGTTGAAAGAGTTTTCAACATTTTTAAAATACGATGTTGAAAACTTGTTTTTTTACTTCCGAAAAAAATAGAAGTATTGTTGAAAAATGGCATAAATACTGAGTTTTCAACAGGTTGAAAACTTTAACGATATTTTTCGTGAAATGAAATTAGTATGTTGAAAACTCTGTTGAAACGGTTAAAAAGCTGTCAGGAATATTATTTTAAGAATGACATTGTGTGACAAATATAGTGGTGTAAAGATGTTAAAATATGTAACGAAAGGAAGTGTTTGTAATGCTGTTTGAATTCAGGACAGAGAGGAAAATAATTGATATACCGATAGTAAAAATACGCCCGTGCAGATTTCAGTTAAGGGAAGATTATCCTGCTGAGCAGATAAAGCAGTTAGCGGATAGTATTGAGCAGAATGGAATATTGCAGCCTGTGCTTGTCAGGAAGATAAGCAGAGAGGAATATGAGCTTGTAGCAGGAGAGAGAAGACTGAGAGCTGCAATATGCTGCGGAATGAAAAAAATACCATGTATAGTAAGACATATCAGTGACAGGCAAGCTGGAATAGATGCACTTGAGGAAAATATACAGAGAACAGGAGTTAATTGTTTTAAAGAAGCTGAACTGATACAAGAACTTATTTATAAGTACGGAGAGGAAAATTCTGCGAATAAATCAGAAAGATTAAAACTGCTTGAATTCACTGAGGAAGAAAAGGAGATATTCAATAAATACGGATTTACCATACAGCACGTTCAGTCACTACTGAAAATCAAAGATACGATTACAAGAAGATTTATTATAAGTGAGATAATCGAAGAAGGGCTTAATGTAACTCAGACAGAAAAATATATTGAAGACACCATTCTTGCCAAAAAGCAAGACAGACTAAGCAGACAGAAAACCAAACTGATAATAAAGAATATCAAAATATTTGAAAATACAATAAACAAAGCGGTGGATGTTATAAAAAGCTCGGGGCTGAGAGCAGGTACAGAAAAGAGGGAAACGGAAGATTACTATGAATATACAGTCAGAATTCCCAAATCTGTATTTGATAACGATGCAGCTAAATCCCGTACAGCCTGAAGTCCGGCGTGCTGGCAATATCATTAACTTTAAGGCTGTTACCCTGTAATCCCGAGCAGTGCCCGTAGGAAATGCCCTTGGGGCACGAGGGATCTTTTGAATAAATCGGCTATTTGTAAAAGATTCCTTGTTAGGTTGAGACATACGTGCTGTTGCATCCGATTGACACTACACGAAGTTATTGGTATATTGAATTTGCCTTGCTGCAAAAGTAAAAATCCTGTCATTATAATACTTTTATTGCTTATTATCGTAAAAAAATTAAAGAAATTATGTATTTGGTGTTTTAATTTCTATTATTATTTGATATAATGATAGTGTAATGTTTCACATGAAACATTGTTTTGTATATGAAAAATGTTTCATGTGAAACATTTGCTTTTGTCTGAATAGCTTTTTGTAAAACAAGAGTCGGACAGGATTGGGAGGAATAAAAAAGTGGGAAAAATTATTGCAGTAACAAATCAGAAGGGCGGAGTAGGTAAAACTACAACAGCCGTCAACGTAAGTGCAGGAATAGCAAAACTTGGAAAGAAATGTCTTTTGGTGGATGTTGACCCGCAGGGGAATGCTACCAGTGGAGTAGGTGTGGATAAGAGAACAATAAAGAGTTCGGCATATAACATAATGATAGACGGAATGAAAGCTGAAAGTGCTGTATTACATACAGAGTTTGAAAATTTAGATATAATTCCGTCAAGCATAGAACTTGCTGCAGCTGATATTGAGCTTGTGGATATTGAGAAAAGAGAATCAAGACTTAAAAGTGCATTGACACTTATAAAGAACAATTATGATTTCATTTTTATCGATTGTCCACCGTCACTTGGACTTATCACTACAAATGCACTTTGTGCTGCTGATACGATACTTGTACCGATACAGCCTGAATATTATGCACTGGAAGGACTTTCTCAGCTTATGAACAGTGTTCGTATAGTAAAGAGAAAATATAACAGCTATATTGACATAGAGGGTGTTCTGCTTACAATGTATGACGGAAGACTTAATCTTACTCAGCAGGTAGTACAGGAAGTAAAGAAATTCTTTCCAAGAAAAGTTTTTTCGGCAGTTATACCAAGAGGAGTACGACTGTCCGAAGCACCCAGTTTCGGTATGCCGATAATGTACTTTGACAAAAGCTGCAAGGGTGCTGTATCATATATGGAACTGGCACAGGAAATAATCGATAACAATAAATAAAAAAATACAGATTATAAAATTATAGGGGAGGTAAAAAAATGGCTGCCAAAAGAGGAGGTCTTGGAAAAGGTCTGGATCTGATTTTCATGGAAAATGAAACCGAAAACAGCAGCGGCACAACAACACTCAGTATAAGTGAAATAGAACCTAACAGAGAACAGCCGAGACATGATTTTAACGAAGAAGCACTTCAGGAGTTAGCAGATTCTATAACACAGCATGGTGTACTTCAGCCGCTTTTAGTCAGACCAATAGCCGACGGAGGTTATCAGCTTGTAGCAGGTGAAAGAAGATGGAGAGCGAGCCGCATGGCAGGACTTACGGAAGTTCCTGTAATAATAAAGGAAATGACAGATTCCGAGATGATGCAGATCTCAATGATCGAAAACCTGCAAAGAGAAAATCTTACTCCGGTTGAAGAAGCATTGGGTTATAAGGTACTTGCCGAGGAATACGGGCTTACTCAGGATGAAATATCCCGTTCGGTAGGAAAGAGCCGACCGGTAATAGCTAATGCAATGAGACTTTTGAAACTGCCGCAGGAGATACTTGATATGGTATCGGACGGAAGTATTTCTGCAGGTCATGCAAGGGCATTATTGGCTGTAGAAGATGAAGAGCTTATGCTTTCAACTGCAAGAAGGATAAAAAGTGATGATCTGACAGTAAGGGATGTAGAAAAATTCGCAAAAAAGGCAAGTGAAGAAAAGAAACTAACAGTTCCCGAACATAACAGAAAATCATTTTTTGACGAGGTAGAGCTTGCACTTAATGAGCATCTGAGCCGCAGGGTAAAAGTAAAAAATAATAAAGACGGAACAAGCGGTGTACTTGAGATAGAATTTTATAGTGAAGATGATCTTTCAGAACTTGCAAGGCATTTTGAGTGACAGGAAATAAAAAGGGAAACAGTTGGAAATAATAGCAAAATTTTCAATTTATTATATGTGTAAAAATAACGAAAATGTATTATTTATTATTCTTAAAAAGAATAATAAATCGCATTTAATGTGGTATAATAGCAAATTATATAATAGAAAAAACAAAAAATGGGGAGGAAAAAAGTATGATCAGTACAGGTTTTAACGAAAAATTCGGAAAAGAAGGACTTACCTTCGATGATGTATTGCTTATTCCGGGAGAATCAAATGTTCAGCCCAAGGAAGTTGACATCAGCACATACCTCACAAAGAAAATTAAATTGAATACTCCGCTTATGACGGCAGCAATGGATACCGTTACGGAGACAAGAATGGCTATAGCAATAGCTCGTGAGGGCGGCATAGGAATCATCCACAAGAATATGAGTATCGAGCAGCAGGCAGATGCAGTTGACAGAGTAAAGAGATCGGAAAACGGAGTTATAGTAAACCCGTTCTTCCTTACACCTGACCGCTATGTAAATGATGCTAATAAGCTTATGGCAAAGTATAAGATCTCGGGTGTGCCGATCTGTGAGAACGGAAAGCTTGTAGGTATCATAACAAACAGAGATCTTCGTTTTATGAATGAAAGTGATTACAGCCAGAGAATAGCGGATGTTATGACAAAGGAACAGCTTGTCACCGCTCCGGTAGGTACAACACTTGATGAAGCTCAGGCTATACTTAAAAAACATAAGATCGAAAAACTTCCCCTTGTTGACGAAAACGGACTTCTTAAAGGACTTATAACTATAAAGGATATAGAGAAATCAGTACAGTATCCTAACAGTGCAAGGGATATGAACGGTCGTTTGCTGTGCGGTGCGGCTATAGGCGGAACACCTGATGTCCTTGAAAGAGTAGAAGAACTTATCAAGGCACAGGTTGATGTACTGGTTCTTGATTCGGCACACGGACATAATAATAATATCATCAATTCTGTTGCAAGAGTAAAGAAAGCGTTCCCTGATGTACAGCTTATTGCAGGTAATATTGCTACAGCAGAGGCAGCAAAAGCACTCATAGATGCAGGTGCAGACTGTGTAAAGGTAGGAATAGGCCCCGGTTCAATATGTACTACCCGTATAGTAGCAGGTATCGGTGTACCTCAGATAACAGCAATTTATGATGCAGCATATGAAGCATCAAAGCATGGTATTCCTGTAATTGCTGACGGCGGTGTTAAATATTCGGGTGATATAGTTAAGGCACTTGCTGCAGGCGGCAGTGTTGTAATGATAGGTTCACTTGTTGCAGGCTGTGAGGAATCCCCCGGAGAAACAGAAATCTATCAGGGCAGACAGTTCAAGGTATATCGTGGTATGGGCAGTCTTGGTGCTATGGGCAGAGGCAGTGCAGACCGTTACTTCCAGTCCGGAAACAAGAAGCTTGTACCGGAGGGTGTTGAGGGACGTGTTCCTTATAAGGGACTTCTTTCTGATACTATATATCAGCTTGTAGGCGGACTTCGTGCAGGTATGGGATATACAGGCTGTGCTAATATACAGGAACTTCACGATAAGGCACGTTTTGTAAGAATTACAGGTGCAGGACTTAAGGAAAGTCATCCCCATGACATACAGATAACAAAGGAAGCACCTAACTATTCATATAACGGTTGATCATAAGGAGGCAGAAATATCAGAGATGTTTCTGTCTCTTTTTATTTTGTAATATTGCAGTAACATTCGGAATATAAATGGGGTAGGGTATGAAATTTGAATTTGAAACTCAAAGGCTTATAATAAGAGAATATTGTAAAAAAGATATAGATGATTTTATCCGTGTTACATCTCAGGAATCAGTAAAGGCTACAACTTACGGTATACCTGAAAATTACACAAAGTATTATGCAAAAAAATGGTTTAAATATTTGAAGCAAAGTATTAAAACTATGGAAGGTTATGAATTCGGTATGTTTCTGAAAGAGGGGAATATATACATAGGAAATGTGGGACTTATCAATGTAAGTATGCTGCACAATCATGCTGATATAACATATTACGTTGACGAGAATTACAGGAACAGGGGATACTCTGCAGAAGCGGCAGAAGTTATGCTGAAACTCGGATTTGAGCATTTTGGTTTTGAAAAAATATCGGGATTATGTATGTCAATAAATCCTGCGTCAAGACGTGTTATGGGAAAACTTGGTATGAAATATGAAGGAACGATGCGTAATGAATTGTTAAAAGGTGGTATTTATTATGATATAGAAAGGTATTCACTGTTGAAAAATGAATATATTACAAATAGTAAAGTTGAAATCGGCTAAGTTTTCAACATTAAAAAGTTGAAAGTGTTAAAAAATAATTTACGGATTGTAATTTTTAACAGAAATATTACATTGAAATATGGGTTGAAATTTGGAAATATACCATATATTGTGTAATTTTTGAAATTTTTTTCTGTTTTTACAATATATAGGTATCAACAGTGGTGTTGAGGAGTTTTCAACATTTTCAACATTTTGATGTTGAAAGTTGTTTAATTCCGAATAAGAAGTAAAAAACTGTAGATAATACAATAAGTAATACTCTTTTTGTTGAAAAATAATGCTTAATGGCAGATAAGTTTTAAACCGGAATATGAGATAGTGTTGAAAACTCAACAGTATAATTTAAACTAATAGTATATATAAAAATATGTTTACATATTGTATATTTAAAAAGTTCAGAAATTAAAAAAAACGCTTGACAAAATGCTGTAAGTGTAATATAATGATAAAGCTGATTGTTGAAGCAGTAAAATATGGCGGTATAGCTCAGTTGGCTAGAGCATTCGGTTCATACCCGGAGTGTCGTAGGTTCGAATCCCACTACCGCTACTTAATATATGGCCCGGTGGTCAAGCGGTTAAGACACCGCCCTTTCACGGCGGTAACACGAGTTCGATTCTCGTCCGGGTCAGAAACGCCCCCCTCGCTTCGCTTGGGGGGCTCAATGAATAATGAATAGTGAATAATGAATAATTTATAATGAAGCTGCCGGGGGCGTTTCTGTATTATTCGTTATTCATTATTCATTTTTCATTATTCATTAAAAAGAAAAACTATCGGTTGGAAAGAAACCGAAAACAGCGAT
>OMZF01000158.1 GCA_900315465.1 uncultured Eubacteriales bacterium | reverse complement strand
TACCTTGTCGGATGTGACGGTGGTGGTGTACTTGCCGCTTTTGGAAAAGCTGACAGTGGTCGCCTTGATAGCAGGCTCTGCTTCTTCTGTCGCAGTATCGCTGGCTTCGGCTGAGCTTTCGCCGACGGCGGTGCTTTCTGTCTTAGTGCCGGAGCTTTCTTCGCCGCCCGACTGCGTACAGCCTGCAAAAGCACCGACTGCCATGGTCGCAGCCAGTAGCAGTGCAAGCACACGCTTGACATTTTTGTGTTTCATTTTCGTTTCTTCCTTTCATTTTAATATGAAAAAGCTTGGAAAAAGTGATTATTTGCACTTTTTTAGCTATTTCGCTTTATTGTAACATACGGAGCGTAACAAAGGCGTAACAAAAACGGGGTATTTTTTCCATTTTCAAGAGATTTATTCAAAAAAATGTTTAACAAACTTTTAATTGGATTTTTAGTAATTTTGCTTATTGAGCATATCTGATTGTTTTATTAAAGATAAACAGGCTGATGCAAGACTTGCACAAGCCGATGCGAGATTAGCACAGATAGACAAGGAAGCTAATGAGAGACTTGCACAGGCTGATGCGAGACTTGCACAGATAGACAGAGAAGCCAATGCGAGACTTGCACAGATTGATGCGGAAGAAAGCAAATTGCAGGCAAGCATCAAGTCTTTTTCTGATAAAATTGTAGCGATAGTTAAAAAGCTGTATGTAAATTCCTGTCCTGTTGAAGAAATATCCGATACTGTCGGTATTTCTCAAACGGATGTACGCAATATTCTTGGACTTACAAATTGAATTGTCTTAAGGTATGAGAGTGATTATCTCTCCCCTACCCCATCAAATAAATCAAGATTGTTATTGTTATCTGCAAATAAATAATTTATCATAAAAATTCTTTTGGGCTGTTGTAAAAGCAAAAACTTTTACAACAGCCCATATCAGCTTATCATAACTATTCATTTTCAGAATCCTCAAGGCTGATAAGCGTTTCATCAAAGCCGCCGACCTCAACAAATGTTTGCTTGTAAAACCAGAACATGCCTCCGGAAAGTGCAGCTTTGTTCTTTATCATTACCGGGATAAGATTAATAGCGACAGCAGCCGCAGAACATAATATCCCTACCGACATCCTGTTAAATCGCATCGGAGAACCTCCGCCGATGTATTTTCCGCTTTCAAGAAGCTCTTTTATCTCGCACAGGGAATACTTTGACATAATGCTGTCTGCATCTATCGTAACGATGATCTTTCCTGACGCTGCATTTATTCCGGCATTTCTTATTGCACTGATACATTAAGTTTCATTATTTTTTACCTCTGATAAAGCATTTAGTCCGTCCCTGAAATCTCTGTAGTGCTTCGGGAAATTCTGCGAACCGGTCGCATATATTTTTTTACCTTCGTTGACAGTCGCTTTAAGAGTAAACATTATTCCATCCTTAACATTCTTTGGATGAGGACCGTTAAATCCGTCCCACGAAAGGATTCGACACTTGTTTAGCAGCTCCAATACTGTATCTGTGCTGCACACAGCACGCTTTTCAAGTATTCGCTGATCTTCATTCCTTGCAAACCTGATTCCATATCGTGATACCTCAGCATGATCTGCTTTCATTAAAATTTCATATTCTATCACATAGCGCATACCGCTTTCACGCAGAGTTACTGTATCAAACGAAACTATCTTTCCGCTTGATTTGTTTCCTTCAAAGATCCTGTTGAACAGAGACATATACTATCACCCTGAAAAACTTTCTTTCAATCTGTCGCCGAAGCCATTATCACTACAAAACGGTCAAGGCTCTTATCGTAAACCGTCAGACAAAGCACTCCCCACCATTCATGACCATCATCAAAATACTCCGACCAGTCTGTTGTCCATCTGTAAACCTCAAGTCCGTCCGTTCCACCCGGGAACAAGACATTATTGACTCTCTCAAAATCAGCGTCATTATATGTATTTTTGTGGGGTGGGCAAAGAAATGCTTTCCGGTAATTCAACCATTCATCCGATCCTGTCGGAGCAAAAAGTGCTTTGCTTTTTAGTTTTTTGCTCCTTGCACGGCTAAGGTCATAAGACCATTCTCTGCCGCCGTCAAAGAGTTTGAGAGCGGCACAGCCCAAGGCACGCCGGTGTGAATCAACACCGCGGTAAGGAAAAACTCCCTCTACTTTCGTTACTATGCAGTAATCGCAAACAATGCCCGGATATTCTGCTATCAACTTGTAAAATAAATTAATATCAGATTCTTTTCCCATATTCCGGCAGTGCTCCAGCGTATTGCGAACAATGGTATCAATCAGGTTCTTCCGGCTGCCTGCACCTTCCGGTGTTCCCACAACCCTATACCATTTTCCCGGATAATCCCAGACTTCCTGAAAATAAGCCTCAACAGGGTATTGATCAACGACAGAGACGGCATCAGGAAATACAGCTCTGACTTTTTTCAGAGCCGCTTCGTGGATTTCATTCCGAAATTCAGCTGCGTGTTTCAGTTCCTGCTCACTATACACTATCATTCCACCTCTTTTGAACCTACATATCTTGTTGGAATTAATCTGGTTTCTTTTTACTCCTTGTATTTTTAAAAATCAATAAGATAAATACCTATGCTTATTTGCTTGAATTCATGACTGCGTTCCTTTATATCTGTCACCTTTGCCGACAATAGTTTACCGGCATCCATCAGCCGAGAAAAAATAATATTGTCCTTTTCTGGAACATAGCCGACCTTTTTTCCGTCTTCAGTAATAAGCATAATTGCTTTTTCATCAAATTTGTTAATTTCCCGTTTCAGGTTCAGCTGCTGTTCGACTTCAATTTCATCAAGTACACTCTTATCCTTAAGATGAGTAGTATCTGCAATGTAATTATATTAATATTATTTTTTGTCACTGAACTGATGAATTGTTGTACATTTTATGTTCTGCCAATCGGAAAAATATTTGTGTTACAGTGAAAGCTTTTTAAGAAATGATTTTGTTCTTTCATTATTCGGATTATCAATTACATCGGAAGGCTTGCCTTGCTCAATAATAAATCCTCCGTCCATGAAAATAACTTTGTCTGATACAGCACGGGCAAAATCCATTTCATGTGTAACAACTACCATTGTCATTTTTTCATTGGCAAGTTCACGCATTATTTTAAGAATACCTGATGTTATCTCCGGATCAAGTGCCGATGTAGGCTCGTCAAAGAAAATTATTTCGGGATTCATTACCAATGCCCTTGCTATTGCTACTCTCTGCTGCTGCCCGCCTGAAAGCTCACATGGATATGACTTCTCTTTATCGGAAAGTCCCACCTTTTTCAGCATTTCACTTGCTTCTTCATAGACTTCTTCACGATTTCTTTTCATTACATGAATTGGTGCATCTGTTACATTTTTCAGAACATTATAGTGAGGGAAAAGATTGAAATTCTGGAAAACTAAACTGAATTTTGATTTAGCCTCCTGCATTTCAGCTTTACCCGGATAAACTGCCTTTCCGTTTTCACTGGACACAACCTTTTTACCACAGTAGCTTAGTTCACCGTCATCCATTGTTTCGAGAAATGTGGCACAGCGGAGAAGTGTTGATTTTCCGGAACCGGAAGGTCCGATTATAGACACTACCTCTCCCTGTCCGACAGAAAGACTTATATCCTCAAGCACTTTCTTTCCGTCAAAGCTTTTACTCAGATTATTTATCTCAAGCAGTTCCATACTCGCTCACCTCCATTATTTATAATAATTAAGTTTTTTCTCAATAGCATTCATGACGAACGCTACAACAAAATTGAATATATAGTAGAATAAGCCTGCTGCAAACAGCGGAAGAATATTTGCCTGAGCTGCTGCGATCTGTTTTGCCACAATAAACAACTCTGTATATGCAAGAGCAAAGGCAAGTGATGTATCCTTTACAAGCGTAATTACTTCATTTGTTACGGGTGGAAGAACATTCTTTATCATCTGCGGGAAGATTATCCTTACAAATGTCTGTACTTTGGAATAACCGAGTATAGAAGCCGCCTCTCTCTGTCCGTTCGGAACTGATTGTATACCGGCACGGAAAATCTCTGCAAAATATGCCGCATAATTCAGAGAGAAACCTATTATTACAGCATAAAACCTATATGATGAACCAAGATTTATCCTGAAAACATAATATGGTGCAAAACATACCACAAGCAGCTGAAGCATAAGCGGTGTGCCTCTCATTATGGATATATATATCCTCGCAAGCCATTGTAATGGTCTGAATTTTGACATACGGACAAATGTCAATAAAAGTCCGAGAGGTAAAGAGAAAAGAAGTGTCAGTGCAAAAATAATAAGAGTTGAACCCATACCCTCAAGAAGCTGAAGGAACATCGACATATAATTTACTCCATCTTTCTTTGAGGTGACTGCCATAGTATTTTCGGTTTGATTAGTATCAGCACTGAGACATACACTGTCCTGAAGTTCCCATTTCCTTGCGATAGAATCAAATGTACCGTCCTTTTTCATTTCAAGAAGGGTAGACTGTACTTGGTCACGAAGCTCTGTATTGCCAAGTTTGAAACCTACAGCATATTTTTCTGTGGAAACGACATCCTCAAGCTGACGGAAGACGTTTTCTTTTCCCGATACCTGATGTTTTGCAACACCGTAATCAAGACACACTGCCTGAACCATTCCGCTTTCAAGATTAAGAAAAGCAGTATTGTAATCCCCAACCTGCTGCAATTCAGAAAATTCATTTGCAAGAGCCTTATTTTCCTCTGTTGCATCATCACCGGTAAAGGCAGCAAGTGCCGAGGAATCTGACTGAACCGCTACCACTTTACCTTTAAGGTCGGAAAGATTTTTTACATCGGAATCTGCTTTTACCACTACCACCTGTGAATTATCAATATATGGTACTGTCCAGGTATATTTGTCCTCTCGCCCGTTAAGTGTAAAGCCATTCCATATACAGTCTATTGCTCCGCTTTCAAGCTCCATATCTTTGGAGTCCCAGTCAATAGGCTGTTTTACAAGCTCCCAACCTTTACGCTTACATACCTCTGCTGCAAGGTCAAGATCAAATCCGACATATTCACCGCTTTCATCCTTATAACCGTATGGGGGAAATTCGGCATCAAAACCTACTGTAAATGTCTTATCGGGCACTGCTGAAACAAGTGGTGCAACCAAAAGACATATCCCCATAAGCATGGAACATACCAGAGCAGAACTGACAACTGTGTGCAGTACATCTGTTAATTTCTTATTTGTCTGCATTTTGTTACTACCGCAAATTGCGGTTTCCTCCTTTATTATTTTTTAATTGTTATCATAGAATAACAAAATCACTTACATCATACAACAATATTGATAAAAATGCAACATAAAGTGTATTAAAATCAGTTTTTTGAATGAATATTTAATCAATCCTCTTCTAAAACCTTAACATCTCGTCCATTAACCGCTCATTACGGATAATCTTTTTTATTATGATACAACTCACCTAATGTAGTATCACTGTTTAAACTAATATCCTGTAAATTAGTTTCGTCAATTTTTTTGTCTGATTTCCAATAAATATTTCCCTCATTATCAGCAACACATATATCAAGATACGATAAATAATTCTCGGTTCCAATATATTTCAAAGCATCATTAATTGTCCGAGAAAAAGCAAATTCCTTTCTTTCTGATTCTGATTTACCCTGTTCCGGAAAAAGCGGTACAGCGTTTTTTTCGCCATCTCTGTTTTCTGTTTTTCCAATCATTATATCAGAGTAATAGCTTTTGCATGCATTATCAATTGTGGCTGCATAAGTATATTCCATATTCCTTTGAGCATCTCCATTAAGCATAAGTCCTATACCAATCATAAATGGTATACTTACAACAATAATAACTATACAAAAGATCTTAACGATTACACTTACTATACTTTTTTTCTTCTCCAAATATATCCCCTCGCAAATTTAATTTTTCACTTTTACTTTTTCTTTCCTGCTTAGAGCGTGTTGACACTATTTAGACCATTTTAAGATGCAAGCAAATTGAATAAACGATAAATACATGGAATCAAGTTTATCATATCGCATGAAGACTTTCCGGAACTCTTTCAATCAACTAGAGCGTGTTCACATAAAAAGAGCGTCAAAAATCATAGCCAACATGATGACAGAGAGAAAAATTGAGTCAAGTTTATCATAGCG
>OMZF01000070.1 GCA_900315465.1 uncultured Eubacteriales bacterium | reverse complement strand
ATGTCATCCCGAACGAAGTGAGGGATCTTTTGAATGAATTAGTTTTGTATAAAGATTCTTCGCTTCGCTCAGAATGACAGGTACGCTTTCCTCTCAGAATTACAGGGTTTTCGTTAAGTTGATGACATTGCTCCATTTCCACATCACTGAAAATCAAACAGCTGTACTTTTGTATTGTGTTTGTGGTACAATAGATAACATAATAAACACAGGAGGTTTTGTTATGGACAAAAGATTTATAAGGACTGAAATGCTTTTGGGAGAACAGGCAATGCAAAAGCTCAGAAATTCAAGAGTAGCAGTATTCGGAGCAGGTGGAGTAGGCGGATATGTCATTGAAATGCTGGTCAGAAGCGGTATCGGCACAATTGATATTATCGACAGGGATATTGTATCTTTAAGTAATATAAATCGACAAATAATAGCCACAGATGAAACTGTAGGGATGTATAAGACACAGGCAGCCGAAAAAAGAGCTAAGCTTATCAATCCGGATGTTATAATAAACCGTTACGATATTTTTTATACACCCGAAACGGCTGATATGATAGATTTTTCCGTTTTCGATTATGTTGTTGACGCTGTTGATACCGTAAGTGCGAAAATAGAAATAATAATGCAGGCAGAAAAACATCATGTACCTGTAATATCATCAATGGGTGCAGGAAACAAACTCCATCCTGAAATGTTTGAAATAGCCGATATTTACAAAACATCTGTGTGTCCTCTTGCGAGGATCATGCGTAGGGAACTTAAAAAACGGGGAGTAAAAAAGCTTACAGTCGTTTATTCAAAAGAAGTTCCTCTCACTCCCAGCCGCCTTGTGAAAGATGAAGCTTCGGGAAAAGTGATCCCTGCAAGTATTGCGTTTGCCCCCTCAGCCGCCGGAATAATCATTGCATCGGAAGTTGTAAGACAACTATCCTGAGTGCCGCCGTACCTTATTGACACTGGAGGCACACCGGCTCGAGATTACATTGGTCGGCTTTGCTCAGCTCACCGCATCTGAAATGGCTATTTGAATCATATAAAAAGCAGCCTCAGATTACTAAACTGTGAAAGTAATCTAAGACTGCTAAAAATCATAATATCAAAATATATTTAATATTCCTCACCCTTGAGTATACATCTGAATTTCCACATCAGTTTTCTGATGCCTTTCAGATCATCTGCTTTGCAGCTCTCTTGAAGAATTGCATCATCTTCAGGAGCAACGAGAATAATTCTTAATTGATCCAAAAATTGAGTTATCATCATATAATCTCCTATTCTTTATAATACTTATTGCATTCTTGTGGATAGTATGATAGAATTAATTTGTGAAAGAATTAAATGTCGGCAAAATCTCACAATTTAATCATCTATGTTTTCTAATATGCAAGTTCTATTATTTATTATAATACAATTCAACCATCAGGTGATATGATGCCGGGCTGCATGATACTGTTTATATTCTGTAGGAATGATTGTATAATATTGATGTTTTGCGTATCAGCCTGAGAAAAGCATACGCTCTTTGCTTTTTCGAGGTCGATTTTGAGATTAGGAACAGAAAACCAGTTAAGAGGTATCAAACGGTTATAGTACTGCTGGATCCAGCAAGCCCAGTCATATGCACTGAAGCTGTAAGCTTTTATAATTCCTGCTGCACCGACAGGTTTATTGATATCATCATTATCATATACTATCTCTGTTGTATAAATTCTGCTAAGCAACAGAGGATGTGCAGTTTTTCCTAAACAAAATGAGTATAATTGTGAAACCACTATATAGTCATATGCTAAATGGGAATCATTGATTTGATCAATATCACTAACAACCCTTTCCAGCACCGGAATATTGTTTTCACAAACTCCGATTCGACTAAGCTGTTCACGTGAAGAAAGTGCATCCTGTTGTGGAAGTGTATAATAAGGTTTTGCTCCTTTCGTGATAATTTTCTTGCTGTAACGGGCATTAATGTAATTGCCTTCACAGTAGAAATCAATCTTGTGATTAGTACCGTTATAAATTCTTGGGTTTTCCATAATTGTACTTCCTTTCTTTGAATAAAATTATTTAATATTTGTTCGCAACGCAACTTAGTTCATTACGTTAATTTTATTATACAACACGAATTGTTTGTTTTCATCGATTATTTTGTGTGTGTATTTTTTGATTTTGTGTTTTTTAGGGAGATGATTTATATGCAACAAGGACAAAATAATAACCAATATGTTGATAAGATAAAGAAGTTTTTAGAATCATATAAAATAGTTTTAAACGCTTCATATAAGACAATTATAGATGCTCTTGATAAAGAAGGTATTAAGAAAACTCCTTTTGATAAATATGCATCTTATGATACAAACAACAAGGCGAATCACAACAAAAGGATCACAGGAAGTTACGCAAAAAATAAAAGTACTAAATTTAGTCCTCAGCTTATAAAAACAATTATTGCTATATCAGCATTTTTAAACAAAGAAGAACCATTAGAAGATATTGATAAAAATTTTTTTGATTATAAATTTAAAGATACGCTAAATTTTTCAGATCTTAAAAATTGCGAGAGTTGGAAGACATTAGACGGATGTCTTTCACCATACGATGAGCATGAAGCTGAATTATATTATAAGGAAGCTCCAGACAAAGAACCAATTTCATGCAATAAAGAAGACTGCCCGATATATGTATTATTCCATGAGTTTAAAAAATTAGGTGAACTGGAAGATTGTAATAAAGAGCAACGGAAAGAACTAATCAAGTGTTTACGTGAGGATGTTTTTTTAAAAGAACTCAAAGGTAAAAATGGGGATAAAATCTCAATACCTAATAAACCATATTACAAAACAAAAGAATGCGAAAAAATATGTGAAAATCTGTATAATAATTTTGCAATGTATTACATAAACCCTATGACAAAGTATGTTAAAGTAGTTAAAGAAAATTATGATTACAGTAAACTATCTATAGAAATTTATAAAATTCTTTATTATACATCGGCTCTTATGAAGACATGTAATTATGATGAAACTAAACGTACAAGAATAGAATGTAATAAAATAACAGCTTTTATCAGGCTGTCAAAGATTCCATTCATTTCTTACGAATGCAACGAAAGTTTTCTGGATGTGATCAAAAGCTGTGAGGAACTAATTGAAAGATGCAGTAACGATAAAAATAAATATGAATTGACCATTGAACTGTTTGGACTATTAGTATACATTATGTGTTGGACAACTTGTTATGATAAAGAAATAAGAGATAAAATAATAAGACTTGCTGAAGAGTCCCGTAATTTTGTTGATAAATTATTTAAAAAATTGGACACTGATGCGGACAGGGACAGATTTAGGAAATTAAGAATAAAAAATTGTCTGAACTATTGTCAGTTGCTGTGTTACTATTGCGGACCTCAGAATGAGATGGAAAGATTGTTAATAGATATTACAAAACAAGATTCATGCAATATATTAAATATCAGCTGTTATACTGTTAGTGAATTTAAAGGATATTATGAAGAGGTTCCCCAAAAAATACAATCCGATTTTTTATTACTGTACTTTTTTTGTATCTATGTAAACCATTATGAAAAAGAATTATTTAAAAATATAGAAACAAATCAAAGTGAAATTGATAAGTATTTATCTTGTACATTTATAGTTGATAATAATTGTATGTACTCATACATGAACTCTTTTGAATCAACTGATAAAATAGAATCCGAAACATTTATCGACTATTATTTGAATGATCCTATATTTTTAATAAAAAATATAACATTGTTGACCGGTGATAGTAAAAACGCACCTGACAGTGTATGTAAATCAGAAGATGCACTTTTGAATAAATCCCCCGATTGCAAAGATACTGTAAACGATCTTAATCGCAGAGATCATAAGCTGTTTTCTTGACCAAAATGGGGTAAACTCTCACCTCCAATGTCGTCAACTTAAAGTTGTCATCCCGAGCAGTGCCCATAGGAAATGCCCTTGGGGCACGAGGAATCTTTTTCAGTAAAGTTGTTGTTCTGGAAAGATTCTTCGCTTCGCTCAGAATGACATGTTGGGAATGATCCGGATGACAAGATTATTGTGCATAATCACGAACAATTATAAAAATATATTTAAGGGGGATAAAGATAATGGGTGGTGATATTAAAAATATAATGCTGAAGAAGCTCCGGAAATTATTCCCGACAAATCCAAAATGCTTTAAAATTAAAAACGGCGTATTAAAAAAATACATAGAAGAACCATGGGTCAAAAAGGCAGTTATCCCTGACAATGTAACAAGTATCGGAGATGGAGCATTTCAATTCTGCAAATATCTTACCACTGTGATCATTCCGGAGAATGTAACAAGTATCGGAAATGTGGCATTTTCCTACTGTGAAAAACTGACCTCGGTGGTTATTCCCGATAGTGTGACGAGTATTGGAGAGAGTGCGTTCAGATACTGCGAAAATCTGACTTCATTAGTCATCGGCAGTGGTGTGACAAATATAGGAGATCATGTGTTCAGCGGGTGCGAAAGTCTGACTTCATTAGTTTTATCGTGCGGTGTGACAAGTATCGGAGACTGGGCGTTTTCCTTTTGCAGAAGTATGACATCATTAGTTATACCCGACAGTGTGACGAGTATCGGAAATCGTGCATTTTGCGAATGTGAAAGTCTGACATCATTGGTCATACCCGAAAGTGTGACAAGTATCGGAGACCGTGCGTTTTGTGAATGTAAAGGGCTGACCTCCTTAGTCATTCCCGACAGTGTGAAAAGTATTGCTGATGATGCATTCTGGGGCTGCTGCAATGTTAAAAAGCTCCCGCTTTTCGGATATTTTGTTGACGGAACAAAAATAAATTTTAAAAAAGTGCAGTTACTTGATGTACAAGCAATGCTGAAATATAGAAATTATGATATACAAATGGAAGAAAATACCAAATTCCAGATCGTCACACAGGTATTCATTAAAGACAGGCAAACCGAAGCTGAAAATTACATAAAGAAAAATATCACAAAAATATTTTCCTACTTTTTTCATATTAACGATTACGATACCGTAAAAAGTCTGCTTGAATCAGAAAAATTGGTTACAGAACAAAATATTATGGAGCTTATTGACTGTGCTATCGAACATACTCAAAACGGAGGAGATGTTCAGATTCAGGTATTGCTTATGAATTACAAAAATGATAAATTCCCTGATATAGATCCGTTTGATAGTATGATGATCTGATAACTCACCTTGCTGATTTTCCGGATGACAGCACCTATACTTTTGCAGCAAATTAAATTCATTATACGAATAAACTACGCATAGCGTCAATCGACACCGGCGGCACGCCGGCTGTCATTCTGAGCGAAGCGAAGAATCTTTTTAAAGATCCCTCACTTCGTTCGGGATGACAGAGTATTTTGCTTTTTCGTTGCATAAAAAAACCGGCAGCGAGCCGCTGCACCTTATTGACGCTATGCGAATAATACTTT
>OMZF01000195.1 GCA_900315465.1 uncultured Eubacteriales bacterium | reverse complement strand
TCATATTATCTGCAATAAATTTCTGTGCTTTTTCTGCCGCATTCAGATATTTGTTATCGCCGCAGGCTCTGTACAGCATACAAAGTGTTGATTTTGTATTGTGGTACAATGATAACAGATTTTTTGTCGTAATTGTGAGGTAAATATGAGCTTTAAAATCAATTTTGAATTACATGATATTGACAAGATCAAAATTCTCTTGGAAGGAAGAGGAAAACTTGAAAACGGAGCAAATATATGGACTTCTCCGTATGGATGCTATGAAATAAATTATTCGGATTTTGTTTCAGAAGTGCAACACTTTTTTTGATGATTTGTTTTTGCATTTCCGTGCAAAAAACATATATAAAAAACACAAAATCTGATTGAAAAAAATATAGAATAGTGATAAAATATAATGTACAACGATTTATATATTATATCTCAATTAAAAAGAGAGTAAACGATAAAACGAGGTGAACAGTAATGATAGTTGTAGAAAGCAATGAAATGCAGAATCTTGAACGTGCCACAGCAAGAAGCGGTATGTCACTTGCAACTCTTATGGAGCAGGCAGGTGCTGCTGTCGCAGAACTTGCGGCAAAGATCATAACCGAGAAAAAAATCAGAAAAGTAGCTGTACTTTGCGGAAAGGGTAATAACGGCGGTGACGGATTTGTTATTGCAAGATTTCTTTCACTAATGACAGATGTAACGGTAATACTTGCAAATGAATATCCTGCTACAGATTTAGGGAAAATGAATTTCAATATTATTCCCGATAAAGTAAATATATACAGTGTTTATGATAATATAAATGAAACAGCTGAAACTATAGAAAATGCGGAAATGATAATTGATGCAATTTACGGAATAGGATTTAAGGATGTTCTTGATCCCGGAAGTGTACAGGTAATAGACCTTGCAAACCGTAACAGAAATGCTGTAAAAATTGCAGTTGATACTCCCAGCGGTATCATATGCAATACGGGAGAGATTCCCGGTGATTGTTTCCATGCCGATTATACCGTATCATTTACCGCACTTAAACCTCTCCATGTACTCTATCCTTCTATTGATTACTGCGGAACAGTAAGTGTGGCAAAAATAGGTATTCCGCAGGAGCTTGTGGATATGTGTACATACGCTATGCGTACAACCGATGAATATATCACAAAACACCCCATGCATAAGAAACAAAAATCCGCTCACAAAGGTACAAACGGTACTTTACTTTCGATATGCGGAAGTTACGGCATGGCAGGTGCAGCCATACTTTCCGGCGGTGCGGCACTTCGCAGCGGTGTAGGAATACTGAAATCAGCTGTTCCCGAATCAATATATCCCATAGTTGCCAATAAACTCACAGAAGCTGTTTTTCTGCCGATGAAAGAAAGCAGTGACGGACTTATAAGCATAGATAATTTTGACAGACTGCAATCCGAAATTTTGGGCAAATGCAGTGCGGTGCTTATCGGCTGTGGTCTTGGTACGAGCAGTAACATGACCGAGCTTGTGAGTGCAATAATATCAACTACCACAAAACCGCTTGTACTTGATGCTGACGGAATAAATTCTATTGTTCCGAATATAGATGTATTAAGACAGTCAATGGCTCCCATTATACTGACCCCCCATCCCGGAGAAATGGCAAGACTTGTGGGAACCGACATTATAACAGTTCAGAAAAATCGTTATCATACAGCAAAGAATTTTGCATCCGAATACAATGTAACAGTCATTCTCAAAGGTGCAAATACTATCATAGCATTCCCAGACGGAAACGCCTATGTAAACATGAATGGTAACAACGGCATGGCAAAAGGCGGAAGCGGAGATTTGCTTGCAGGTATGGCAGCATCATTCCTTGCACAGGGTATGAGTGCCGATGATGCCGCGATAGACGCGGTATATTATCATGGACTTGCAGGTGACGAATGTGCAAAACATCTGACTCCGAGAACCATGCTGCCGTCAGATATGCTTGAGGAGATGAAACATATTTTCTGAACTGCTGAAAGGCGGTTTGATACTTGAAAAAGTTTATTATAACAGTTTTATCATCACTCGCTGTCGTGTCATGTACATCATGTACAGAGCAAAAACCGATAACCGTAAATCTTAAATCTGAGCAGGACTGCAAAGTATTTTATGCCGATAAAGAATATGAATGTCACTTTCAGATATTAGGCGATGGTGTAAATACTGTAACAATAAAATCACCGAAAGAGATTTCCGGACTTTCATTCAGATATGCTGACGGAATCTATAGTTTATGTTACGGAGAACTTTGCTGTAAGAATACAGTTTCTCTTTTGCCGGATAACAGTTTTCCTGTTCTTGCACTGAAAGCTATGCAGTCTGTACACACCGCTCCTCCCCAACTTCAGCAGAATAATGATAGTTATATATACAGCAATGATAAATTCACTCTTATAACTGACGAAAGCGGAAATATAACAGAACTGAAATTAAAATCATAATTCAGAAAAAATGAATAATCCTCCCCCACTCTGTCAATTATTTGTTCAGATGATTTTTTACGGGAGGATATGCATTATGAAAATATTATTCAGAGCTTTTTGCTGTGCTGTCATTATATCATGTCTTTTGTCCCTGACAAGTTTCGGGGCAGCGTGTGAAGATATTGAAGATAATGTTTTAAGACTTCATATCCTTGCAAATTCTGATTCGGAAAGCGACCAGAATTTAAAACTGAAAGTCCGTGACGGGATAACAGTATTCATGGAAAACATATTTTCTGATTGCCGGAATAAAGACGAAGCAATAAAAAATGCAAAAGAGCATACATCTGACATCAAAGAACTTTCGGAAAAAATACTTCATGAAAACGGCAGTAATGATACAGTGGAAGTAAGCATAGTGAATATGCCGTTTGACACAAGATGTTATAAAGATTTTTCACTGCCTGCGGGTTATTATGATGCTGTACGGATAGTGATAGGCGAAGGTAAAGGGCATAATTGGTGGTGTGTGCTGTATCCTGCAGTATGTGTTCCCGCGGCAGAGGGAAATATCGGTGATGTGCTGAACGACAGCGAAAAAGATATCGTCACCGACAGTGATAAATATATAGTACGTTTTAAAATAGCTGAAATATTTACATCGGTTTTCAGCTTTTTCTTTCACTAAACAAAATAAAGAGGTGGAATTATGTCTAAGGAATTTAAAATCAGAACAAAAAACAATGAAGTTTTCCTTCGTGTGCAGAAGGGACACTTTGCAACCATGCACAGCCATACGAATTACTATATTGACGTAACAACACAAAAAATGCGTCTTTCAGAGGCAAAAGCACTGGCAGCCGAACTTGTATCAGATTATCGCACCAATACTATTATCGACACAATACTTTGTATTGACGGTATGGAAGTAGTAGGAACGTGCATTGCAGACGAGCTTACCAATGACCACTATATGAACATGAATGCACATCAGACCATTTATGTTGTATCACCCGAATTCATTTCAGGCGGTCAGATGATGTTCAGAGATAATATTGTACCCACAATAGCAGGCAAACACGTTCTTATCCTTGCTGCATCGGTAACAACAGGTAAGAGTGCATTAGCTGCCATAGATGCAGTTAATTATTACGGAGGAATAGTAGTCGGTGTAAGTGCGATATTTGCTACAGTCGATGACTGTGACGGCTACCCTGTAAACTCCGTATTCGACCCGAATGACCTTGGGGATTATGAAAGCTACAAACCGCCGAAATGTCCTATGTGTGCAAAAGGTGAAAAGCTTGAAGCCCTTGTAAACAGTTACGGATACTCACAAATCAATTAGCAATGTGCGATTGATGTTAGTGAACTACCCATTGGCTAAAGCCAATGGGCTTCCTGCTTCATCGTCCTCGTAACCTACTAACTCCACAGGCGTAAAATCGGGCTGA